>JBOHTB010000063.1:0-11699 GCA_050733435.1 Gemmatimonadaceae bacterium | reverse complement strand
GGACATGACTGAGGCGCACGACAACAAGCCACGCACTTCGCGGACGGTGATTGCTCGTGTCGTCACGCATCCCAACGAGACGGCGCCGAGGTTGATCTGGATTTACGCGATCGCAATGGGAGCGTTTTCGGGATTGATGGCGATTCTCGCCCTTTTTCTCGCTGATCAGTTCGGTGTTGGCAAGGACAAGATCTGGATCTTCTACACATACGTGGGCGCGATCGCGGTCGTGACCCGCGCCGGAATACTCGGCAAGATGGTCGACCGCTATGGCGAGGCGCACTTGTCGAAGATCGGCCTCGGCTTGTTGACGACGGGCCTGGCGACTTTGCCGCTGGCGCGCGGATTCGTGAGTCTCGCGATAGTGGTGGCGCTCATTCCCCTAGGAACCGCGTTCACGTTTCCGTGCGTGACGTCGATGTTGTCGCGGGTTATATCGAGCAGGGAGCGCGGCCTCTACATGGGAGTGCAGCAGACATTCGGCGGACTATCGCGCGTGCTGGTTCCTCTCTGGGCTGGATTCTCATACGATCACTTTGGCCACACCGTGCCGATGTACACATCGGCGGCGTTAGTGCTCGGCACGATGATGCTTGGATTCGGCATCGATGATGGGCGGAAGGCTACTGCGCCAGTCGCGCCCGTTCCGCAATAATCGCGAGACTTTCGTCGTAGCACCGTCGAGATGACGTGCTGCGAATTAGCATGCTACTTGTCTGTTGACCACCGATTCTCGCCGCTGCCCCTTCCACATTGCAAAGGAGCCGCCTTTAGTTCCTCCACCGGAGCAGCCGTCTACGTAGGTTAGATCTCCAATGATTGCGGTGTCATGATTGGCAGTATTGCCGATGAGATGCATCGTGCCCGAGCACTTCTGCGCCGGAAAAACCCAATCGACGTCGAGCGATAAGCTGTCACCGCTCACTCGACCACTCCCGTGACCTGTAACATCGATGCCTTGAGTCTGAAGCGTCACCGCTGCAGTGCTGCCCGTCACGGACAGATCCAACTTTAGGCCGAGCCGAGTGCGATCGAGGACGATGTGGCCCTCGTAGTGACCACCTGCAACAGGCGAAGGTCTGGACGATTTGTCATTCGACGAAGGAAGTGCAAACGCGACGAAATAGTCACCGGGCCTTTCCCATTCGCCGGCAGCAGCGTGAAGCTCTTTATGACCGCCTGCCGCTACGACGACGAATTGACGCCCCGACGCACTGACGTAAGTCATCGGCGACCCATGAACTCCAGTTGGAAGCGTCGCCGTCCAAAGCTCTTTTCCGGTCTCGACGTCGAAAGCGTGCAGGCTCCGATCAATCGCTCCCCCAGCGAATACGAGTCCGCCGGCGGTGACCATAGCGCCACCAAGATTCGGCGATCCCCATTTATCGCTGCCGGCCACGTCCGAGAGCGGCCCAATACGGCCGAATGGACGCTCCCACTTTACCGCGCCCGTCTCGAGATCGATCGCCGTCAGTGTTCCCCATGGCGGCGGGTTGCATGGTGCGCCGTTCGGCGCGATCAGATGACGGCGGCGCATTCCGTAGGGAGTGCCTGCCTGAGGTGCGAACTCGTCGAACCGCGTGCCGCTCATCGCCCTGCCGTGGAGCTCCGCACGGGGAATGAGCTCGACGAGCGTGATGAGTCGATTCGTCGGAACGATCGCGAGATGATGCACCGGATCGTAAGCCACTCCGCTCCAGTTCGATCCACCGATGTTTCCGGGAAAGATCACCGTCGGAGTGAGCGCCGGCGGCGTGAAGATTCCCGTCGACCGAGCGCCGGCAAGCTGTTGACGACACCACGATCGGGTGCTGTCGCTCGTGCCGAAAGTTTGAGCGATGTCGAAGCTTTGTGGGGAGAGCGGTCGCGGAAGCGTCGGGAACGGCTGCGTTGGCCACGCTTGCTCACCCGCAACATCGCTCGCGGGTACCGGACGCTCCTCAACCGGAAAAAGTGGCTTCCCCGTTTCACGATTCAGCACGAACAGGAAACCGGTCTTTGTCGCCTGCGCCAGCGCCGGAATCTCTCGCCCGCCACGATGCAAAGTGAACAGCATCGGTTGTGCGGGAACGTCGTAATCCCACAGATCGTGGTGCACCGTCTGGAAGTGCCAGATCAATTTTCCGGTCGATGCCCGCAACGCGACGACTGAATTTGCGAAAAGATTCTGCCCGAGCCGCTCACCGCCGAAGAAATCCGGACTGGCGCTCCCCGTCGGGACGAACACCATATCTCGGGCCGAATCGACGCTGATTATCGACCAGGCGTTCGCCGCACCAGTCAGATGGGCGTTCGGACCTTTCCAGGTGTCATAACCCTGCTCGCCGGCGTTCCGCGGAACCGGATCCCACGACCATCTCAGCGCGCCCGTCCGAGCATCAAACGCCCGAACCACACCGCTCGGCGCCTCCGCGCGATGGCCATCTGCAACAGTAGATCCTACGACGACGAGTCCGTCCACGATCGCGGGCGGCGATGTAACGGCGTATTCACCCTTGAACTCAGGCGGATTTACGACGCCGCGGCCCAGCATTATCTGCCCATGCGTCCCGAAATCGTCACACGGATTACCGGTGCGTGAATCGAGGGCGATGATCCTCGCGTCCACCGACGCTACGAAAATCCGGCGATGACATTGTGCGCCCACCGGTCGCGACGCGTCGACCCACGTCGAAACGCCGCGATTGGTGAAATCGCCGTAGTCGCCTGAGAGATCGAGCTGCGAGTCGAACGACCACAGCTCTTCACCGGTGTCACCGTCGACCGCGCGGACTCCACCAAACGGCGTCGACATATAGAGCGTGTTGTCGACGAAGAGCGGGGTGGTCTCGTCCCGAGCCATCGCATCGCCCGCCGAGAAGTCTCCGCTCCGATACGTCCATACCGGAACGAGATTTCTTACGTTGTCACGGGTGATCTGCGCGGCGGGAGAGTATTTCGTCCCGCCCGCGTCACGCGCGTACGCTGCCCAATCGACGGTCGGGTCTTTCGCTGCCATCAACTGCGCGCGGTTATCCGAGCAGGCGTCGACAGCCATCACCGCCGCCAACGAGACGAGACAACAGCCAGGTAGTGGCAATTTCATGACAGATTCATCTCCCACTGAGCGGATTGAGCTATGTGCAAAGCTGCGAGATGAGGCAAGGAATGCACAATGACGACTATCATCCTTATCCTGCCAGCTACATACAAGATTGCGCCTTTTACCAGCCGCCCCCATACTCGTGGACGCGATTTCGAGCTGATCGTGATCGCACGAGCTAGGTCGCCCTGTTGGCGCACTGGCCAACCTCAACCCCGAACGGAGGCCAGCAATGCCGAAGTACATCATCGAGCGCGAGATCCCCAACGCGGGCGCGCTCTCACCGGCCGATTTGACGGCGATCTCCCAGAAATCGTGCGCGGTGCTCAGGGACCTCGGTCCCAGCATTCAATGGGTGCAGAGCTACGTCACCGGAGACAAGATCACCTGCGTGTACATCGCACCGAATGCGGACCTGATTCGCGAGCACGCGAAGCGGGGAGGATTTCCAGCGAACAGCGTCCTCGAGGTGACCACAATCATCGATCCAACTACCGCTGAGTCAAACGAGCTGGCGTCAACCCTGGTGTAGCTGGCGGTCCATACCGAAAGAAATGCCCAGGCGCCTCACAGGCGCCTGGGCATTTGTACAGATATTCTCAAAGTGGTCAGCCGCTTCTTAGCGCTCCGAATACCACCGGCAGGGCACCGACCACCCACGTTATCGCCGCCGCAATCGCGGCCTGCTGCTTCGGAATTTTCCCGACCACGTGCAATCCGATCGCAAGCAGCACCGTCACCCAGATCGTGAAAAGATCCACGCGGCTTCCCAATGCAATCGCCATCGCCGACGCGTGGTCCGGATCCATGAAACGCGCGATGTTGAATCCGACAGCGTTCGTCCCGTTCAGCTTCTCAGGGCTCATAAAGAGAGCCTGCGCCGCATTCGTCAGGATCTGCACGATACGCGGGATCTCGGCATAGGTCGCGATCATGAACGCGGCCGTTACGGACTCCTTGGCGTCGAAGAGCTTACCGACCAGCCACAGAATGATGCCCGTGCCGAACACAGTCACCGTCAAACCGACCGCAAAGAACACGGGTCCAAACATCTCCAGGAACCCGCGCCCCGTAGCCATTTGCTCCGCTGTCAGGTTCGGATTCTTCGCGATCGCTTTCGCCGTCTGTCTCGCGAACTCCGCGTCCATGATCGGCGCCATCGCATTCTTTGTCAGGAAGAACAAAACCGTTCCGACAGCCACGAGGATGAGAAGTGGCAGGCCGAACTTGCCATCAGCCCTTCGCGCAAAGACCGACGACGGCGCATAGAAGATGTCCACGAAATCTTCCCACAACCCCGCTTTGGCAGGAGCGGGATCTACTTCCCTGACTACCTCTGCGTCGCTGGCCATTGACCGAACCTCGCGGTAGGAGACATAATCGCACCTACATTACAACCAAATTTCTGATCCCACCACCAGGAGTTGCCATGAAAACGAATTCCCGTGCCTCGCCCGAGCTCGACCTCTCGCTCCTGGTTCACCCGAAGGAGAGGCTTTACTTCGGGATCGCCGTGGTCCTTAGCATCGCCATTTACGCGGTGCTGGTCGCAACCGTACTGACCTCAGCGGAATTTGCCGGAATCATAATCTTCTACGCGATCATAATAGGCCTCATCTATCTCATTGTGCACGGCTTGTTCATCGGTCACGTGCGAGGAAATGGAATTCGCGTCTCACCGTCGCAGTTCCCCGAGTTGATGGCGCTCGCCGATGCCCACGCCCGTCGACTCGGCATGGAGGAGACGCCGGCGATTTTCATCCTTCAGGCCGGCGGCGTCCTCAACGCCTTCGCGGCACATTTTCTCGGCCGCAATTTCGTCGTCCTGTTCTCCGACATTCTCGCCCTCGCTAACGAAAAGGGCGAAAGAGCAGTCAGCTTCGTCCTCGGCCACGAGCTGGGTCACGTCCGGCGGAAGCACATGACGTGGAGGGGCGTTCTGTTTCCGGCCATGGCCGTCCCATTTCTCGGAAGCGCCTACTCGCGGGCGTGCGAATACACGTGCGATCGATTCGGAAATGCACTCGAGCCCGAAGCGGGTGTCGACGGCTTGCTGGTCCTCGCCGCCGGCCGCGACTTATACCACCAGGTCAACTCCTCGGAATTCGGCGCTCAGCGCGAGACTGAATCCGGCTTCTTCGTTCGATTCGCCGAGATCCTCGCGACGCATCCTCACCTGACAAAGCGCGTAGCTGCGCTGAGCGTCGTGCGACATCGTCAGCCAATCTCCGCACGCGCCGTTACGCAATCTCCAGTCGTCGCGAGTTGACGTCGCCCATCCCGCCGTACAATCGGGACCAAGGCGATCGGACTGCGCGCTCACTTTAGGGGAGGAGCCTTATATCTCTCGACGTCGGTGATCAGCCTCACACCACTCTGATTGGTGAAGTAAGCGTACGCCCATCCGAGGAGCACGAGCACTCGGTTGCGAAACCCGACGAGATACATGATGTGAACGAACAGCCAGAAGACCCACGCGAATAGACCCGTAAACCTTATCCAGCCCAAATCCGCGATCGCACGCGACCGCCCGATGACCGCTAGATCGCCCTTGTTCCAATAACGAAAATCCTTCCGCGCTTTGCCCTTCAAATCGCGCCTGATGTTCTTGGCGGCCGACTTTCCTTCCTGAATTGCGGCCGGACCGACGCCGGGAACAGGCCGCCCATCCTGAGTCAGTGCGGCGAGATCTCCAATCGCAAAAACCTCGGGATGGTCGGGCACGGACAGGTCCGGCTTCACCTGGATTCTTCCGGCCCGGTCGAGCGGAGCGTCGAGAAACTTTCCCACCGGTGACGCGAGATTGCCGGCCGCCCAGAATGCATTGCGCGCCCGAATCGTCTCCGCTCCGACGCGCACACCATCGGCCTCGACATTAGTCACGAATGAATTCACCCGGACTTCGACTCCAAGATCGGCAAGATCCCTGGCTGCATGCGCGGCGAGCTGCTCCGGAAAAGTCGGCAGAATACGCGCGCCCGCTTCGACCAGAATCACTCTCGTCTTACGCGTGTCGATGCGCCGAAAATCCGGAGCGAGTGCCTTCCTCGCGATGAACGGAAACGCGCCGGCAAGCTCGACCCCCGTTGGACCGCCACCAACGATGACGAACGTGAGATACTCCTGCTGCTCGACAGGATCGGTCGACTTCTCTGCGTTCTCGAATGCGAGCAGGAATCTTCGTCTGATCTCGGACGCGTCCTCGATTGCCTTCAAACCCGGCGCGTACGGCTCCCATTCGTTGTGGCCGAAGTACGCGTGCCTCGATCCCGTCGCGACGATGAGATAGTCGTAAGCGATCTCGCGCATTGCGGCATCCACCTTCACGACGCGTCGGCCCGGATCGACTTCCCTGACCTCCGCCATGAAAACTTCGGCGTTTCGCTGATGCCTCAGAATCCAGCGAATCGGCGCCGTTATGTCACTCGGCGCCAGCGCCGCAGTCGCGACCTGGTAAAGGAGCGGCTGAAAGATGAAATGGTTGGTCCGGTCGATGAGCGTGACGTCGACGTTGGCGGTCCTAAGGGCGCGGGCCGCGGCGAGACCGCCGAACCCACCTCCGACGATTATCACACGAGGACGCACACGCTTGTCAGGCAAGTCTCTCCTCGAACGACCGCGCAGCGAGAGCCATCAGCAGCACCAGTACAATCAGAAGAACACTGTACGCGGCAGCGGTTCCAAAAGCCAGTGCGCGGAGCTGCGCCAGAATCTCCATGGAGATCGGCCGGTTGGAGTGCGTGTAGAGCACGACGCTCGCGACGAACTCCCCGACGGCAGTCACCGCCGCGAGCAATCCACCCGCAATCAAGCCGGGTCGTGCCGCGGGAAGAATCACACGCCTCATCGTCAGGAGCCACGACGCGCCAAGGCCGCGCGCCGCATCCTCGAGCGATGCATCCATCTGTCGAAGCGACGACTCGACTGCGGATGCAACGAGCGGCACGTCGCGAATGAAATACGCCACAGGAAGAATCCAGAACGTGCCGACCAGCAGCACACGGGCGCTCAACAAATCATTTCGATTGAACGTTGCCGCGAGTCCGAGCGCGATCGCCGTCGCAGGGATCGCCCATGGCAGCGCCACCAGCACTTCGAGCAGGCCCCTGCCCGCAAATCTCCGAAAGACGATCAGGTACGCCGCGATAAAGCAGACGACGAGATTGCCCGCCGTCGCGATCAGCGCCATCGACACGCTGTTCGTAATCGGCCGCCATAGCTCCGCTTCCGTAAATAGCCGGCGATAATTGTCCAGCGTGTATTCAGGTGGCAGCACCTGCGTGGTCCAGACCCCATCTCGCGCGAACGAGACCAGTATCACCATCAAATGCGGGAGCACCAGCGCGATCACGATCACGGCCGCCCCGATGCTCGTCACGATCTGAATCTTGCGCGACCGAATCGTGCGACGCACCCGTCCGCCCTTGCTCGCGAGCGTGTACTTGCGCTTCCTGTCGAGCCAGCGGAAAAGAACGAGTCCTGCAACCGCGCTCAATGCCAGCACTGTCGTTTCAACGTACGCGAGTCCCATCGCGCCATTTATCTTCGAAGCCAGTATCTGCGTCGACAACACTCTAAGCCCACCACCGAACACGTATGGCGCCGAAAAAGATCCGAGAGCATTCATGAACACGAGCAGCGATGATCCGGCTACCGCCGGCATCAGCAGCGGCAATGTGACGCGTCTCAAGCGCTGGAACGTGCTGGCGCCGAGCCCCGACGCTGCTTCGTCGAGCGTCGCGTCGAATCTCTCGAGTCCCGCGGACACGAACAGAAAAACGTAGACGTACATCGTGTAAGCATGGACGAACACGATCGCGCCGATTCCCTGAAGTCGCCACGGCGCTTCTGACATCCCGAGCAGCCTTTGCAGCGCTCGCGTGACGACACCGCTCTCTCCGTACAGGAACAGGAACGCGATCACGCCGACGAGCGGTGGTAGCGCAGCCGGCAAGGTTGCGACGGCCCGCAACAGCCTCCGACCCGGAAACTCGAACCGCCCGAGCAGAAATGCGAGCGGCACTCCGACTGCTAACGATGCGAACACCGACGCCACCGCGATTATGATGCTCGTCCTCAGCGCCTCACGATCCGCCGGGCTCGCGGCGAATTCCCGCCAGTGGCCAAGTCCGCTCTCGAAGCTGCCGGCGATGACCGACGCGTTTGGATAGACTACCGCCCAGAGCAGAATCGCAATCACCGGGATCGCGATTGCCATGCTTTGCCGTTTCTCCGATGTCACGCGGGCACGAGCGGAAATGGTCCCTTGAGCGGAGACACAGACACATTCTCGTCCTCGTGCACGTCGCCCGATTGCGTCTCGACTTCGACGTTCACACCGTCAGCGAGCTCCACGCGATACACAACGTGTCCACCCGCGAATCTCCTGTTGGATACTCGGCCGCGCCACGCCAGCACGCCACCTTTCGCGAGCTCGAGCGCGTCTGGCCGGACCACGACAAACGCGTTCTCGAATCTGGGCGGCGCGCCCGCCGGACGAGTGACAGCCACTTCACGCGTCACGCCCCCGATCGTCATCGCCGCCGTGTTGCCTTTGTCCGACGCCGGAATGATGCTCCCACGTCCGATGAACGCCGCAACTTCGCGCGACGCCGGAGCATGGTACAGTTCCTCTGGTGTCCCCGACTGTAGAAGTTTCCCCTTTCTGAGCAGCGCGATCCTGTCCGCGATCGCGAACGCATCCTCCTGATCGTGTGTCACGAACAGGGCAGGCACTCCTACTCTTCGCAGCATCGCCCGCAAATCGTCGCGCATCGCCTGTCGCAGCGTCGGATCCAGGTTCGATAGCGGCTCGTCCAGCAGCAATGCCCTCGGCTCGATCACCAGCGCTCGAGCCAGCGCGACACGCTGCTGTTCGCCACCCGAGAGCGACTGAATTGCGCGACCGCCCGCGCCCTCGAGCCCAACCGCCGCGAGAGCCGCCCTCGCCTTGATCAGGCGATCGACCTTGCTCACTCCGCGCGCCTCGAGACCGAACGCGACGTTCTCCTCGACGGGCATGTGTGGAAACAAAGCGTAGTGCTGAAACACCATCCCGAATCCGCGGCGCTCCGCTGGTACTCGCGTGATGTCGTTGCCGCCAAGCGAGACGGTGCCGGCGTCGGGAACCTCGTATCCGGCAGCGATCCGAAGCGTGGTCGTTTTCCCCGAACCGGACGCTCCGACAAGCGCGAGGAGCTCGCCCGGTTTCACCTCGAACGACACGTCGTCGACAGCGGTGAAGTCACCGAACCGGCGTGTCACTCCATTAAGAGCGAGGACGCCCGCTCCGCGCTCGTCTACGCCACTCCGCACCCCGCCAGTCGGGGCCGCAGTCACTGCTTCTGTCCGCGATTCCTGATGTTTGCATCCCAGTACTTCATCCACTCGTCGAGATGCGCGGCCATCACTGCGCGATCAACCGGCATCGGTTTGATCTGGGACATCGCGACGCGTATCCAGGACGGCAGCTTCGACAGCGGAATGTCCTTCCGCGCGGGAATGCGCAGGAACGAATCAGCCGCCGCGATCATCGCCTCCGGCGTCGTCACGTACTCGTAGTACTCCTCCGCCTCCTTGGGATGCTTTGTGCCACGCACTATGGCAATCCCATCCACGAGCAGCGGCGTCCCGCTCTTAGGAATGACGTACTTGATCGGAATGCGCGTCCGCTCCTCGAGCGTCGCGAAGTCGGGCATGTCCCACATCGTCACCACGCCCTCCTGACGACCGATCTTCTGGTAGAGAATGGTCGGATTGAGCGTGTACTCACGCGTGTTCGCATCCAGCTTTCGCAGCCATTCGTAACCCGCATCCGGTTTCCCGGTTTGCGCAATCGATCGCGCCATGATCGCGCCGAAAATAGCGCGCATAGTTCCGGAAGCGATCGGGTCGCGAATGAGAATCTTCCCCTTCCACTTCGGATCTATGAGATCGTCCCAGTCTTTCGGGGCGTCGGCATCCTTTACCGCATCGCGATTGTAGCCGATCACCTCGGGAGTGAGATACGTCCCGTACCAGTTATCGTGCGCGTCATGCCCCTCGGAATCGATGGCCGCTGCCCACGTCGGTTTGTAAGGCTGCAGTAAACCTTCACTCGTGGCGCGATCGAAAGCCTCCGCCGGCGCGCCGAACCACACGTCCGCCTGCGGATTCGGTTTTTCCGCCCTCACGCGGTCCAGAACTTCCTGCGATCCCATGTCTACCCACTGCACATCAATGTCGGGATGCGCTTTCTCGAATCCCTTCTCGAAATACTGGAGCAGCTCCTTCCCGTGGGGCGAGTAGACTATCAGAACCGTCCGATTGTCAGAGCTGCACGAGAGAAGTGCGAGACCCGCGATGACGAGCCACGCAGCTCGCTTCATCGAATGGTGTTGCCGCCGAGGAGGTTGGCGAAGATCCGCGCCCCACCTGAAACACCGGCGGGAAGCTGACGGAAGAGCGCGAGCGGCACGTAGATGTACGTCCCGCGCCCATAGGTCGTCGCGAGAATCGCGGCGCGATTTGGCTGCTCCCCCGGATCGTTCATCGATAGTATCGTCCGATAATGCGTGTCGAAAGTGCTCGGCATGTATGTCGCCCTCTCCTGCACCCATCCGGCGAAATCAGCCTGCGTGATTTTATTCGGAGAATTCAATAGAGGCGATTGCGGATCGGTGAACGTCACTGGCGCATTCTCTTCCGTAACGCGCGCCGCCGGCCGCCCCAGGGTGATTGGATAAGGCATGATGCCTGGGCCCTGCATCTCCGACTGGCCGTACTGAACGACCAGACGTCCGCCGTTCCGCACGTACGAGAGCAGATACTCGTTGTTCTCGCGCAGTATCTGACTTGACTGATACGCACGGGGGCCGACCACAATTGCCGTAAATCGACTGAGATCCGTCTGTGGAATGTCTTCCGGATCCAGCATCGTGATCGGAACGCCGAGCTGCTGAAGAACGGGAGCGACATTGTCGCCGACGCCCGGGATGTATGCGACGTTCAATCGCGCCGGCAGCACCACATCCACGGCGTTGACCACGACCTTCGACGGGCGATAAATCCGCTGCGGATCGATGTGCGGGTACTCGATCGGGATGTATCCGGTTGCATACGACTCACCCTTCGCCGAGGCAGTTGCGCCGATCACGTGACTGCCACGAGAGAGAGAGCCTTTCACGCTGAACGTGACCGTTCGAGTCGCACCCGGAGCCATCACCACCACGCGCGATGCGGTGTCCGCGGACAGCCCTGCCGGCAGCGAAAGTGAGATCGTTACAGGCGCAGAATCCTTGAGGGCGGAACGGAGCGTCGCCTTGATCAACTGATGAAGAGGAGCGTTCGCGCGAGCCATCGCGACCGCCTGGTCGAGCGTCACCGAAATCCCCGGTGCGACGATGAGCGGCAGCTGGACATCTCCGCGCACTGGATCGGCGTAATGAAAGACAATCGGTGCCGCGACATCCTGAGTATTTCCGCCAGCGGCCCTCACTTCAACGTGCGCCCAGCCGGTGTGCTCCCTCTCGTCCTCGGGAATTGTCGAGACCTTCGTCGAAAAAAGATCTCCGATGCGAGGCTTCGCCAGCCACCACGGCTGCGTTATCTCTCGGCCAACGTACGGCTGCGTCCAGCG
>JBOHTB010000062.1:0-18314 GCA_050733435.1 Gemmatimonadaceae bacterium | reverse complement strand
GATCTTCGCTCCGCAGCTGTTGAGTCCGCAGTCCTCAGTCGGTCCGAATCCTCGATCCTCAATCAGTCCGCGATCGTCGATGCCGTTAGTCCGAGCCTTAGGTCCTACAGCTTCCCGCTTCCCGCTTCCCGCAAGATCGGCATATCTTGGGTATGTCGCAGAGTCAGTTCGAACGCACCAGTTCACAACTGTCGAAGGCGCGTTTTTAGTGCGACGACATCCAAGGGAGTCGAAATGTTGAAGCGGAATCTCATTGCAGCTGCAGTTATCGTCCTCGCCCCCGGACTGGCGCGGAGCCAGACCGCTGCGTCGGACCCCGCGCTTGCGAGAAAAGTCGACTCGGTCGCGAATCAGGTTCTTCGCGCCACTGGAGTGCCGAGCGCGACGGTCGCAGTGGTTCGACACGGTCAGCTCGCGTACGCGAACGCTTACGGGTGCGCCAGGCTGAACCCATGCGTCAACGCGACGCCCGACATGAAATACGCGATCGGGTCGATCAGCAAGCAGTTCACCGCCACGGCGATACTGCTCCTGCAGCAGGAAGGGAAGCTCTCCCTTGACGATCCGATCTCGCGCTTCATACCCGGTCTCACACGAGGGAACGAAGTCACTATACGGGAGATCCTGTCGCACACGTCGGGTTATCAGGATTTCTGGCCACAGGACTACGTGATGCCGATGATGCTCACGGCGACCACGCCGCAGGCGATCGCGGATAGGTGGGGGAAGCAGCCTCTCGATTTTGCACCGGGCTCGCGTTGGCAATACAGCAACACCAACTATACGCTCGCGGGGATGGTCGTCGAGAAAGCGAGCGGGATGCCATTCTTTCAGTTCGTGCGCACGCGAATCCTCAATCCTCTGGGCCTGACGAGCGCGAGCGACTTCGACGTGAACCCGCGTGTTGCCACCGTCACCGGCTATATACGGTATGGGCTCGGACCGTTGCGCCCGGCTCCCGACGCAGGACCGGGATGGATGTGGGCAGCGGGCGAGCTGGCGATGACTGCCAGCGATCTCGCCAAGTGGGACATCTCGATCATCAAGGAGAGTCTGCTGCGGCCGGAATCGTATCACGCTCTCACCAGCGACGTGCGTCTGAACAATGGCGCGGGAACGGGCTACGGCCTGGGCGTCGACGTCGGCATGCAGGGCGGCCACTTCATGGTGGAGCACAGCGGAGAAGTATCCGGCTTTACCGCGGAGAACATCGTTTTTCCGGAAGATAGCGCGGCGGTAGTCGTGCTCACCAATCAGGACGCGGCGCCGGCTTCGGGAGCAATCGCGCAGGAGATCTCCCAGCTACTCTTCACTACCGAGGACGCTCTGGCGGCGAGCCGCACCGCGCAGGCGAAGTCAATCTTCGAAGGACTGCAGCGCGGGACCATCGACAGGTCGCTTTTTACGTCGAACGCAAACGCTTACTTCAGCGACGCTGCGCTCAAGGATTTCGCGTCGAGCCTTGGACCTTTGGGGACCCCAACCGGCTTCGTACAGACGCGCAAAGCGGAGCGGGGCGGAATGGTTTATCGGTCGTTCCGAGTGAGCTTCCCCAACCAGACGCTACGCGTGTGGACCTATGAGATGCCGGATGGAAAGCTGGAGCAATACCAGGTTGCGCCGCAGGGCTAGTCTGGAACTACGGTAACTACTGAACTGCGGTACCAGGTACCCGGTACCGCCCTTCATGTAGTCACGGAAGGACGAACTGAACGCTGGTTTCGACCGGGAAGTTATTGCTGCGGAGAACCGCGACGGCGGTGAATTCTCCGTGCTGGCCTTTTGGATTCCAGCTTTCCTCGAATACGGTTTGGCCCTTCGCCTTGAGAGTCTCGTTTCTCATCGCCGAAGTAAACATGCGGCCTTCGCTCCACCGCCAGATTTCCTTGCCGGTAAAATCCTTCACCACGAAATCGTGCGTTTGTCCATCGGGGAAGCGCAGCTCGAGCATCTTCGAGGTGTTGTTCGTCACATGCAGCGAGAATCTGAGCTTCTCGGCGTCATCTCTCGGCCGCGTAATGTCGAACGTCGTCACGATTGGAGCACTTTTCTCCTCGCTGTGACGCTTCGCTGTGGCAATGGGTTTGTCGTCGTGGGAAAAAGGAGCCGCGGCAAAAGCGGCGACTGAGGCTGCGCAGAGCAGCGGTAGAATGATGCGAGTGTGCATTAACTTCGAAGACGGGCTATCGATTATTGGCGGGTGGGCTAGTCTCACATACTTGAGAGGCCCAACTTATCGACATAAGGACGACCGGTCAACACCGAAGTCACGACACTAACTTCGCATGAATCTTCAACTTGCGAGGCGACGGAATCTTCGGCGCATCTTCGGAAAGCTCAGCGCAAATCGCTTGTGAAAATCTTCACAAGCGGTTATTTTTGCCGCGATGGACGACGACAAGCGGTTGCGGAAGGCCCCGCCCGCTGGCGGGTTGTCAGGTGCCGACTTCGCTGGAGTCGGGCTCCAGTTTGCCGCCGCAATCATCGTCTTCCTGTTCGCCGGTCAATGGCTCGATGGAAAGCTTGGCACCAGGGGGCTGTTTACCATCATCGGCGTGTTCGTTGGCGGCGGCGGCGCGTTCTACATCATGTATCGCAAAATCACTGCGGAACAGCGACGCGATGACGAAGAGAGAAAGAGGTGAGGGAAGGGAGAGCGCTCGAGTTTTTCGCCGGCGTCTCGGCCGCTCTCATCATCGCCGCCACTGTGATACTGAGGACGTTCTTCAGAACCGTCGATGAGCATCACGCGATGCTCGTCAGTGCTGGACTGGCTTTCGCAGTACAGCTCGGCGCGTACGCAATGCTGCGACCGGGACGCAACAGACACAGCGAACCTGGCGGACTGCTGATACGTTGGGCCGGTGGGGCGGTGATGAGATTCCTCGTGCTGGTGCTGTACGCTCCGCTCGCGAGAGTGATGTTTCTTTCGCTGGATGCGGCGCTGGTGAGTCTGGTGACGTTTTTCTTTTTGACGATGATGGCCGAACCACTGCTGCTCGAATATGATCGCTGACCAAAAAGATTTCATAACCCCGCACATCACCGATTCGCACACGCTCGACTATCCGTGCTTTCACACCGGATTTGTCTGCGAGTACGAGCTGCCGCGCTGGAAGCCGATCCACATCGGAAACTTCGCGCTCGATATCTCGCCTACTCGGCACGTCGTGATGCTATGGGTGGCGGCGCTGCTCTGCCTGCTCTTTACGCTGTTGGCTCTGCGTGGGCACAATCGGCGCACCCGCGAAGGCAAGGCGCCAGGTGGAGTTGCCAACGGGTTCGAGGCGGTCATCCTCTACCTCCGCAACGAAATCATTCTGCCGAACGTCGGCGCGCATGGCGACGCTTTCGTTCCCTATTTGCTGACTGTTTTCTTCTTCGTTCTGTTCGCCAATCTGCTCGGACTCGTGCCCTACGGTGCCACTGCGACCGGAAACATCTCCGTCACAGCGGCGTTGGCGATCGTGAGCTTCATCGTGATCGAAGTAGCAGGCATGCTCGCGCTCGGAAAAGCCTACATCAATACCATAGTGTTCTGGCCGCACGACATGTCGCTCGGTATGAAGCTGTTCATCTCGCCGATTCTCACGCCGATCGAGATCATCGGGAAGCTCACCAAGCCTTTCGCGCTGGCGATCCGGCTGTTCGCCAACATGATTTCCGGGCACGTCGTGCTGCTGGCGTTGATCAGCCTCATCTTCACGTTCGCCACCTGGATTCTCGTTCCGCTGCCGATCGCGATGGGGCTTGCCATATCACTTCTTGAGATATTCGTGGGATTGCTGCAGGCGTTCATCTTCATGCTTCTGACCGCCGTATTTATCGGTTTGATTCGCGAAAGTGCACATTGACGCGGAGCTTGCTCAACTCCGCGTACGTACCCGACCAAGCCGGTCGGAGAATTCCGTTGGAGCCCAGGCTCCGCTGACGGATGGCGATGTCGTGATCGCGAGCATGACTAATCACGATTGCTGGTAAAGGGGTAAGAAAAAATGGTTACGATGTATCCTCTGCTCCAGGCGGCCGTCAGCTTCACCCATGATTATTCGGGTGCCTGGGCGCTGCTCGGTGCCGGTGTAGGCGGCGGGCTGGCGACAATCGGCGCTGGCATCGGTATCGGTAGGCTCGCCGGCCAGGCAATGGACGGCATGGCTCGGCAGCCCGAAATGGCCGCGCGTATTCAGACCGGCGCGATTATCTTCGCGGCGCTGATCGAAGGAATCGCGTTGTTTGCGATCGTTATCTCGTTCCTGATTCAGAATAAGTTCTAGTTCCAAACGGTCTGGCCGGCAGTGGTGCCTTTTGGGCGCCACTGTCGGCATCATTCAAACACGCTGCATAGCAGCATGCATCTCGAACTAAAACAACCATGAACGTTTTCTTCGCACTTCTGCAGGCAACACAGGTGGCGCCCGAGGAGTCCCATGGCGGGGGGCTGCTCACGCCGAATGGCGGCCTGATGTTCTGGACCTTTGTCACCTTCATCGTCCTCTTCATCGTCCTCGGAAGATTCGTATTTCCGAAGATCACGGCTGCGGTCGAGGCGCGTGAGAAGGCGCTCGAGGATGCGATCGAAGGAGCAAAACGTGACCGCGAAGAAGCTGCGCTCGCTCTGGCCGAGCAGAAGCGCCACATCGAGTCGGCGCGAACGGAAGCTCAGAAGATCATCGTGGAGGGCCGGCAGCTCGGAGAGAAGATGCGATCCGACATGCTCGAGGAGACGCAGCGGCAGCAACAGGCAATGCTCGAGCGCGCCCGTCGCGAGATCGAAGCAGAAAAGGAAAACGCCATCGCGGATCTCCGCCGCGAGGCAATAGAGCTTGCCATTGCGGGTGCCGGCAAGGTGATCGAGCAGAACCTCGACGATCAGTCGAACCGCAAGATCGTTGAGAGCTTCCTCTCATCCATCCCGATCGCCGAGGTCAAGCGCGGATGAACGACGCCACCATCGGTCGCAACTACGCCGAGACGCTGCTTACTCTCGCGAAGCGGGAGAATCAGCAGGAGCAATGGGCCGAGCTGATCGAGTCCATCGCTCTCGTAATGGCCGAGGATCGGGAATTCAGGCTCTTTCTCGAATCACCGCAAATCGCTGCCGGCAGGAAAATCGAGATTCTGGAGAAGGCGCTCGACAAGAGAATTCCGCATTTGTTTTTGCGTTTTCTCGAGACGGTGATCCTGAAGCGACGCCAGATGGTAATCCCTGAGATCGCATCGGAATACCGCGCCTTGATCGACGAGTCGGAGGATCGGGTGCATGCGACGGTGATCGTCGCGCGCGAGCCGGCAGGCCCGGAGCGGGACGCACTAGCGCGCCAGCTGTCGCGGCTGTTTGGCAAAAAGGTGATTCCACACATTACCCTCAACCCGTCCATACTCGGCGGGGTAATAGTAAAGGTGGGAGACACCGTGATGGATGGCTCGGTTCGCCGAAGACTTGGCACCCTCAAGAGCAGGATGCTGGCAGGCGTATCGCGCTGACGAGCAAATTCCAGCACTACAGCTGACTTAGGCGTAGTTATTGAATGGCCGCAGTTGGGTGCGGCCTTTTTCTTGTACTCAACTCAATCGGTTTTCGAACTAGTTGCCAAAGCCAAGATGTCGATGAGACGCTTCCCCGCCCTCGCGATGATGCTGGTCATCGCCTTCGCGCCGCAAGTAAGGGCGCAGGTCCTGCAGCCGGGGCTGCAGCCCGGTCTCACGCGTGCCCCCGATAGCGCGAGGAAAATCTCCCTCGACGAAGCGGTCCGGATGGCGCAGCAGAACGCGCCCCAGGCTATCCAAGCCGAAGGGGTGGAGAGAACCAGTCGTGCTGCCCGGACTTCAGCGATCGGCGCAATTCTGCCGAGTGCCAGTCTGAACGCTGGCCGAGTGATCCAGTTCGGCGGCGGTCAGACGCGGGTTGATCAGAACGGCCAGCAGGTAACGATTGCGTCTGCTCCTACTAACAGCACGGGGCTTTCGCTGAACATGTCACTCTTTGATGGGGGCCAGCGTCTCTACGCGCTCCGAACCGCGAAGTATGATATCGCGGCCGCAGTCGCGAACGAGGTCGCCGTCAAGTACAACGTCGCACTCACGGTGAAGCAGCAGTACTACGCGGTGCTCGCGGCAATCGAAAGTCGCGATGCAGCGACCCTCGAGCTCGCGCAGGCTCAGGAGCAGATGCGGGTTTCGGTTGCGAAGGTCCGCGCCGGCACTGCCACGAGATCGGATTCGCTGCGCGGGCTCATTCAGGTGGGAAACGCGCAGCTGGCGCTTATCACCGCGCAAAGCAATAAGGAAGCGGCGGACGCCGCGCTTACTCGAATTGTAGGGTCGCCCGTTCCTGTGACAGCAGACCCGGCGTCGGTGCAGGAGAATATGGCGGCGCTTCCCGACAGTGCGCAGCTCGCGGCGCTCGCGTTGCACGGTCCCGCGGTCGAGCAGGCGCAGGCTAACGTCGACGCCGCCGTAGAATCGAGGAAAGCGTCCAAAGCGACCTACCTCCCAGCCCTCAGCGCGAGCTACTCACGCAACGGTAGTGGCACCGACACATTTGGACTTGGAAACGGAGCCTACACCTACAACGGCCGCTTGTCGTTCTCACTTTCTTATCCGGTGTTCAACAATTTCCAGCGCGAGGAGGGTGTCGTTCGCGCCAAAGTCGCTGAGACCGACGCTCAGGTGGCGTTGCGCGACGCACAGTTGGGCGCTCAGGAATCGCTGACGCAGAATATTGGCGCTCTGAGGAGTGCGTCGCAGCGCGTGGCCATCCAGGTCGCTTCGGTCGCTGCCGCGGAGGAAGACGTTCGGGTGCAGCAGCAACGCTACAACATCGGCGCGTCGGTGCTGCTCGATCTCATCACGTCGCAGGCGGCGCTGGCTACTGCGGAGCAGGCGCTGATTCAGGCGCGTTATGATTACCGGATCGCACGAGCGCAGCTGGAAGCGCTCATTGGACGGGACTTGCAGTGACGGCTGTCCCGAAACTTCTCGCACGCCAAATGAAGAATAAAAGAAAGTTGACGGACGCCAGATCGGCTTCACCCGCAGCATTCCTGTTTCTCTCACTGTGCGCCGCACTCGGCGCCTGCAGCAAGTCTCCGACGACTCCCGTCACCATCGAGACGGCTCCAGTGGAACGGCGCAGTATCGTGCTCAGCGCGCAGGCGAACGGGACCGTAGAACCGATCGATATCGTCGAGGTCAAGTCGAAAGCCTCGGGCACCATCGTCAAGATGCCAGTCGACGTAGGGTCGAAGGTAAAAGTCGGTGATCTGCTCGTTCAGATCGATCCTCGCACGGTGCAGAACGCCTACACCCAGGCGGCCGCTGATCTTCAGTCCGCCACCGTAGCGAGACAGGTCGCGCTGGCGCAACGGAATCGGTCCGCCGATCTGTACAAGCAGAAAATCATCACGTCGACGGAGATGGAGGCAGCGACGGTGGCGTATGCGACTGCCGAGACAAACGTCGTCAAGGCGCAGACGAATCTCGCGACCGCGAAGCTCCAGCTGGAGGACGCGACGATTACAGCGCCAACGAACGGCACCGTGATCCTGCGTCCGGTGTCGGTGGGCACCGTTATCACCTCGGCGTCTACAGCGGCGAGCGGTGGTACGACGATTCTCGACATGGCTGACCTCAGCAAAGTCCGGATGCGCGCATTCGTGAACGAGACCGACATCGGCAACGTGAAGGCCGGTCAGACGGCGACCGTCAGCGTCGATGCGTTTCCCAATCGAAGATTTGTCGGGATCGTGGAACAAGTGCAGCCGGAGGCCGTGGTGCAGTCGAGCGTGACGATGTTCCCGGTGCTCGTGAGTCTCGACAACTCCGATGGCGCGCTGATGCCCGGCATGAACGGGCAGGTGACGATGGACATCCTGCGGCGCGACAATGTTCTTGCGGTGCCGAGCGATGCGATACGAAATGCGAGGGATGCGGCTACGGTTGCTCCCGTTCTGGGTGTGAGCGCTGATTCACTCAAGGCGGCGCTTGCCTCGTTCAGAGGCGGTGGAGGTGGGGCGGGTCGAACCGCATCATCGACGCCGTCAGGAACGGACAGCACCGCACGCAGGTTTGGTGGAGGGGCATCGTCGAGCACTGCATCCTCGACCCGGCGTTTCAACCGGCAGGGTGGAGGCGGCGGAGCTGGAGCATTCGGTGGTGCTGGCGGTGCGACCGGTGGCGGCGGCAGTCGAGCCGGTGGACCGATGGTAGTGTTCGTCAAGAAAGGTGACAAATACTCGCCGCGAGCCGTAAGGGTTGGAGTAAGCGATTTCGATTACACGGAGATCATCAGCGGCGTTACGGAGGGGGAGCAGGTCGCACTCTTGGGAGCGGCGGTACTGGAGGCGCAGCGTGAACAGCTTCAGTCCCGTGTGAGAGGAGCGGCGGGTGGCGGGCTCCAGCAGCAAACCACGCCAGCGGCAGGCGCGGGCGGCGGTGGAGGCGGAAGGGGCGGCGGCGGCGGCGGCCGCGGTGGCGGTTGATCAGACGGTCTCGATCAGAGAGGTAGACAAATGCTGTTAGGCGAGACGATAGGCGTCGCACTCGGTGCGCTCAGGGCCAACAAGCTGCGCTCATTCCTTACGATGCTCGGCGTCGTTATCGGAGTGGGCGCAGTGATAGCGGTCGTGGCCCTTGGGCGCGGCGCACAGCAATCGGTGAACGCGCGGATTGCTGCTCTCGGGACCACACTCCTGAGCGTTCTGCCGGGCCAGATCTACGCACCGGGCGGAGTCTCGTCGGGAAGTGACCGTGCCCCGATGCTTGTGACCGACGCGCTGGCACTCGACTCGGCTGGTCCGGCGATCAGTGCCGTCGAGCCGGAGATGCAGAAACAGCTCCAGATCCAGTACCTCAACACGAACACGAATACAACTGTGCTCGGGACGACACCGAATTATCTGGACGTTCGAAAGTACTCCATCCAGTACGGCAAGATGTTCACTGAGGGAGACGATCGGGCGAGCCGCCGGGTGGCTGTACTGGGAGCGGCTATACCAGACAATCTCGGGGTCCCTGCTCAGACTCTGGTTGGGCAGAACGTGCGCATCGGCGGATTCCTGTTCCAGGTGATCGGGGTAATGGCGAGCAAGGGCAACGCAGGCGGCTTTGGCAATCCTGACGATGAGGTACTGGTTCCCATTACGACGGCGCAGTTTCGGTTATTCGGCACCGACCACCTGAGACAGATCGGAGTTCTGGCTGCGTCTGAGGCGGACATCCCGACGGCGATGGCGGAAATCCAGCGTACTCTTCGTCGCGAGCACCGCCTGCGCGTAGGCATCCCCGACGATTTTCAGATCAGAAATCAGGCGGACTTCCTGAATACTCTCGGTGAAACGACGCATGTATTCACGTTCCTGCTATCCGGAATCGCCGCGGTAAGTCTCCTCGTCGGCGGTATCGGGATCATGAACATCATGCTCGTGTCGGTGACCGAGAGGACTCGCGAGATCGGCGTGAGAAAAGCGCTCGGAGCGACGCCCAAGAATATTCTTCTCCAGTTTCTGATCGAGGCGGTCGTGCTCTGCCTGCTCGGTGGTGTAGGCGGGATCATGTTTGGATGGCTCGGCGCGATCGCTCTGGCAAAGTTCGGAAACTTCAATACCTCGGTGGCGCCGTCGTCCATCCTGCTCGCGTTCTTCTTCTCCGGATTCGTGGGAATTCTGTTCGGAGTATGGCCTGCGAGGAGAGCCGCGAACCTGGATCCGATACAATCGTTGCGCTACGAGTAGACCGCATCCTACTTTAGGTCTCTCTTCGGCTGCTCCCGTCCAGCTGCCGGATCCAAAAAATCTTACGGGAGGCTTGATGGGACTCCGCTGTCTTGCGGTTTCTCTGCTGTTCGTCGCGGCCGCTAGCGCTGCGGCGCAGACTCGGAACAGCCCCGAGCTGCGAATCGACTATACGAAGGAGACTCTGCCAAACGGGCTGACGGTCGTATATCACGTCGACCACTCGACCCCGGTGGCGGCGGTCCTCCTCTGGTACAACGTTGGCTCGAAGATGGAGCGTCCTGGCAAGACCGGGTTCGCGCATCTCTTCGAGCACATGATGTTCAAGGGATCGAAGAACGTGGCCGACGGGCAGCATTGGGCGCTTCTCGAGGCCGCGGGTGGTCGCGCCGGCGCGGACATCAACGGAACGACTCGCTGGGATGTCACGAATTACTTCGAGCAGATCCCGTCGAACCAGCTGGAGCTCGCGCTATGGCTCGAGTCCGACCGAATGGGGACGCTCACCGAGACGCTCACTCAGGAGAAGCTCGACAACCAGCGCGAGGTCGTGAAGAACGAGCGGCGCCAGAGCATCGACAACCAGCCGTACGGAACGTGGGTTGAAAAGACCGAGGAGCTGCTCTACCCGGATACGCATCCATACCATCACTCGGTGATGGGCTCGATGACGGATCTGTCGAATGCTTCGGTCGCCGACGTGCGGAGCTTCTTCAAGACCTACTATGCGCCGAACAACGCGGTCCTCGTCGTCGCCGGAGACATCGACGTGCCTCAGGCGAAGGCGATGGTTCACAAGTACTTCGTGCCGATTCCGCGCGGGCCGAATGCGCCGCCGCTTCCGAACATGGCGCTACCGCCGACGGTCGGCAGAGAGCAGAGACTTGTCGTCGAGGATCCCCAGGCGCCGGCGCCGGCCGTGTACATAGCCTATCGCGTACCACCCGCTAAAGACCGACGCGCGCCGGTGGTTGCGCTGCTTGGCGACGTGATGGGTGGCGGCAAGTCATCGCGGCTATACGACGCGCTTGTCCGCAGAGAACAGCTTGCCACCAACGTCGCCGGGTTCAATTTCGGTCTCGCGGATGGAGCGGATATGTTGGTATTCACCGCGACGGGCAAGCCTGGCGCGAGCCCCGACTCTCTTGAGCGCGCACTTCTGATAGAGCTGGCCGGCGTGTCATCGTTCACGCAGCCCGAGCTCGACCGGGCCCGAGCGTCCGAGCGCTTCGCGTTCGTCGATGGTCTTCAAACGACAGGTGGATTCGGCGGCCGCGCGGATCGTCTCGCCGAGGGGTGGACGTTTTTCCACGATCCCGGGCACGTGAACAAGGTGCTTGGCCAATTCGACCGCGTCAAACTGGCGGATCTCAATGAGCTCGCTCTCGAGCGATTGGTGCCGACGAACCGAGCGATTCTCGTATACGTGCCAGCCAAAAAAACCGTGGCACAGACATCTTCGACGAGGATTCCGTGATGCTCAAAGCCCTGACGCTCGCGCTCGCCCTCAGTGCAAGCGGCGCGATTGCGCAGACGGTGCAACCACCGCCGCCGGGACCACTGCGGCCTTACGTTTTTCCCGCGGTCGAGCAGTTCCAGCTCGGCAACGGGCTCAAAGTGATCGTGGTTGAAAAGCACACACTGCCCATCGTCGAGGGAAGGTTGATAATCGACGCGGGGGCAATGCGCGAGCCGGCTGCCAAGAATGGGCTCGCGTCGCTCACCGGTAGGCTGCTATCCGAAGGCACGGGCACAATGAGAGGCGCTGACATCGCGCGTGCGATGGATGCGCTCGGCGCCCAGTACGCAACGGGCGCGGGATTCAGCACGTCGTTCGCCGACGTCGTCGCACTCAAGAACGTTTTTCCCCAGGCAATGACGCTCGCCGCGAAGACCGTCATAGCTCCCAGTTTTCCAGCGTCCGAGTTCGGACGCGTAAAGAGCGAAGCGATCGCGGCGTACAGGCAGCGGCTCGCTCGAACTTCCGGGCTCGCGTTCGACGCATTTGTTCGCGCCGCCTTCGACAGCACCGCGCCTTTTTCGCGTCCGACGAACGGCACTCTCTCGACAATCGGTTCGCTAACTCGCGATGACGTGCTGGCGTGGCATCGAAGCATGTTCGCTCCGTCTGCGTCGACTTTCCTGATCGTTGGAGACGTCACGCCCGCGGAAGCAAGATCCGTCGCGCAGGCGGCGTTCGGCGCGTGGACCGGCGCTCGGGCGTCAATCGCGCCCGTTCGAAATCCGGTGCGGTCGAGCACGGGAACGAGAGTCATATTGGTTGACCGTCCGGGCTCCGTTCAGTCGTCGATCGTGATCGGGCAGGCAGGATTGCAAGCGACCGATTCGGATTACATCCCGATGGTCGCGCTCAATCACGTCTTTGGCGGCGGCTTCAGCTCTCGCATGAACATGAATCTCCGCGAGAAGCACGGCTACACCTACGGCGCGTTCAGCGGTCTCGATTTGCGCTCCGGTGCCGGCGCTCTGGAGGCTAACTCGGAAGTCAGAACCAGCGCCACTGATTCTGCTCTCGTCGAAGCGGTAGGCGAGTACCGCAGGTTGGTGACGGATGCAATTCCCGAGGCGGAGCTGCACAACATGGTCAACAATCTGGTCTCGGGGTTTCCGAACACGGTGCAGACGGTTCAGGGGCTTTCGGCCTCGATGCAGAGTCTCATAGTGTGGGGACTGCCGCTCGACTTCTACACGACATACCGGGAGCGTCTGTCGGCTGTGACTCCGGACGATCTCAAGCGCGTGGCCGCGGCCAGGCTGACGCCCGACAATCTCCTAATCGTCGTTGCCGGGGATCTGTCGAAAATCGAAGCGCCGATCCGGGCGCGGAATCTTGGAACCGTCGAAGTCTGGGACGCAAGCGGCAACAAGATTCGCTGATCTCACCGGCGCGGTCATGAAGGCAGTCGTCATCACGCGTCCGGGCGGCTCCGAAGTACTGGAGATCCAGGAAAGACCTGCGCCAGAGCCTGGTTACGGTCAGGTGCGCGTCAAGGTCCGCGCGTCTGCGCTCAATCGCGCGGACATCTCGCAGCGTCGTGGAAATTATCCGGCGCCCGCCGGAGCGCCGGCGGACATCGGAGGCATGGAGTACGCAGGCGAAGTCGACTCACTGGGGCCGGGCACAACACTTTGGAAAACCGGCGACCGGGTGATGGGAATTGTCGGCGGCGGTGGGCATGCAGAATACCTCTGTGTACACGAGCGTGAGGTCCTGCACGCGCCGCGAAAGCTCTCCTCGGAGGAAGCCGCGGCGATTCCCGAGGTTTTTCTCACCGCGTACGACGCCCTCTTCAACCGGCTGCACCTCGGTCCGGGTGAAACGCTTCTCATACACGCGGTCGGGAGCGGAGTCGGAACCGCCGCATTGCAAGTCGCGCGAGTTGCCGGGGCACGGGTCGTCGGAACGGCGCGGTCCGCTGACAAACTCGAGCGCGCGAAGCTTCTCGGTCTCGATGTGGCGATCGACGCGAAAGGCGCTGACTGGGCTGCGCTCGTCGAGCAGGCGATCGGCGCAGAACGCATTCACGCGATTCTCGACCTTGTCGGCGCAAGCTATCTCGACGGTAACCTGAGAATCATTGCTCCGCTGGGACGCATGGTTGTCGTGGGTCTCAGCAGCGGAGCGACGACGCAGCTCAACATGGGTGTGCTGCTCAGAAAGCGTCTCAGCATCGTCGGCACCGTTCTGCGAGCACGGCCGCTGGAGGAGAAAATCTCGCTGGCGCGCGAGTTCGACGCGAAGCTCGTCCCTCTCTTCGAGACCGGACGTCTCAAACCCGTCGTCGATCGCGTATTCGCGTTCTCGGCGATCCGCTCGGCTCACGATCTCATGGAATCGAACGCGACGTTCGGCAAAATCGTTCTGCGCTGGGAGTGAACATGCCCAAGCCGTCGGACGTGAATCGGATAAGGCGAAGCGCTAGCTCTTTCCTTTTCTCTTTCGGCTGCGGCGATCCTGAATCATGATCGTGAAGACCATCCAAAGACCGATCATCGCGGCAATCAGGAAGCCGATCATTCCGAGCCGACGCTGATACTGGAGCAGCATTCCGCTGGCGACGAGCAACCCGCCAAGCACCAGGCCCGTGAAAATTCGATTCGCTACTTTCTCGAGACCGAGCAGCAGCGATCCCAGCTGCGGCGTGTCAACACGAACCGCGAAATCATTGGACACGAGCTTCTGGGTGAACACGTCGAGTCGGTGCGGGAGCGCGCGCATCAGATCCGACGTCTCCGATGCCATCTGAAATAGCCGCCGAGGCGACATCTCCCGGCGAGCGCGGCTGTTCGCGATTTCGGCGGTGTACTCTCGAATGGACTGGCTCGGGTTGAAGCTTGGATCGAGCGCCCTCGTCACTGCGTCCAGGTTGAATAGGGCCTTCGCGAGCAGGGTCAGCTCCGCTGGCAGCTTGAGTCCTTCGCGGAAAGCGATCGAGATCATTTCGTAGAGCACGATGCCGGCGGGAGTCTCTTCCACGGTCTGGTTCGCGTGTTTCGCTATTAGAGCCGACACGTCGCGAATGTACGCCGAGCGATCGAATTCATCGGGCTGCTCGGCAATCTCGATCAGTGTCTGCGCCGCGGCGTCACCGTTGTTCTCCGCCATAGCCAGCAGCAGGCGAACGACGTGATCGCGCATGGCACCGGTCAGGTGCGCCGTCATCCCGAAATCGATCAGCGCAAGCTTGGGATCGTCTCGTGCTGGCGCAACGGATGCCGCGGCCTTCGCTTCGTTTTCGGATTGCGTAATTGCCGTCGCGCCTTTTCTCACTATCTGGCGTCGATCGTCCTCGGCCGCTTCCGCGGGCGTGCGCGGATTGTCGCGGCCCGGGAGAACGATGAAGACGTTTCCGGGATGCGGGTCCGCGTGGAAGTGACCGCTGCCGGTGATTTGCTGCAGATAGGCGTGCGCGAATTCATCGGCGAGCTCGCTGAAGTCGTACTCGATTCGACTGATTGGCGGGATGTCGTCGATCTTGACGCCTTTTATACGCTCGGTGGTTAGAACCTTGTGCGTGGTGTAAGCGTCGATGACGCGTGGAATGAGAATGTGCGGAAAAGTCGCAAGCGCTTTGCGGAACGCCGTCTCGTTGCGCGCTTCGGTTCGATAGTCGAGCTCATCGACCAGCGCACGCTCGACCTGCTGCACTACTCCAACGAGATCGACGCGCGATCCCGCCGACGTGTGCTCGGTGAGAAACGTCGCCAGCTCGCGGAAGTACTCGATGTCTTCGCTCAGCTGCTCGCGCAGATTCGGGCGTTGCACTTTTACGACGACGCTTCGTCCGTCGCGGAGCTCCGCCGCGTGTACCTGCCCAAGGCTGGCGCTGCCGACTGGTTCCCGCTGGAAGCTCTCAAAGAGCTTGCTGATTCGAGAATGCAGCTCGTCTTCGATTGTCTGTTCGACCTGCTCGTACGGCATTGGAGGAACATCATTCTGGAGATGCTCGAGCTCGTCGATGTATTGGGGTGGCAGAAGATCGGGGCGCGTCGACAGCACCTGACCGAGCTTGATGTACGCGGGGCCGAGCTGGACGAGCCGCTCTCGGAACGCCTTCGCTTTCCCAGCGGTGTCGGCAGGGCCCATCCCGTCGCCGGCGGCGAGGTTCGCGCCTTCCAGGCTGAGGAGTCCCTGCCGGTTGGCGAAATCGCGAAGCCCGTAGTTTGTAAACAGGCCGAGCGTTGCGGCGAGGCGCGGAAGATGTTTCGGCGAGAGAATCATGCGGTACGCGGGGGCAGAAAGTATGCCCGGATCAAATTGGCTCCGCGCACCATCAGTGTAGATATTTATGAATGACCAGGAAGAAAACTGGAGCCTCAGGGCGCGTGGAGATCGTCAGAGTTCCGAAGCCGTGGGGCCACGAGACGATCTGGGCCCGCTCCGACCGGTACGTAGGCAAGATCCTCCACATCAATGCTGGGCAGGAGCTTTCCGTGCAATACCATAACGAGAAAGACGAAACGATCTATCTGCTCTCGGGCAGCATGACGTATCGCGTACAGGACGACGACGGTGTTCTAAGAGATGTAAGGCTTGCTGTTGGTGAGTCGTTTCGGAATGTTCCCGGCACGGTCCATCAAATGGTGGCCGTGACCGACTGCGATGTTCTCGAGGTTTCGACTCCGGAGCTCGACGATGTCGTGCGTCTAAGCGACAAGTACGGACGGGCGGGGACGAGCGCGCCATGAAAGTCATTATTCCGCTGGCCGGGAAGGGAACGCGACTTCGCCCGCACACGCATCTCACGCCCAAGCCGATGTTGAAGGTGGCGGGGAAGCCTGTGATGTCCTACGTGCTCGACGAGCTCAAGAAGCTCGGTAACGTCGAGCAGATCATCTACATCACCGGCCATCTCAAGGAGAAAGTCGAAGCGTTCGCGCGCTCGGAGATCAAAGTCCCGTCCGTTTTCATCGAGCAGAAAGTGCAGGACGGAACCGCGGGAGCGATCGCTCTGGCGAAGGATTACGTCGACCAGCCGGTTCTCATCATTTTCGTTGATACGATCTTCGACGCTGATCTCTCGAAGGTGAAGACGGTCGACGCCGATGGAATCATCTGGGTGAAGGAAGTCGAGGATTACCAGCGGTTCGGCGTAGTGGTCACCGACAAAAGCGGCAACATGACTAAGATCGTCGAGAAGCCGAAGACTCCGATTTCCCGCCGTGCGAACATCGGTCTG
Source organism: Gemmatimonadaceae bacterium (assembly GCA_050733435.1). Taxonomy (GTDB): domain Bacteria; phylum Gemmatimonadota; class Gemmatimonadetes; order Gemmatimonadales; family Gemmatimonadaceae; genus UBA4720. Next base: position 1,882 of record JBOHTB010000062.1, on the reverse strand, counting down.
TACTACATTAGAAACTGGAAGCTGCTGTTCGAGGGAATAGACCACGTCCTCAAACAGCCGAAGAATCAGGGAGAATATTTCCTGACAGATGCGTTCCAGCACATGATCGACAAGGGCGCGAAAATCCGCGTCATCGATGTCGCAGGCTGGTACGACGCCGGGAAGATCGACACGATGCTCGAGACGAACGAGGCGATGCTGAGGCGCGGGCGGGCACGACGGCCGAAATCGAGCGGAGACTCTACGATCGTCGATCCCGTTTACATCGAAGACAACGTGACCCTGAAGAAATCGAAGATCGGGCCCAACGTCTCCATCGGGGCCGGCACTGTGCTCGACAAGGTGGAAGTGAGCAACTCGATCATCGGATCGAAGGCGAAGATAACCGGATCGGTGCTTCGCAACTCATTGATCGGTGACGAAGCGATAGTAGAGGGCGTGAAGGGAGAGCTGACCGTCGGGGATCACTCCGAGGTGCACGCATCGTAGGTCCGTCGTCGTCCGAAGTCGCGGCTACCTCCAGCGAGCCGCCCAAACCAAAACTCGGCCGCAACATCCTCGGCCTGAGCGCCGTGAGTCTTCTCAACGACGTCTCGACCGAGATGATCTATCCGCTGCTGCCCGTTTTCCTGGCGAGTGTGCTGGGCGCAAACGCGAGCTTCATCGGTGCCATCGAGGGCGTGGCCGAGACGACGGCGTCGCTGCTAAAACTGGTTAGCGGCTGGTGGTCCGACAGAGCTTCCAGTCGAAAGCATCTCGTCGTGATCGGGTATGGGATCGCCTCGGTCGTGCGGCCGTTTACCGCCATGGCGCAGAACGCAACTCAGGTTCTCGTAATCAGACTCACGGACCGGATCGGAAAGGGAATCAGGACCGCGCCGAGGGACGCCCTTCTGGCCGACTCCGCCCACGAGACAGCCCGCGGCAAGGCGTTTGGATTCCACGCAGCGGCCGACAACGCCGGTGCGGTGCTCGGGCCGCTCGTCGCGTTCCTCATCCTAAAGCTCGAGGGAGTTGGGTCGCTCGAAGGAACGCGACACCTGTTACCGCGCGACGAGCAGATTCTGCGAAACGTGTTCTGGCTGTCTGCCGTGCCTGCGGTGCTGGCGATGATTGTGCTCGTAATGGTCGTGCGCGATGTCCCGAAGGGTCGCGTCGACGACGGCAAGCAAGGCGCGGCGGCCGACCAGCCAAAGGCCCGGCTCACGAAACGTTTTTGGGCGTACCTCTTCGTGGTGCTCATATTCACGCTCGGAAACTCGACCGACGCGTTTCTCCTGTTGCGCGCGAATCAGCTCGGCGTTCCAATCGCGATGGCGCCGATACTGTGGGCACTTCTCAACTTCGTGAAGTCCGCCACCGGAACGTATGGCGGACAGCTCTCCGACACACTCGGCCGGAAGACGCTGATCGTTGGTGGCTGGCTTCTGTATGCGGCAGTGTACTTCGCTTTCGGATGGGCCGCCGTTGCGTGGGAAGCGTGGGTGTTGTTCGCCATCTATGGAATTTTTTTTGGAATGACGGAAGGCACGGAGAAAGCCCTCGTGGCCGACGTAGTTCCGCGGACGAGACGCGGCTCCGCATTCGGATGGTACAATCTCGCCATCGGGCTGGGCGCGCTGCCTGCGTCGCTCATCTTTGGCGCGATCTGGGACCGCGCTGGGGCCACGAGCGCGTTCTGGTTCGGTGCATCGCTCGCGCTGATCGCCGCGATACTCATGGCCTTCGTCGCTCCATCGTCTTCAGCACGCGAGACGAAGTGATCTCGTAAGCAGTACTCGGATTACGCCTTCGATCCGCCGACTCCTTAGGCTGCGCGCTTCACCAACCGCACCATCGCCAAGGAGGATGTATGAGACACACACACGGCGAAGGAGTTCTT
>JBOHTB010000061.1:0-2870 GCA_050733435.1 Gemmatimonadaceae bacterium | reverse complement strand
ACCTGGAAGAAATCGATCGTGTTGAAGCCTGTACTCAGGCGCGCCTCGTGCGGAGGCGACTCCTGCACCGTGACGACTACAACCTTGGCGGAGTCGGGCAGCGAGATGTCGATGGGTGGCCGCGGCTCGATCGACGCGCGTCGGAAAAGATTCGACTCGTAGAGCTGGCGCTGGCTCCGCAACATCTCGGAGCGTACGAAGATGTCGCCGACGTTGAAGGTGAGCGATTTCCGAATGGTGCGGTCGGTAACGCCCTTGTTGCCGTTGATGACGATGTCTTCGACCGTCGTCTTCCACTTGGGATTGAGCGTGAGCGTCACGACAGCTGTGCGCGCCACGCTGTCGACCACTATGGAGGTGTCGACTACGGCGTCGGCGTAACCCTTGTCGAAGAGCCGGGCCTGCAGAAAGAAGCGCGAAGAATCGAGGCGGATCATGTTGAGCGGTCCGCCTTCGCCGAGCACTACGCGCTTGTTGATTTCACGCTGTGAGAGAAGGGGTGTCGCCTGCTCGATGTTGATCCGGGTGACGGTGGTCGGCGGCCCCTCCTTGATGAAGAAGGTGACTCCGACCTGGTTCTTCCCCCTCGGCACGACCGCGGTATCGACCTCGGCTTCGCGATATCCACGCTTCCAGTAGAAGACGCGTACTCGCAGCACGTCGCGCTGGAGCTCATTGTGATCGAGGTATTCTCTCGTGTAGAGGTACTTCGATTTGCTTATCCAGCAGAACGGAATGAGGATGAAGCTGTTGCAGTGCGACGCGGTAGTGGAGATGCTCTGCTCGAGGTCCTTCGCCTTGACAGCTTTGAGGCCCTTGAGCGTGAGATTGACTACCTCTGGATGCGTGGGCGTCGCCGGTACGGGCGGTGGCGGCGTGGGCTGTTGCGATGAGAGGACGGTCGGGAGGAGGAGCAGAAAGGCGGTGACTACTGAAAGGCGGAACGACTGAAGGGCGGTGACTACTGAAAGGCGGAACGACTGAAAAGCGGTACCAGGTACCTGGTGGTGGGCACCAGATACCTGGCACCGCCGTCCAGTAGTTCCCTGGTACCGCCCTTCAGTCGTTCTCCGCCCTTCAGTAGTTCTCCGCCCTTCAGTAGTTCCCCGCCGTTCAGCCCTACAGCCCCTCGAGCAGCGCGTCGTTGCTCGGCGTGCCGGCAATGCGCTTGATGAGCCATTCCATAGCGGAGCTGGACGGCATCTGTTGTAGACCGCGTCTAAGGGTGTAGACATGCTCTAACTGATCGGGACGGAAGAGCTTGTCTTCACGACGCGTGCCGCTGGTCGCGACATCGATGGCGGGAAAGATTCGTTTCTCCGATAACGAGCGATCGAGCTTGATTTCGCAGTTGCCCGTACCCTTGAACTCTTCGAAGATGACGTCGTCCATGCGCGATCCGGTCTCGACGAGCGCGGTCGCGATGATGGTGAGCGATCCACCCCCGTGCTCCGGTGCAACCGAGCGCGCGGATCCGAAGAAGGCTTTGGGCTTGGCCATCGCGGATGAATCGAGGCCACCCGACAGCGTGCGCCCGGTCCCGCGTTCAACGGTGTTGTAAGCGCGTGCCATGCGTGTGATCGAGTCCAGCACGATGACGACATCCTTTCCGAGCTCCACTAGGCGGCGCGCACGTTCGAGCACCATCTCGGTGACATCGGTGTGGCGCACCGCGGGCATATCGAAGCTGGAGGCAACAACCTCGCCATAGCCCCAGGTAATCATCTCGCTCACTTCCTCAGGGCGCTCGTCTACGAGGAGAACGAGCAAAACCGCCTGCGGATGATTGATCGCCACGCCCTCGACGATCGCTTGCAGGAGCATGGTTTTACCGGCGCGGGCCGGAGCGACGATGAGTGCGCGCTGGCCGTAGCCAATCGGCGCGATCAAGTCGATTGCTCTCCGGGTTAATTCGGGTCCACCCTTGGCCGGACGCCCCGTCTCGAGCTTGAGCTTTCGCTCGGGGTACGACGCGATGAGTGAGCCGAAGTCTGGCCGCCGCGCTGCTTCGGCGGGGTCGGCGCCGTTGATCTGCTGGACGTCGACGACTACGACGCGATTGCGGTGATCGTGGCCTGTCGTAGCGAAAACCTGATCGCCGCGTCGCAGCATGTACTGCCGCATGATATTTGTCGGCACGTAGGCATCCCCGGGCTCAGCGAGATAGCTGTTCGCTGCTCGACGAACGAATCCGCCCTCGCGCTGTGGATCGAACCAGCCGGTTGTCTCGCTGTCCGGGACGACCGGAGCAGCCGGCGCACGATCGCGCTGACCCTGATCGCCGCGCTGTCCGCCTCCCCCCTGTTGCTGCGGCTGGCGTTGTCTTCCGCGCCCGCGCTGATTGCGACCGCGACGTCCATTGTGACGATGATCGCGCTCGCCCGGATGACGGTTCTGCTGATTGCCCTCGCGCTGCTGCTGCTGTTGTCCGCCGTTCTGCGGATTGTACTGCTGCTGAACGCCGCCTGTCGCGCCGGAACCGTTTCCGGGAGCGGACGAGACTGATTCTGAATTCGAAAGCCCCGATGACTCTGACGCCTGTGCGGAGCTGGCGATCGGAGACGAGCTCGAGGGGCCAGAAGCGGGAGGCGACGCGGAAGGGGAGGGGGAGGTGGCGGGTGAAGGAATTGCGGGTGAAGTCATATTATCGCGGACGTCAGGAATGTCTGCCGCGTCGGGTGTTGGTGTTGAGGGGTCCATTGGCTCCAGATACGGATCGGCGTCACCGTAGGATTCGGGAGAGAGTGGTTGATTGCCGGACGGACGGCTGCGCCGGCCGCGACGAAAAGGACGTCGGCGTGGTTCGCTCATGCAGTTGTGGTGTGGCTGAGAAGAAAAGTGCTGCTCGAATGGCTCACGGGGACCGCGGA
>JBOHTB010000060.1:0-11045 GCA_050733435.1 Gemmatimonadaceae bacterium | reverse complement strand
AAACAGAGAAGGTCGATCGATATCTCGAAAAAGCGGTCGCCAACACTGGTCTCGTCGGCAGCTTTCTGGGTCGGAGGCTTGGCCACTCCGCAATTTCGCTCGTAGCGCGGGACTTTTCAAACCGATTTCTCACGCGCGCTTCCGGCGGGGCTTGCCCGGCCGCAGCAAGTCCTCGACTCCGCCAGCGGTAATCCTGTGCGAGACGAGCGGCAGCGACTCTGGAATTGAATCCGAGATCACGATCGCGTTGGCGAGAATGTCGCTACCCACGTTCAGATCCTTCTTCGTTCGCGCATGCACGGTCGCTAGCGTCTCGCCCTTTGCCACTCGATCGCCTGGCTTCGCGGTGATCACGAATCCCACTGAAGGATCGATCTTCTCCTCCATGTTGCGACGGCCGCCGCCGAGAGCGATCACGCCGTAGCCGACGGCGCGAGGATCTACGGATGCGACGAATCCGTCGCGGTCAGCGACGAATTGGGATTCATGATGCGCCTTCGGAAGCAGCGCAGGATTCCGTACGACCCTTTTGTCGCCGCCCTGCGCCGCGACTATCTGCTCGAATTTCTCGAGCGCTTTGCCGGAGCTGATCGCCGCATCGAGCATCGCCACCGCTCCTTCCCTGTTCGACGCCAGCCTGGCGAGTAGGAGCATCTCGGCGCCAAGGGCCAGCGTGACTTCGATGAGATCCTGCGGCCCTCCGCCATTCAACACATCGATGGCCTCGGCGACCTCGAGCGCGTTTCCACACGCGCAGCCCAGTGGACGATCCATCGCGGTTACAAGCGCCACCACCGGACAGGCGTGCTGCGCGCCGAGATCTATCATCGCCTCCGCCAGCGCAATCTCGTCACTCAACTCCGGCAGGAACGAGCCCGATCCACGCTTGATGTCGAGCACCAGTCCCGTAAGACTTTCCGCGATTTTTTTGCTCATGATGCTCGCGGCGATGAGCGGAATCACTTCCACCGTCGCGGTCGCGTCGCGGAGCGCGTACAGCTTTCTGTCCGCGGGCACTATCTCCTCGGTCTGGCTGAGCATCGCGCAACCGATGCTCGCAATCTGCGTCTCGGCCTCGGCGAGCGAGAGCGCAGTTCTGAAACCCGGGATCGAGTCGAGCTTGTCGAGCGTTCCACCGGTGTGGCCGAGGGCTCTGCCGGACATCATCGGCACTGCGACGCCGAGTGACGCTATGAGTGGCGCCAGAATCAGCGAGACCTTGTCTCCGACACCGCCCGTCGAGTGCTTGTCGATCCGTGGAATGCCGAGACGTGACAGGTCGAGTTGCTTGCCGCTCTCGAGCATGGCGTCCATCATCGCATTCATCTCGGGTCGACCGAGACCCTGGAAGTAGATCGCCATGAGTAGCGACGCCATCTGATAGTCGGGAACGTCGCCGGAGGTGTAGGCGAGTACGAGCTCTCTCACTTCAGCCGGCTCGAGGCTCTCGCCGTTTCGTTTGCGCTCTATGAGACGAGGTACGATCATTTAGCTCCGGCGGGTGTATTGTCTCCCTCGACGCTTTCTTTCAACGCAATCGGAGTCCACATGCGTTCTTTGAAGTACCTCTCGATTGGAATGGTGCTCGCGGGTTCCGTAGCCGGGGCCCAGACGGCCGCGGACCACATTGCGCTCGGCGACAAAGAATACGTCGCAATGAACGCTCCTGCCGCACTCGCGCACTACGAGGAAGCTATCAAGGCGGACTCGAATAATTACGAGGCCCTTTGGAAAGCGTCGCGGTCGGCGGTCGACCTCGGCACGGCGGAGCGGAACGACGAGAAGCGGGAAGCGGAATTCAAGAGCGCGGAAGCCTACGCGCGGCGAGCGGTTGCGGTGAATCCGGGAGACGCGGAAGGGCATTTCAATCTCGCGCGGGCGCTCGGGAAGAATGCGCTAACGCAGGGACCCCGGTCGAAAATCAAGTATGCGACCGAGGTGAGGGAGCAGGCGCTCGAGTGTCTCAAGATCAATCCGAAGCACGCCGGCTGTCTGCACGTGATGGGGATGTGGAACGCCGAGGTGATGCGGCTCAATGGCTTTACGCGAATGCTGGCAAAGAACCTTCTCGGCGGGCGAATCTTCGAAACCGCGAGCTGGGCGGAGGCGAGACGCTACATGGAGGAGTCGGTGGCCAATGAGCCGAACCGGATCGTTCACCACGTCGACCTCGGGGGAGTCTACCGCGATATGGGAGAGAAGGACAAGGCGCACGAGCAGTACGAGATAGTGATGAAGCTGCCCAACACGGACTACAACGACAGGCAGTACAAAGCAGAGGCGGATGCGGCGCTAAGAGCGGAATAGCGGGAAGCGGGAAGCGGGAAGCGGGACGCGGAACGGCGTGACCGAGGGCTCGGTCCTCTTAGTCCGGAGCCGTCAGTCCTCCAAAACGCTTCCCGCCTCCCGCTTCCCGCCACCGCCGCCCTCTCGAGCTCCTCGGCGAGCTCGTCCCATACCTCTTCGTCGCTCTCCTCGTCGCGGTGAAATTTCCTCTTCACGCGGCGGCGCATCTCGTCGCCGCTCGCCGGCGCCAGGAGGAGGGCAACCGCGGCGCCGAGCACGGCACCGACGGCGATACCCGTCGTAAACAGTCCGATGTTCGTCCAGTCCGGCACCATTTCGCGAGGCAAGCCGTCGTCCTCGGGCTGGGGAATAGAGCCCGGCGGAGGCACTCTGGGAATCGAGGATGCCGCCCTGGTCGGGTCGGGGGAATTGAACATGAAGGCCTAGCTCAGGGGATGGTAAGAAATTTGCCCTGAACAGGTACCCAAGCAATAGCCGTGCGAGGATACTGAATGAGCAGTTCAGGTAAGATGGTATTACTGGTGGAGGACAACGAGGATAATCGTATTGTCTACTCCACAATTCTGAAGCACTTTGGTTACGAAGTCACCGAAGCACTGAATGGCGAAGAGGGCATCGCCAAGGCACGGTCTGACAAGCCGGATCTGATCCTGATGGACATCTCCATCCCGATCATCGATGGCTGGGAGGCGACACAGGTTCTGAAGCACGATCCGTCGACGAGGCAGATTCCGATCATCGCGCTGACCGCGCACGCGCTTGCATCCGACCGCGAGAAGGCCATGGAGGTTGGGTGCGACGGTTATCTCGCAAAGCCATGCGAGCCGAGGGCAGTAGTTGCGGAGGTGCAGAGGTTCCTCGGCAAGAACAATGGATCATAGCGGCCAGTTCAAAATTCTTGTCGTTGACGATCACGAGGACAATGTCGAGCTGCTGAAGGCTCGGCTCGAGGCGCGCGGCTATCAGGTCGACGGCGCCAACGATGGCCAGACGGCACTCGACAAGGTTGGCAGCTGGTGCCCGGACCTCATTCTCCTCGACGTGATGATGCCGAGGATGGATGGAATGGAGGTCGCTCGCCGACTCAAGACGAGGATGACGAGGAAGGAGATCCCCTTCACTCCGATCATCATGCAGACTGCTCTCGACTCCACTGAGAACAAAGTCGAAGGGATGGATGCGGGCGCGGACGACTACATCACTAAGCCGATCAATTTCGCTGAGCTCGAGGTTCGCGTGCAATCCATGCTCAGGATCAAAGCGCTCAATGCGCAACTCGAGTCGAGCAATGGGCAGCTCGCGATTGCGAATGCGCGCCTCGAGCAGAGCGAGAAGGAGCTGAAAGAGGCAAACGATCGACTTCAGAAGATTTCAGTTACCGATGGCCTCACGGGCATTGAGAATCGGCGGTCGCTGGAGAAGGGATTGAGTGAGATGTGGGATCACTCCGTCCGGCTTCACGAGGATCTTTCGGTGGTGATGTGCGACATCGACAAGTTCAAGAGCGTAAACGACAACTACGGCCATCAGGCGGGCGACGCGGTGCTCAGACAGGTCGCGCAGCTTCTCAAGGAGGAAGCACGTAAGATCGACCGCGTCGGGCGTTACGGAGGTGAAGAGTTTCTGCTGCTCCTTCCCGGGACGGTTCTCGACGCCGCCGTGACGTTCGCTGAGCGGCTGCGAGAGAAGGTTGAGGCTCATACATTTTCCTACGAGGGCGGCGTCGTTCGTCGCACCATCAGCTGCGGCGTTGCGGCGGAGCCACACCCGAGAGTGAAAGATCAGGAAGAGCTCCTGAGAGCGGCCGACGAGGCGCTCTACGTCGCTAAGGAGACAGGCCGGAATCGCGTAGTGCGGTTCGACAGCGCCGAATTCAACGGACACGTTCAGGGCAAGGGAAATAATTCCACGGATGCCAAGAAGCCGGTCAAAGAAACAGGAGGAGGAGGCAGCCCAAGCTCCCCGCCGCGGGCAAGCGCAGCCGCGGAAGGCGAGCGAGCAACAGCATAGCCGCGCCTCGGAGCTGCGCGGCGTCCTGACCCGCGCATCCCACGAATACTACATCCTCGACCGTCCGACACTCCCGGACGCAGAGTACGACCGGCTCTTTCGGGAGCTCCAGGAGATCGAGAGAATTTTTCCGGAGTGCGTGACTCCGGATTCGCCGACGCTCAGAGTCGGCGCCGAGCCCCAAAGCTCACTCGCGAAACACCAGCACATCCAGCCGATGCTTTCGCTCGCCAACGCATTCGACGACGACGAGCTTCGGGCGTGGGAAGAACGTCTACTTCGAATGGCGGGAGACGACGTCCGGAAATCCGGTTATACCGCGGAGCTCAAGATCGACGGTACCGCCGTGGCGCTCACGTATGAGAATCGCGTGTTCGTCATGGGCGCGACGCGTGGAAACGGCGTCATCGGCGAAGACGTGACCGTGAATCTTCGGACGGTTAGAGATGTCCCGCTCAGGCTGCACGAGCGCGCACCGTCCGGGAGAATGGAGATTCGCGGCGAGGTGTACTTCCCATTCAAGCGGTTCGAGGAAATGAATGAGGCTCGAGCTCGCGCCGGGGATCCGGTCTTCGCGAATCCCCGCAACGCGGCAGCAGGCAGCCTTCGCATGCTCGATCCCGCGATCACTGCGTCGAGGCCGCTTCGATTCTTCGGCTATTCAGTTGCGGCGCCGGATGGAGTCGAGCTTCCGTTCGAGACACAGTCCGAGCTGCTCGAAGCGCTCGGAAAATGGGGCGTTCCCGTTGCTCCGCACCGACTGCGGTGCCGCACATTGGTCGAGGTCGAGAAGTGGGCCTACGACCTCGAGCACAAAATCCGGAGCGAGCTCGATTTCGCGATCGATGGCGGCGTCGTCAAGATCGATTCCCTGCGACTCCAGGAAGAACTGGGCGTCGTCGGTGGCAGAGAGCCGCGCTGGGCGATCGCGCGAAAATTCGCGCCCGACATCGCCGAGACGAAACTGCTTGCGATCGAGGTCAACGTCGGTCGCACGGGAGCGCTCAATCCATTTGCGGTGCTCGAGCCCGTCGAAATCAGTGGAGTGATCGTCAAGCTCGCGACGCTCCACAACGAAGATCTCATCATCGCCAAGGATCTGCGTGTTGGCGATTGGGTGCAGGTGAAGCGAGCGGGTGAGGTCATTCCGCAAATCATCGCGCCGATTCCTGAAAAGCGAACCGGCAGCGAGAAACCGTGGCGGATGCCCAGGCGCTGTCCATCGTGCAACACGCCTGTCACACGCGAAGAAGATGAAGCGGCGATCTATTGCCCGAACGTCGCGTGTCCGGGTCGGCAGCTCGAGGGACTCGTGCACTTCACCTCGCGTGGGGCGATGGACATCCGGGGACTCTCGTACGCGAGAATCCAGCAGCTCGTGGAGGAAGGGCTCGTTCGAGATCCGGGCGATCTTTACGCCCTCACGAAGGACCAGCTGCTAGCGCTGGAGGGTTACGCCGAGAAAGGGGCGGAAGGATTGATAGCGGCGATCGACGCCTCGCGGACGCAGCCGCTCTCGCGGCTGTTGCATGCTCTTGGAATCAGGCACGTCGGATCGATCGCCGCGCAGCTTCTCGCGCAGCATTTTGGAACTCTCGACGCGATAATCGCGGCGACGGCGGACGACATACTGAACGTGCGTGGAATTGGGGCGACGATCGCCAACGGAGTGGTCGCCTATTTTTCGGACCCTGCAGGGCGAAAGCTCGTGGAGAAGCTCAGGTCGCGCGGCGTAAATTTCACAGAGCCGCGCGCGGTGGTCGCGGGCGGGCCGCTCGCCGGTCAGACTATAGTGATAACGGGCACTCTTCCCTCTTTGAGCAGAACAAAGGCGACATCGATGATCGAGGCGGCCGGTGGTCGCGTCACGGGCTCGGTGTCGAAATCCACGGATTTCCTTCTCGCCGGCGAAGAAGCGGGAAGCAAGCTCGATAAAGCGAAAACTCTCGGCGTCGAAATAATCGACGAGGCCGAGCTCTTGCGTCGGCTCGGTTCGAACGCAACATCTAGCGCGTGAGATCGTCCTAAATCCGCATGGCAAACTCCGAAGCACCCGAGCTCATTGGTCTCGCGCAGCAGACGCTGCGTGATTTGCGGCTGCGCGTCGCGGGCGCGAGCGGCGGCGGACCCGACGCGCTTCGCGAAGCGGGATACGCCGGGGCAGCATCGCTGTTCGACGCGTTCCAGACGTGGCTCAACGATCGCGGATCAGAGCGAGCGGAAGACCTTTCCATCGACACATTCTCCGCGCGTGCGGGAGAATTCTTTCAGAACGCGGGCTGGGGGAAAGTCACCTTCAGATCGCTTCACGACGCGCTGGCGATTGTCGAGATCGAGGATTGCTGGGAGTCCGAGCTCCACGGACAGGGTGAGAGTGGGTGTCATCTCACCACGGGCACGCTTGCCGGATTCCTTGGGTGCCTTGCCGATTATCCCGTTGGGGTGATGGAGATCGAGTGCGGCACGGCCAACGGATGCCGGTTTCTCGCGGGAAACGCGGATATGCTCGAGCACGCGTACGAACGCATCGCGAGAGGCGAGAGGTGGGAGAGTATCGGCGAGTGAGCTGCGGCGGCCAGCTTAAGCTGCCGGCGACCAGCCTGAAGCTGCCAGCGGCCAGCTGCAGACAAGGAGACTTGTCGGCCTGGCATTCTGGGTTTATCGAACCTTCGCTTCCAGGCGAAGCCTAAGGGCGCGTTCTTCCGCACCTCAAACGCGAACAAGAAAAGTCAAATGTGCCCGCAGCTGGCGGCTGGTCGCTTCCCGCTGGTAGCGGGCAGCTTAGGCTGGCAGCTGGAAGTGCGCGTCAACTCGCAGCGTAAATGGGATTAAGAACGAGCTGACCATCCCGCAGAATCTCCCGATCCCACGGCAGCACGATCGTGCTCTCCGTCGCGATCGAATGGAAATCGGGCTGGTACGCGCCCGTTTGAAACGCAACCGCCGTTCGAACCTCGGATGCGCCCGCATCGGTGACCGCGGAAACCGCAAGTCGCATCGTCTCGCCGGAATCGCAGGTCTCGTCGACGATGAGAACTCGCCGGCCGCGAACTTCTTTCGGAGCGCTGCCAAAAACCTCGGGCCTCTCGCGCGCGAGAGTCGAACCGAATTTCCGGCTAACCACCAATGAGTGAAACTCTCTTCCCAGAATCGCGGCGATCACCGCACCGGGAATAACCCCCGCGGTCGCGACGCCGATCACGATCTCCGGATCGTACGCCCTCGCGACCTTGAGGGCCAAGCCGCGCGAAAGCTCGCCGAAAAACGGCCATTCGATTTCGAGGACGCCTTTGGTAGCATCGACCGTGTATTTCCGAGGTGACATTTCGCTCTCAAAGCGTTCGGGGAAAAGCAGTTAGAGTTAAGCTAGCCCTGCCAACTCTTAGTCGGTAGATTCGACCAAATGTCATTCTGGGACCGCCTCACGGGCGGAAAGCCGAAACCAGCGAAGGGCAACCTCGATTACCTGAGCGAGGCGCTCGCGCTGGAACGTCAGGGGGACTACGACGCCGCCCTCACGTCGTACCGTCTCGCCCTTCGGCAAACGCCCAACAATCACAAGGTCCTCCAGAACATGGCGATCGCGTACTCAAAGCTCGGGCAAATGGACGAAGCAGTGCGCTGCTACCGTCGCGCGCTCGCAATCCAGCCGAAGCTTTCGGGAGCGCACTACGGCCTCGCTTTTCTCTTGCTTCGACGCGGCGATCTCAACGACGCAGCGTATCACCTCGAAGCGTTTCTCATGGATCCGCCGCGCAGCCCGGAGGCGGAGCGATGGATCAAGCACGCGCAAAAAACTCTCGACGAGATGAAGGCTGCCGAGCCTCCACCGCAGACGTCTTCCACCCAGAGGCTCAAGACGAATGAGTACCCGGGGATCCTCGAATAGATGGGAGCGGTCCTCGCTGTCGTAAGCCAGAAGGGAGGAGTCGGCAAAACCACCACCGCAGTCAATCTCGCCGCAGCGTTTGCTCGCCGCGGGATGAAGACGCTGCTCATCGACGTCGATCCGCAGGGCTCCGTGAGATACGGCTCGGGACTTCAGCGCGGACACCCAACAGCGGGCTTCGCCGATTACCTGAACGGCGAGCGCACTCTGCGGGAGATAATTCTTCCGACGGCGCTGCCGTGGCTGCGAGTCATTCTCGCCGGCTCAGTCGCCGATGAGGCCGACCACGCCGTCTACTCGCAGCTCGTGCGCGAGACGAACGTCCTGCAGGACCTGCTGCAGATGGCCGAGCAGCGATGCCAGGTCGTCGTCGTCGACACCCCGCCCGGACTCGGCTCGATCACGCGCAAGGTTCTCGCGGGGAGCGAGCACGTGATTGTGCCGCTGCAATGCGAGCCGCTCGCGCTCCAGACCACTCCGCAGATTCTGCGCGCGATCCAGGACATCGTCTCGGTCAACGAGCGCCTGACCCTCGACGGAATCCTGCTCACGATGTACGAGGCGAACAATCCGGCGTCGGACCGGGTAGTCGACTACGTGAGAAAACACCTTCCGGCCAACATCGTCTTCGATGTGCTGATACCACGCACCGTGGCGACGGCTGACGCGTTTGCCGCCGGGCAACCCGTCGTCGTGCGCAATCCCGCCGATTCGGCGTCGCAGGCTTACGTCAACCTCGCGACGATATTGGCGGACCGGCTGGTATGACGCGCCGAGTCTCCATGGTGGACCAACCAATAGGCGAACTGGGAAGGCGCGTCGCGCGCATCTCGCGCAGCGCACGTTGATATGATGAGTCGTTACGCGGACCAGCTATGACGCGACATCGAAGATCTGTCACGGCCCTGGCCGCGATCGTCGCGATTACCGCCGGCGCTTATGCCTGCGGCGATGTCAGTGGCAGCTCGACTTCGGTCCTGTCACTCCAGTTCGATTCGCTCGCCTCCCCATCGGTCGTTATCGGCGACTCTCTGCGCGACACTCTCGGCAACGTCGCTCTCCCGGTCGTCCACGCCTTCAATTTCAGTGGCGACGAGATAATGTCCGCCCCGATCTGGTTTCAATCGCCGGACTCGGGGGTCACCGTCGACAGCGTCACGGGCATCATAGTCGGAGACAGCTTGCGCTCGACGCAAGCGCGGATCATAGCGACGGTCGCCGGGCTCCAGGCGATTCAGAAAGTCGATGTCACGTTGCGACCCGATCTCGTCTCGGCCGCCAACGGCCTGGATTCTCTCTCGTATTCTCTCCTCGACACGACTGTCGATGTGTCGCCCGCCCTCACGGTTAGGCTGACGCACGGAGTCGCGCCCAACGACAGCGCGGTCAAGTCCTACATCGTCAGCTTCAGCATCGTGTCCCAGAGCGATCCCCAACTCGCGCAGCTCGTAAACGACGGCGGACGGCCTTCCATCGTCGACACGACCGATGTGAATGGGATAGCGGGAAGAGCGATTCGTCTGCATCCTCTTTTTCTCGCTTCCTCGAATCAGGTGGATTCTGTAATTGTGAACGCGACCGCGAAATATCGGGGCGCACCGGTAGCTGGCAGTCCGGTGCGACTCGTCCTCAGATTCAAGCCGCTGAGCTAGAGCGGATTTCTGGAGGGGGGACACGGTGATGGAAGCACGAGGTGGCCCGCGCCCGGTGCCCGGGACGCTCAACAAACTCTTCTTCGACGCGATCGCCAAATTCAACCGGCCCGACGCGCTGCAGGTGAAATCAGGCGGGGCCTATCGTCCGATCTCACACAGCACCGTTGCGCTCCGAGTGCGCCACGCGGCGCGTGGACTGCAGGCGATCGGAGTCAAGCGCGGCGATCGCGTCGCGATTCTATCGGAGAACCGACCCGAGTGGGCGATCGCTGATTTTGCGAGCATCACTTCGGGACTGACCGACGTACCGATCTATCCGACGCTTCCGCCAGATCAGATCGCTTACATGCTCAAAGATTCCGGAGCTGTGGCGATTTTCGTTTCGAACAGCGTCCAGGCAGGGAAGATAAAAGAGATTCGTGGACAGCTTCCGGCCTTGAAGACGGTGATCGGGTTCGACGCAATGCCGGGTCTCACCGATATGTCGCTCGCCGACCTGGAGAAACGTGGCGAGGAAGGAGAATCCGACGCGTCGACGGAGCGCTACACGAGTGAAGCGCTCAGCGTCAACCCTGACGACGTTGCGACGATCATCTACACGTCCGGCACCACCGGTGAGCCGAAAGGCGTGATGCTGAGCCACGACAACATCTACTCCAACGTCGCAGCGTCCAGAATCGCCATCCCCTTCGAGGGAAACGACACCGCGCTCAGCTTTCTTCCGCTGTCGCACATCTTCGAGCGGATGGGAGGACACTATATGATGTGGGCGACCGGAACGTCGATCGCCTATGCCGAGTCGATCGACACGGTGCCCATCAACATGCAGGAGGTGAAACCGACCCTTGTGCTCTCGGTGCCGCGCCTCTACGAAAAGATGTACGCGCGCGTTCTCGAGACCGCGCTAAGCGGCAGCTTCGTGAAGAAGAGGATTTTTTTCTGGGGACGCGATGTGGCGGAGCGCTGGGCAAACCAGAAGCTCGCGGGGAAAAAACCGCGCGGCTTGCTCGCAGCGCAGTACTCCATCGCTCAGAAGCTCGTGTTCTCGAAGCTCACGGCACGCACCGGCGGACGGCTCCGCTATTTCGTCTCCGGCGGAGCGCCGCTCTCGCCCGAGATCAACAAGTTCTTTTACGCCGCCGGCCTCGAGATACTCGAGGGCTACGGTTTGACCGAGACATCGC
>JBOHTB010000059.1:0-21677 GCA_050733435.1 Gemmatimonadaceae bacterium | reverse complement strand
GTCCATCTGCGCCGCACCAGTGAGCATGTTCTTCACGTAATCGGCGTGGCCCGGGCAGTCGACGTGCGCGTAGTGCCGCTTCTCCGAGTCGTACTCGACGTGCGCGGGCGCGAGCGTGATGCCTCTTTCTCTTTCCTCGGGCGCCTTATCGATCTGGTCAAAGGCAACGGGCGATGCCAGTCCCTGCTTGGATTGGATCGCCGTGATCGCTGCCGTCAACGTGGTCTTGCCGTGATCGACGTGGCCGATCGTCCCGACGTTTACGTGTGGCTTCGTACGCTCAAATTTGGCTTTCGACATTTCTTATCTCGCCTTGGTGGTGACTTTATTGATGATCTCGTCCGACTTGGACTTCGGTACCTGCTCGTAGTGGGCGAACTCCATCGAGTACACCGCCCGGCCCTGCGTCATCGATCTCAGCTTCGTCGAGTAACCGAACATCTCCGACAGCGGCACCTGCGCGTCGATGACCTGCGCCTCGCCGCGCTGATTCATTCCGCCGATTCTGCCGCGGCGCGATGAGAGATCGCCGAGCACATCGCCCATGTATGCGTCGGGCGAGACGACTTCGACTTTCATGATGGGCTCGAGAATGATCGCGCCCGCCCGTTTCGCCGCTTCTTTGATCGCCATCGATCCAGCGATCTTGAACGCCATTTCGCTCGAGTCGACATCGTGGTACGAGCCGTACACCAGTTCGGCTTTGACATCGACCATCGGGTAACCGGCGAGCACTCCGCCCTCGAGCGCCTCGCGCATTCCCTGCTCCGAGGGCTTGATGAACTCACGCGGAATCGTCCCGCCAACGATCTTGTCCTCGAACACGAACCCTTCGCCCTGCTTCGCCGGCTCGACGTTGATCACGACGTGTCCGTACTGGCCCTTACCGCCCGATTGGCGAATGAACTTTCCTTCGACTTTCTCGACTCTCTTCGTGATCGTCTCGCGGTACGCGACCTGGGGACGGCCGATGTTCGCATCGACTTTGAACTCGCGCTGCATTCGGTCGACGATGATCTCGAGATGCAGCTCTCCCATTCCGGAGATGATAGTCTGGCCGGTTTCCTGATCGGAGTGAACGCGAAAGGTTGGATCTTCTTCTGAGAGCTTCTGCAGCGCGATCGCCAGCTTGTCCTGGTCCGCCTTGGTCTTCGGCTCGATTGCGACGTCGATGACGGGATTCGGAAACTTCATCGCCTCGAGGATGATCGGCGTGTCTTCCATCGTCATCGTGTCGCCGGTGCGCGTGTCCTTGAGTCCAATCGCCGCGGCGATATCACCTGCCATCACTTCTTCGATCTCTTCACGCTTGTTCGCGTGCATCTGGAGAAGACGTCCGACGCGCTCGCGTTTGTCTTTCGTTGCGTTGTAGACGTAAGAGCCCGACTTGAGACTGCCGGAATAGACGCGGAAGAACGTCAGCTTTCCTACGAACGGGTCGGTCGCAATCTTGAACGCCAATCCCGAAAACGGTTCCTCGTCCTTCGGATGTCGCTCGGCGGGCTCGCCGTTGGGAAGATGACCTTCGACCGCAGGCACATCGATCGGTGAAGGAAGGAAATCGACGACGGCATCGAGCATCGCCTGGACACCTTTGTTCTTGAACGCGGCGCCGCAAAGCACTGGCACGATGTAACCGCCAACCGTGGCGCTGCGAATTGCGTGTCGGATTTCTTCGACCGTAAGGTCGGTGCCGCTGAAGTACTTCTCGATCAGGGCTTCGTCGTGGGAGACCGCGGCTTCGATCACATCGTGTCGGGCTTTCTCCATCGCTTCACGGAACTCTTCGGGAACTTCAGCGATCTCGAATTTCTTGCCCAGGGATTCGTCGTCGAAGATGTATTGCTTGCGCTCGATGACGTCGATGTGGCCGGTGAAAGTCTCGCCGGTTCCGACGGGAAGTTGAATCGGATACGCATTCTTCGTAAGTCGGTCGCGGATCATTCGCATGCAGCGATCGAAATCGGCACCGACGCGGTCCATCTTGTTGGCGAAGATGAGACGCGGGACGCGATATCGGTCGGCCTGGCGCCAGACGGTCTCGGTCTGCGGCTCGACCCCAGCGACCGAATCCAGCAGAGTCACGGCACCGTCGAGCACGCGAAGCGAGCGCTCCACCTCGACGGTAAAATCGACGTGGCCCGGAGTATCGATGATGTTGATGCGGTATTCGACGCCGTGACGGGTCCAGAACGCGGTAGTCGCGGCGGAAGTGATCGTGATTCCGCGCTCCTGCTCTTGCTCCATCCAGTCCATCGTCGCGGTTCCTTCGTGAACCTCGCCGATCTTGTGCGTCTTACCTGTATAGTAGAGGACGCGCTCGGTCATAGTCGTCTTCCCGGCATCGATGTGGGCCATGATGCCGATGTTGCGATAATGGTCGAGCGGTGTTGCGCGTGGCATAGTCTCTTCGAACTCTCTCTTTAATGCGGTTCGACAGCTGGAGCCGCAGTCTCAATTCAACAAAAAGGCGGGTGGACCGTGTCGTCCCTGAACGGGACCGGTATCCATCCGCTGCCGCCGGGTGCACTCGCAACTGTTTCGCGGGTGGGGACTCGAGGCGCGCCGGCTCTGCCGATGTGGGCATGTGACCGGCGATCAATTTTTACTTCTGGCAGGCGCGGTAAATCGCGTTCCGCCATAGCCTTGTAAAGGTATTCGCCAAACAATCCAAGTCAAGCCGCGGGGAGTGAAAAGTTGCGCAATCCCGTCTTGCGCGTATTTACTTTGTATCGTAAAGTACTTGTAACTATTGACCTCCCCAAATAATGCCGACTTCTGCTGAGCAGCAAACCTCTACCAAGCCCGCCTGGATCCTCGCGCTCCTTACCTCCGCACTGGGCGCAGCGGTCCTCTTCTCTGCATTTGCGGGCATCAACTGGACGATCTGGGTCGTCGCGGCCTCGGGGTCACTGATCGCTTCGCGAATCATCTCGCTCGGACGTGTCGAGCGGCCGCTGATCGTTCTCTGTGCGTGGGCGACCTTGCTCGCGATCGGGTTCGCGCTCACCGCCAACGACTTCCTTCAGTTTCTCTCCGTTCTCAGCGTCGCGATGCTGCTCGGTCTTGCCACGATCACACTTGGCGCCGAAAACTGGAGCGAGCTCTCCGCGAAACTTCTCGCCGCGGTTCCATTCCTCGCACCGTTCCGCGTGATCGGAGCGTCGGCGCGCGCGGCATCGGAAGCGCCCGGAGTGGTGTCGTCTCCGCGGTCGCGCTCGATCATCAAAGGCGCCGTACTTTCGGTGCCGCTTGTAGTCGTTCTGATTGCCTTGCTCGGAAATGCGGACGCGGTCGTAAACCTCGGCATCGACCGATTCGTCGCGTGGCTCCCCGACTGGTCATTCACCGGTCGTGTAGCGTTTTTCTTGTTTCTCCTGGCGCTGACCCTCGGCGCGAATGCTCTCGCTGCTCGTCAGATGTCGGCGAATTTCCCGCGCTATCCCATCGTCACCAATCGATTCACCCTCGGCGTCACCGAACAGCGAATGGTGCTGTGGAGCGCGGCGGTAGTTCTCTGGCTGTTCGTGCTGCTACAGCTCTCTTACTTCGTTCACCCTCCCCCGGCGGTCCTCGGCAACGGCGTATCCTTCGCGGAATTTGCACGCAAGGGTTTTGCGCAGCTTTCCGTTGCCGTGACAATCGTTGGCGCGATCATTCTCGTCCTCGAGTACGCGCGTCCGTCGACAATAGATGCTGCAGAACGTATGGGCTTGCGTCGGCTGGAGATCGCACTCGTGATCGCGTTGGAGCTCGTGCTCATATCCGCGTTTCGCCGCGTCATTCTCTACGAGGGCGGCTACGGGTTTACGGAGGCACGCGTCTTTGCGCAGGCGTACATGGTTGTGATTGGTCTCTCGCTCATCGCGCTCGCCTGGGAGCTGCGAAACGGCGCAATCTCCGTCGCGCTCGGTAGACGAATCGCCGAGATCGCGCTGGGCGTTTTTACGGTCCTTCTTTTCTGGAACTACGAAGCCTGGATCGTGAACAGGAATGTCGATCGCGTAGTTGCAAGCGGCCGCTTCGATCCGCAGTACTTGAGTCGTCTGTCGCAAGATGCTACCCCCACACTGGTCAGGCGCGTCTCGGAAATTCCCGAGCCTGAGCGCGATAGGCTTCTGGTGCGCCTCGCCTGCCGGAAGATGCCGGCGCCACGACGGTGGTTCGAGTGGAATCGCGGAGTGGCGGCTGCCAGCGCTGCGCTGAGCAACTGGCAGCGGCCGCCGTGCATGCCGGCGCCGCCACCCGCTCAACCAGTTCCCACGCCCCGTTCCGATTGAGCAGGTCTCACGGCCAGGTATATGGGCCAGCTCAGTGCAAGCATGGCTACCGAGTAGATGCTGTTCCTGGTATCCGCGAGAAATGCCCCGACCAGAAATCCGATCGATAGCAGGAGAACCAGTCCGGTTGTCCACGGGTGACCAACCGCACGGAACGGCCTCGGCGCGCCAGGCTCGCGGCGCCTGAGCAGAAAAACCGTGCTGAAAATGAGGGTGTACTGCGCAACAAAGAGGAACGCCGTGACTGCAAGAACTATTTCGAGAGTTCCGGTAAGAACCATCACGAGACACGCCGCTGCGCTCAGCAACAGAGCAACCACTGGCGTACCACCTGAATTGACGTAGTCGGCGCCGGGCACGAAACCAAACACGCTCAGCCGATGTAGCACTCGCGACGTCATCAGCTGAAACGCATTGACGGCGCTGAGTAGAGAGACGATGGTGAGAACGCGGATCACCGCATCGCCGTTCGTCCCGAAGATTTTGTTGGCCGCTGTCGCGGCAACCAAAGGCTGTCCCGACATCTCGGCGATTGTCAGGACGTAAATGAAGCCGATGTTGACGAGGAGATAAATCAGGGCGACGGCGGCGACACCGCCGAACATGGATCGCGGAATGTCACGCGCTGGATTTTTCAGCTCGCCCGAGAAGTAGACGATGCCGTTCCACCCATCATATGTGAAGATCACGGCCTGGATCGCCAGCACGAACGCGCCAAGAAGGGCGAATCCTGCCGGGAAAGGCGCACCGCCGGCGCCACGATCGAACCCGCGGCCAAGAACGAAGCAGGCGACGATGAGAACGGCGAACGCAACGGCCTTCAGGAAGGCAGTGACGTTCTGGGCCATGCTCCCTGTCTTGACGCCACGCCATTGGATCAGCGCGAACGTCACAATGACCGCGCTCGCGATTGTCGAAGTGAGTCCTTTTGCTATCCCCGCGAGGATTGTCACGTACTCGCCGATGACGAGCGCGGCCAGCGCGAGACTGCTACAAGTCGACAGCCAGTCGCTCCATCCGATCACGAAACCGGCGTATGGACCCATCGCGCGGGTGAGATAAACAGTGTAACCGCCGGACTCCGGCATCATCGTCGCGAGCTCGGCGAGGGCGTTCGCTCCAAGTGCGGCGTAGAGCGCACCAATGATCCAAACCGCGAGGAACGCCGTCGGCGATGGAAGAAGCTGAGCGACGACGCCCGGCGTGCGCAGAATCCCGGAGCCGATGGTGTTGCCGACCGTGACCGAGAGGCCGAAAACAATTCCGAGTACAGCGAGGAGGCCTGCGGATGGGCGCGTCGTTGCTATGCGGCCCCCTTCGCGCGCGGCCGCCGGCTCGCTCACGCTCGAGGAGTCAAGCGCGAATTTCCATTATTGCTCACCGGACGCTGCATGAAATCCGCAAGCAGCTCGTGAAAATGGTGAGTCCCGACTTCGCGGCGCTCAGAGTATCTGCCGCGATCGTAGAGGCGCGACCGCACTCCACGCTGCACCGATTCAACCACCTCTTCATCTTCCATCTCAACGCGATGGAGTCCGGCGCCGACTCCACTCTCTCTCAGTGCGGGTTTCCACACGTACGATATGAACGAGACCTTGCTGCGTCCGACGGCCAGCGGTGTGACGACGTTGAGCGAAAGCCCCCACGGATAAAAATTGAACATGATGTTCGGGAAGAGCCAAAAGTAGAACGCGCCGACACGCTCGTTTGCGTTCGGATGATCTCTCGGCAAGTCGAACGCCGGCTCCCCGGGCTTGGAGATTCCGAGCTGCAGATTCCCCCATTTGAATCTTTCGGTGCGATATCCCGAATAATCCAGCTTCTCCGCCAGTCCCGCATGTACGTACGGGATGTGAAACTCTTCCAGGTAGTTGTCGCAGTAGAGCGCCCAGTTCGCGTTGATCAGATAGTCCTGCGACGTTCCTGGATCGCGCACGAATTCATCGAGTGGCATCCATGACACGCGGTCACGCACGGGCTCGATCCATTCTTCGAATGGGATTTCGGGCGCTAGCCCCGTAAATAGAAGCGGTCCCAGCCGCTTCAGCTCGAGGCGCGGCAAATCGTCCTTCTCCGATGGGAATCCTACCGTCGTATCGAACTCAGGCATCGAGACGAATTTCCCGTCGAGCGAATATCGGCGGCCGTGGTATCTGCAGCGAAGCGACTTCGCGTGTCCTTCGCCCTCGACGACAATCGCGCCGCGGTGGGTGCAGACGTTGGACAGACACCGAAGCGTGCCTTCGTCGTCCGACGTGAGAACCAGCGGCTCGCTGAGACATCCATCGAGCAAAGTGAGAGGTGACACGCGTCCTGGAGCCCGGACGTGCACACTGTCCCCGATCCACTGCCAGCTGCGCGCGAAAACGCGATCCTTCTGGAGCTCGAAGTACTCCGGTGCCGAGTAGACGCGCGCCGGAAGCGTCGACGCTCGGCGGATGTCACTGTCGATCTCGAAATCGCGTTGAGTCATGCCGCGAATCTATGTTTGAGTTAACCAGCCGCTAGGTGTTGGACTACCGGTCGTCAGCGATGGATTATCGCGCCGGCACGTCCCAGAACTTCACCGCGATTCCCGCCGGTCGGAATTGCGAGTCGCGCTCCACGCGTGTCGAAGTCCGATGCCGTCGGTCATCGGCCTTTAACGTCAACGGAACACTACCGCTGCCCGCTCATCGCCGCTGGCTCCGCGCTACGCGCTGGCGGGAGGCGTGCAGCGCGTAGCGATCAGCCGGTCGCGTGTAGTCGTAAGTCGCAGTTCCGAACCTAGAGCTTGCACAACCCGCTGTAGGTTTCCGGCCGCCGATCCCGAAAGAACTGCCAGACGTTCCGCACCTCGCGAATCTTGTCGAGGTCCAGGTCCGCCACTACGAGCTCGTCCCGGTCCCGCGACGCCTCGGCGATGATCTGCCCGCGCGGATCGCAGAAATAGCTTTGCCCGTAGAATTCGCCAATGTTCCATGGCTTCTCGACGCCGACACGATTGATCGCGCCGACAAAAAATGCATTCGCCACTGCGTGCGCCGGTTGCTCGAGCTTCCACAGATACTCAGAAAGTCCCGCCACCGTCGCTGACGGATTGAACACGATCTCTGCGCCATTCAATCCAAGCTCGCGCGCCCCCTCCGGGAAATGACGGTCGTAGCAGATGTACACACCGATGTCGGCGTACTTGGTCTTGAAAACCGGATAGCCGAGATTGCCGGGCTTGAAGTAGAACTTCTCCCAAAACCCCGGCGCGGTGTGCGGAATGTGTGACTTCCGGTATTTGCCGAGGTAATTGCCGTCTGCGTCGATGACCGCGGCAGTGTTGTAGTACACGCCGGTCTCTTCTTCCTCGTAGATCGGAACCACGATCACCATTGAGTACTTCTTCGCGACCTCCTGCATCAACCGCGTCGTCGGGCCGTCGGGAATTCTCTCGGTAGCGTCGTACCACCGCGTGTTCTGCTCGGCGCAGAAATACGGGCCCGTGAAGATTTCCTGCATGCAGACGATCTGGACACCCTGCTTCCCCGCTTGATCGAGGAATTTCAGGTGCTTCTCGATGTTGGCCTCGCGAATCTTGTCCAGCGGCTCATCGACCGCGCAGGCGTTCGACGCCTGAATCAGACCACACTTTACAACGCGGGGCATCGAACGCTCCTAGGGAGTCGAGGTTTGGCTTGCCGAGACGCGCCGCCGCATCAGCAGCCAGTAAATCACGAAGCTGAGAATGAAGGTCACGAACCAGGCGTACTCGTAAATACGGTCGAAGAAATTCGGGTGCGCGGTGCGCCCACCTGGCGTCGAGACGGCGCGAATGAACCCCGGAACAACGGGAGCAATCGCAAGGACGAGGGCCACGATCGCCCTTGGATTCACGCCGCTGCCGTAGGCGTAGCGTCCGTGAAGGCGAAACAAATCGTGGACGTCCAGTTGCTGCCGCCTGATCACCCAGTAATCCGCGATCAGTATTCCGCCGAGCGCTCCCATCAGACTCGAGTAGCCAAGCAGCCAGGTGAAAATGTACGCGGCCGCGTCCGAGTAGAGCTTCCACGGCATCATGAGTATGCCGAGTACGGCCGTGATCAGTCCGCCAGTGACGTAGCTGATTCGGCGCGGGCTCAAGTTGGAGAAGTCGTTCGACGGAGAGACCACGTTCGCCGCCATATTCGTCGTAAGCTGCGCGGCCAGTACGATCAGTGCCGCGAAAATAATCACGGGCGCTCGACCGATCCTGCTCACGAGCACGACGGGATCCCAGATCGCTTCGCCGAAGATGACGATGGTCGCGGACGTTACCGCGACCCCGATGAACGCGAACGCCGTCATGGTCGTAGGAAGTCCGAGAGCCTGGCCGAGCGCCTGCGACTTCTGATTTTTCGCGTAGCGGGTGAAGTCTGGAATGTTCAGACTCAGTGTCGCCCAATAACCCACGTTCGCGGTGAGTGCCGCGGGAAAAAGTGGCCAGAATGCCGTGTGGCCTTGTTGGAGCCGCTGCGATTCCGAAAGTATGTGCGGCAGGCCGCCGCCGCTGCTGATCGCCCACCACAGAAGAAGTGCACCGCCCGCTAGAAGGAGCGGCGCCGACCAGCTCTGCAGAATCTTGATTCCTTCAGTGCCCTTAAGAATTATCGCGACCTGAATTCCCCAGAACACGGCGAACGCAATCGCGGTATTTCCCGGAAGATTCGCCCAGCCCGGCCATGCCGCCCGGAGCAATGCGTTGAGGGCCAGAGCGCCGATCCACGTCTGAATTCCGAACCATCCACAGGCGACGATTGCGCGGAGCATCGCGGCAACGTTTGCGCCGCGCACGCCGAAGCTCGCCCGACACAGCACGGGGAAGGAAATGCCGTACTTCGTGCCTGCGTGGGCGTTGAGGATCATCGGAACGAGCACGATGACGTTGCCGAGGAGGATGGTCATCATTGCTTGCCACCACGCCATACCCTGCTGCATCAGTCCCGACGCGAGCGTGTAGGTCGTGATGACCACGCTCATTCCGATCCAGAGCGCGGCGATGTTGTACGTCGACCAGGTGCGACGAGCCGGCTCGGTAGGCGAAAGATCGGGGTTCCAGAGCGGGCTGTCGCGAATATCGTCGGGCATTGCGACCGATCCCGGCGTGTACATCGCGCCGGTGGCGACGGTCGTCATTAAGCGAGGCCCGCGGTGGTGCGCGGCAGCCACTGACCGCGACCTTGTGCTCCCACAACCTCGTAGTTGTCGACAATCACCTCGCCTCGCGACAGCGTGGTCCTCGAGAATCCGGCGAGGTCCCATCCCTCGTACGGCGACCAATCCGCGTTCGTCTCCATCTCGGACGGCTCGACCTTATGCGTCTTCTTCGGATGGATGATGGCAATGTCGGCGTCGGCGCCGACCTGAATCGCACCCTTCCGCGGATACAACCCCATGATCTTGGCTGGATTGGTGGAAAGCTTGGCGCACATCTCGTCGAGACTCATGCGACCGCCTATCACACCCTTTGTGTAAGTGAGCGGCAACAGCGTCTCGAGCCCGGGCATTCCCATAGGGATCTTGGTCCAGTCGCCGTTCCACATCGCCTTCTGCTCGCGGTTGAAGGTGCACGTGTCGGTCGAGACGACGGAGACTTCCCCGCTCTTGAGGCCCTTCCACAGTCGCTCGACGTCCTTCGGCTTTTTGAGCTGCGGACAGCACGCGAAGAGGTGACCTTCGTCGCGATCGAAAACGGAATCGTCCAGGACCAGATACTGAACGCAGGTCTCAGCCAGCACGGGAACTCCACGCGCCTGCGCTGAGCGAATGATGTCGGCACCTTCTCCGGTCGACATGTGGACGATGTAGAGCTGGCCACCCGTCGCCTCGCACCACTGAACGGCGCGCTGAATCGCTTCCGCCTCGATGAAGTTGGGTCGTGTCATCGGGTGCAGCTTCGCTCCGTACTTCTTCATCAGCTCCGGCGTGTGGGATCTCGCGATCAGCTCGTCGAGGACGCGGGCGGACTCCGCATGGACGAGTAGCATCGTCCCGTATTCCTTCATCTTCTCCAGAGTGCCGAACATCGCGCGGTCGTCGGATTGCCAACCCTCGGATTCATAGATCATGAATTCCTTGAAGGTCGTGAACCCGCGGTCGACCATCCCTTTTATCTGATCCTTGTGGTCGTTCCAGCGAGTTATACAGATGTGGAAGGTGTAGTCGATGAGCGATTTGCCTTCCGCCTTTCTCATCCAGTTGTCGGCGGCGTCGTTGAGCGATTCGCCGGCGTAGGGAATCGCGAAGTCGATCAGCGTGGTCACGCCACCGCGTGCGGCTGCGCGCGTACCTGTTCTGTAGTCGTCCGCGGAGACAGTCCCGCAGAAGGGCAGCTCGAGGTGCACGTGCACGTCGAGCACGCCGGGAATCACATGGTGACCCTTGGCATCGATCACCCTGGTCGACTTCCCCGCCTCGAGATTCTCGCCGAGGGCAGTGATTTTTTCGCCCGTGATGCCGACATCTCCGGTAAAAGTCCCAGCCGGAGTGACGACATTCCCGCCCTTTACGATGCGATCGAATTGCACTAAGGCACGCCCTCTCTTCTTATTAGCCTGTCACTCACCTCTTCCCGCTTCCCGCTTCCCGCTTCCCTCTTCCCGCTTCCCGCCTAGTGCGCGGCAGTGGCAAACGCGCGACCGAGAACGTCTATGGTGAAGTCCGCGTCCTCTGCGGTGATGCACATCGGCGGCTTGATCCGCAGAACATTTCCATCCAGTCCGCCCTTCCCGACCAGCACACCCATCTCGCGAGCTGCCTCGAGCACGGCCAGTGTCTCCTGTTTCGCCGGCTGTTTCGTCGTTCGGTCGCGCACGAGCTCGACGCCGAGCATGAGTCCCATCCCTCGAACGTCGCCGATGAGGGGATGGTGCTTCATGAGATCGCGCAATCCGTCTTTAAGCTTCTTCCCGACGATGCGCGAATTCTCCTGAAGCCCCTCTTCGTCGATCACATCCAGAACAGCGATTCCGGCGGCCATGCAAACTGGATTGCCACCGAAAGTGTTGAAGTGAGTGCGCTGCGTCAGAGCCTGTGCGATATCCATCCGCGTCGTGACTGCACCCAGAGGCACTCCGTTGCCAATTCCCTTCGCCATCGTGACGAAATCGGGAACGACGCCGAAGTTCTCGAACCCCCAATAGTGATCGCCAGTCCTTCCAAACCCTGTTTGGACTTCGTCCGCGATGCAAAGGCCGCCGTGGTCGCGCGTGATGTTGTACGCTTCGCTCAGATAATTGCGCGCGCCCGAGGTTGCCCCGCCAACGCCCTGGATCGGCTCCGCGATGAACGCGGCGATCTTTCCCGGCGTCGAATAGCGGATGATTTCAAGAATGTCCTCTGCACTCTTCGACGCGATCTCCTCCGGACTTCCGCTGAACGGACTGCGATAAGGATCCGGGCTCACCGCGTGGTGAACTCCTGAGGGGCTCGCAACCGGATACTTCCACGTGCTGTGCGAGGTGAGTCCCATCGCGCTTGGCGATCCACCGTGATAGCCGTTCCTGAGAGCAATCACATCGTTGTGACCGGTGTAGAGGCGGGCCATCGTGACCGCGAGATCGTTGGCCTCGCTGCCATCGTTCACGAAATAAGTGACGTCGAGCCCCTTCGGCATCTTCGAAGCAAGCTTCTTCGCAAAGAGCGCGAAGTTGGGATGGAGATAGATCGTCGTCGTGTGCTGCAACGTCTCGACCTGCTTCTCGATCGCCGCCACGATCTTCGGATGGCAGTGGCCGCACGACACTGTGACGATCCCGGCGAACATGTCGAGATAGCGCTTGCCGGTCTCGTCGAACAGCCACTGCATGTAGCCCTCGACGATTAGCAGCGGCTCCGCGTAGAACGTGAAGATCGCGGGGTTCGTGTACTTCTTCCGCATCGCGATGATCTCGTCGCGCGACGGACCGGTGTAGGGACTTGGCTTGTGGTCGCACGGAGGCATCGCTGGCACATCCGCTTTCGGATTTGGCCTGCTGCGGGGACGCGTGCCAGAGACCGCCGAGGTATTCGTTGCCGTCATATTAGCTCCTCACCGCGATTTCGTCGGTTGCGGCGTTGCGTACCCCTCGACGTTCTCGTAACCCGAGTGATAGTCGGCGGAATCGGGTCGCCTGATCTCCGATTGGAGCACGATCCGCTCGCGCCTTATGCCGCGAAAATCCTCGATGCGCTTCCAGCCATCCTTCGCATGCTCCTCGAGAAATTTGTCGAGACCGCTCAGGAGTCTCTTGATGACGTTCGGTCCAACGGCCTGGTCGAGCATCGCCGCGGTGCAGACCTGAACCGTCCCGCATCCCAGCAGGAAATACGATAACGCCTGATTGAAGTCAGATATTCCGCCGATCCCTGAAAAATTCCTGTCAGGAAAAGCCTTCGTGAGCTGCGCCATTTTCGCCAGTGCAAGCGGAAGGATGGCAGGTCCGCCTAACCCTCCGCTGGAGACGTAGCCATCGACGTTAATCTCGAACTCGAGTGTCTCGGGATCGATGAGTGGAATCGAGGGAAACGTATTCGACGAGACTATCGCGTCGGCGCCGCCGCGGAAACACGCGCCCGCTTCCACGACGATGTCCGCCGTCGCGGGCGTGAGCTTGCACCAGACAGGCACCTTCGCGACTTCCTTCACCGCCTCCGTCACAACCGAGCACAGACCCTGATCCTTCCCGATGTTGCTGCCCATGTCGCGACGATCCATGTGCGGACAGGAAAAGTTCAGCTCGAGGCCGTCCGCCCCTTCGCCCTGACACGTCTCGGCCAGCTCCTGCCAGTGCTTGAGCTCCTTGTCGTTCCCCGATCCCGCCATGATTGATGCGATGAGCACCTTGTTCGGGAACGATTCCTTGATCCGCCGAATCCGGGGCGCCCACCACTCGAGAGTCTTGTCAGAGATCAGCTCCCAGTTCCACGAAGAATGAAGAGCTGCGCCGGGCCGCTTTTTCATCGAGACGTTCGCGTCGTCGGGCGTCGTCCGCATGAACTTGGCCTTTGCACCGTACACGTTGACGACCGGATGGAGTCCAATCGTCTTCGTTACCACTCCGCCCCAGCCCGACTCGAACGCCCGGGTAATGTTCGATTCGGATTCGGTCGGAGGCGCCGACGAGAGGAGAAACGGATTCTCGAAGCGAATTCCGGTGAACGTTACGGACCGATCCACGCCCATACAGCCTCCAGTGTGTTATCGCCGCCGCGCAACCTTGACGCGCCGACCAATCACGACATCCAGTTGGTGCCAGCTTCCCTGTTCCATTTCGTGGTCATCTTCTTCGCTTGAGTCCAGAACTCGATCGATCCGCGGCCGGTGATGTCACCGACTCCAAACTTCGATTCGTTCCATCCGCCGAACGAGAACGGCTCGCGCGGCACTGGAACACCGACGTTGACGCCAACCATCCCGGCGCTCGCGCGCTCCATCACGTAGCGCGCCGTGCCGCCACTCTCGGTGAACACCGACGCAGCGTTTCCATAGGGCGACGCGTTCTCGACTCTCAGTGCCTCGTCCACATCTTTCGCACGGATTATCACCAGCACCGGACCAAATACTTCTTCCTGCGCGATTCGCATGTCGGGCGTCACGTGATCGATGATCGTGGGCCCGATGAAGTATCCCCGCTCCTTTCCCTTCACTACCGTCTTTCTGCCGTCGACCAGGACTTTCGCTCCCGCACCTTCGGCCTCGGCGATGTACTTCTCGATTCGCTCCTTTGCGGCCGCCGAAATCACCGGGCCGATGTCTTTTCCGGGAACGATTTTGCGCGCATGCTCCACCATTCGGTCGATGATGCGATCGGTGTTCGAGACCGCGACCATCACCGACGCTGCCATGCAGCGCTGGCCCGCACATCCGGACATCGAGGCGACGACGTTGCTCGATGTCATCTCCTGATCGGCGTCCGGCATCACGATGAGATGATTTTTGGCGCCCCCGAGAGCGAGGCACCGTTTCAGTGTCGCTGTAGACCGTCTGTAAACGACCTTCGCAATCTTGGTCGATCCGACGAAGCTTATCGCCGCGATGCCCGGATGGTCGCAGAGGGCTTCGACGGCCTCTTTGCCGCCGTTGACGATCTGCAGGACGCCTTCCGGTAATCCCGCTTCCTTCAGAAGCTCCGCGATCCTTCCGGCACTCAGCGGCACGAGCTCCGACGGCTTGAGAATGAGGCAGTTGCCGAGTGCGATCGCGTTGGGGATCGACCAGTTCGGCACCATGTTGGGAAAGTTGAACGGCGTGATCGCCGCGACGACCCCGAGCGGGTACTGTTCGATGCGGCACTCGACCCCGCGACTTACTTCGAGGACTTCTCCGGGCGTGATCTGGGGCAGCGAGCAGGCGAACTCGCAAAGCTCCGCAGATTTCAGGACTTCAGCGCGAGCCTCGCTCCCGATCTTTCCATTCTCTTCCGTGATGAGCGCCGACAGCTCGTCGATGTTTTTCTCGAGGAGCGACTTGTAGCGGTAGAATACCTGAACTCGTTCCTTGATCGTCGTCGCGGCCCACGCCGGAAACGCCTTTGCTGCGCTGGCGACAGCAGAGTCGACGTCGTCCTGCGTGGACAGCGGGACCTTTGAAATGACACTACCGTCGCTCGGGTTGTGCACCTCGAGGTGCGTCCGACCGCCGTCGACGAAAGTGCCGCCAACGTAATTCCTGACTTCGGGATATTTCATGCTCCCTCCAATCTCGGAGGCGCGTAGCAGCGCGACGGAAATCCCTCGGCGACGACCGAGGGATGGCACTTCAGGAGTGAAGGTTCGAAGATGCCTGCCGTGCTGGGGCGTCGCAAGCTTTGTGAGGCGCGACCTCAGCCGGCTCCCGGCGCGCCTTGCTTCTGGAGTCGGCACAAAGCATGATGATGTTAGCCGTATGCGACACATGGAACTGCAAACCGGAAAGCGGATGCCCGACCTCACGACGACTGCTGAGCAGCCGCCAGAAGCGCTACCGCATGTCGACCTCGGCATGTCGATCGGGATTGCGTCCGTCATCACTATAGTATCTGCGACCCTCGTGGCAGGCTCGACTTACGAGGTCGTTAAGGGATCTCTCTCCGCGTCGCTGACGCGCTTGCTCGCGGTCGTGGCGCTATTGTCGCTGGTCGCGCTCGTGTATGGCCTGATCGAGCTGTCTCTGGCGGTTATCGCGACCACCGCGGAACGGAGACGAAGGGCGCGCGAAGTCACAGAGCGGCGAAAAGGCGCGCGGGCGAGAACGCCGACACCGCACTGACGATGCGATGACGCACGGTCACGGAGAATGGGTGAGAAAGCTGAACCGTGAATCATCGAGCGCGTGGCTGGCGATCTGCACCTCCGGATCCAGGCCCGCGCTAATGCGATAGAATCCAGCATCACCAAATTTTGAGCGGGCGGCAGCGCTCGATAACACACGGATCAGCAGCTGATTGGCGTTCTCCGTATCCGGGATCGTGACCCCCTGCGTAGCCGCAAATTTGCGGAATTCCGCGATCGCCGCGGGTGGCACTCCAGTGTTCTTCGACAGCTCGTCGAGTGAAGCGAACCTGGCGGAATTTGCGGTCACATAGCCACCTATCCATCTCAGAACGACGTTGTCTTCGGCAAGCCTCCCGAGCCAGACGGGCAAGTCTGTTTCGTCGACGACGAGATCGGGATAGATCCCGCCACCGCCGTAGACGACCCTTCCCCCGTCCGTACGGCAGCTTGGCCTTCCGGCCGTATCGCGATCAGCTCGCGCCAGACGGTAGTATTCGCGTGTAGTGATGCCCTTGTATTGGCGTTGAACGACTCGTCCGCATGGCGTCCTGAGATGCCCGACAACCAACTCGATGATCGAGCCGTCGGTCATGGGAAAGGCGCGCATGACCAGCGCTTTTCCGAATGTGGGACGTCCAACGATTAGCGCGCGATCGTGATCCTGCAGCGCTCCGGCGAGAAGCTCCGCGGCACTAGCCGTTCCGGCATTGGTGATCAGAACTACAGGATAGCGACGCTCGCTCCTCCAGAATGATCGAGAGACTCTACTGGTATCGATCATTTCCTTTTTCTCGCCAGTCGATGTGTAGACGATACTTCCTTTCGGAAGAAATTCGCCGGCGACGTCGGCTGCCTGGTCAATGCGTCCGCCCGGATTGTCGCGGAGATCCAGGACCAGCCGCCTCATGCCCTGTCCTTCAAGCTTTCCGAGAGCGTCATGCAGATCCGCGGACACACGCTCGTTGAGAAAGCTCGTGATCCTGACGTACCCGGTCTGGCCGTCGAGCATGAAAGCCGTGGGCACAGCCGAAGCCTCGTCAACTCTCTCTCGCTCCACGACCCTGTCGAGATGCGCGATCGTCCCGTCGATCCTTCGCCGCTCGAAAGTCAGAACGACTGGATCACCCTTTGATCCGGCGAGAAAGATGTCTAGCTCGGTCGACGACGTCGCAGCGACTGGCTTTCTGTCGATCGCAATCAGCTCGTCACCGGGAAGAATGTCGAGCGCAGCTGCGTGCGATCCGGCGGCTACGCTGGTAACTACCGGGTCGCCACCGATGAAAGAGAACGTAACCGGCACGGGATAGAGTTTGCCATCGCGCCACGCTGCCTCTTTGGCCGGATCGAGTCGAATCGCCGGAATTACAAATGAGTGCGGGTCCGCGGCGCGAACCATTCCTTCAACCGCCGCCATCAGCAACTCATGGGTGTCTACTGAGTCGGGATGATTCACGCGAATCTGATTCAGGACCTGGCTGAACATCTGCAGGTCTTCGACTGTTGACCGCTTACGGACCGGCGCTGCCGACGAATCGGCTGTCTGCGCGCTGGCTTCGGCCGCGACGAGGCCCGTCAATGTCGGCAGAAGCATCGCCATCGCGACGGCCAGCCACACCCGACTGCTCTTACCGCACCGTCTCATTTTGCGCCTGATCCTGCCGCCTTCAACGTTTCGACCACCTGCAATGCCTCGGCTCTGCGGGGATCGTTCCGCGATGACAGCGCAAGGAACAACTCGTACTCCTGAAGCGCAGCCGGGAGTTTGTCCAGCGCTTCGGAGACCTGACCGAGGACAAAGTGCGGAGCCGCGTAATCGGGGTCGAGCTCGATGGCTTTCTTCAGTTGCTCCTCCGCCTGCGGCAGCAGATGCAGCGCTCCGAGAGTGTAGCCGTACTGATAGCGCAGGCCCGGGTCGTCCGGCCGAATCTGAACCGCGAGGTCCATCTCAGACCTTGCCGTTGCGGTGTCCCTGTGTTGGAGAGCCAGAAATCCGAGCTGGACGTGCGCGGGAAAATAAGAAAGATCTTCTTCCAGAGCGCGACCAAACGCCTCCTTGGCCGCGGAATCATCTCCCATCACATGATGGATTATTGCGATTCTCTGTTCCATCAGCGCCTTGGATTCGTACAGGTATACGAAATCCTTCTTGTCCTGCTTCCGCATAATCTCCAGCGCCTTCGTGATCTCACCAAACGCGCTGTCGGCGCGGCCGAGCTGATAGAACAGTCTGCCGCGCTCAGCAAGGAGTGGTGCTTTATCGTGAGACTGCTCGATCGCCAAGGCATATTGGTGTAGAGCGTCGACATAGAGTCCGTCGCGGTAGGCCAGTCCGGCACGCATTTCGGGCGTGCCCTGACTCAGATAGACATCGATGTCGTGAGCGATCTCGCGAGGAGATTCGCGCTCGCCCACCGAGCCTTTGTCGGACATTTGGCTGACCACGGACTCAAGGATCACATGGTCGAGACTCGGGTCGAGAAAAGGGTTCAGTGAAAGAGCATAGAGATAAAGGGAATCGATGGCGAGAGCTTCCGAGGAGCCGACTACACCTTTATCGCCTCGGTAATAACGCATGAGCATTCTGGGATTTCGCAGTAAGAGCGCGGTGCGTCGGCCATAGTAGTCCTCTGCCGATGTAGGATTGAGGCGCGCGGCCCAGTAGAAGGCAGCCGCCGCTTTCTCCGGGTCATTCTGGATGGAACCGAGCCCGAGCCGGTGGTAAGCGTAAGCGTCGTTGGAATCCGCGCCCGCCGGCAGCTCGGGCCGCTTAGGGTGCTTGTCCTGGGCGCCGGCCGGCAGCGCAACAAGCTGAGCGAGTGCACCAATTAAAACGACAAGACGTCTCATATCACTCCAGCGGGTGGTCTGAGTGTATCGGACGATCGCGTCACACAATGAGGAACAGGGTCGATAATTAATGCAAAAAAGCCCTCGCTCCGGTAAGAGCGGGGGCTTCCCGAATAGTAGGGCAAAAACCCTTACCAGCGATAGTGCGCGAACGCCTTGTTCGCTTCTGCCATGCGGTGGGTGTCTTCCTTTTTCTTCACGGCGTTTCCTTCGCCCTTGCTGGCGGCAATCACTTCGGCCGCGAGCTTCTCCGACATCGACTTCTCGTTCCGTCCGCGCGAGAACGTGATCAGCCAGCGCATCGCGAGAGCCGTGCGACGATCGGGACGAACTTCCACGGGAACCTGATAAGTCGCGCCACCTACGCGCCGGCTTTTGACTTCGACGGCGGGCTTGAGATTCGTCAGTGCCTGCTTGAAGATCGTGACGCCCGGCTGACTCGTTTTGTTCTCGACGATGTCCATCGCGCCGTAGAAGATGCGTTCGGCTGTGGACTTCTTGCCCTGGTACATGATGGCGTTGATGAACTTCGAGACGGTCTGGCTATCGTAGCGAGCGTCGGGGAGAATGGGACGCTTGATGGACTTTTTGCGGCGGCTCAACGGTCAGCTCCGGCGAACTGTTGGTGAATGCTCATTTCTTCTTGCCTCCGGCCGCGGCACCGCCGGCCTTCGGTTTCTTCGTTCCATATTTGGAGCGGCTCTTGTTGCGGCCGTTGACGCCCGATGCGTCGAGCGAGCCACGCACGATGTGATAACGAACTCCTGGAAGATCCTTCACGCGGCCACCGCGGATGAGCACGATAGAGTGCTCCTGCAGGTTGTGGCCCTCGCCGGGAATGTACGCCGTCACCTCGAACCCGTTGGTGAGCCTCACGCGCGCCACTTTGCGGAGCGCCGAGTTCGGCTTTTTGGGAGTTGTGGTGTAGACGCGAGTGCAGACGCCGCGCTTCTGGGGATTCGACTTCAAGGCCGGCGCCTTTTCCTTCTTCTGGACGTCGCGGCGGCTCTGACGGACTAGCTGATTGATTGTCGGCATTAAACTCTGAACGTGATTCAACGCCCACCCGATTTGTGGGCAGACTAGCCTATGAAGTTAGGCGCGACAGCGGTTTGTGTCAACACGCCTCGACGCGGCGTGCTCCGTGCAGCACATTCCCAACGGCCGCGACATGGCGCCGCGACGTTCGAGCGGGAGGACGCATGGTAGTCAGCAGGACTATTGCTGTCTCGTACTTTTCGATTGCGTTCCTGGTTTCCTCCTGCGCCGGCAGAATGAAGTCTAATGACCTCGCGGACCCCGCCATTTCGAGCGACGTTGTCACCCTCGAGGTGGAAAATCACAACTGGGCCGACGTGAATCTCTTCATCATTCACGATGGAGTCGAGACGCGATTCGCGCAGGTCTCCGCCGCCCACGACGTCTCGCTGGAAATTCCCGAGATACTTCGCGGACAAATGGGCGTGATCCGGCTCGAGGCGCGCAGGATCGGTGGCACGGACAGTTTCGTGTCGCAATCGATATCTCTGCGGGGAAATTCGGCGGTTCGGTTTACGATCGAGAGCAGCCTCGCTCGCTCTAGCGTTGGCGTCTGGTAGCTCGGACGTCTGGTAGCTCGGACGTCTGGTAGGCCCCGGAGGACGCTCATTCCGGACTTGAAAATGCACCGAGCTCTCTCGTCATAACGGGTAGTCGGTCACGCGCGCGAATTCCGTCACTGAACGGACCGAGGAGATGGGCGATGCTGTTCGCGTAGTAACCGATGAGGGGCCGATTGCCTGGGAGAATCGCGTATCCGCTCCCAACCTTCACCAGTATCCGACGCATCTGAAGCATGCGCCACGCCCGGTCGAAGACTTCCTGAATCGGACCTTCGCGGTGAACGACTCGGGCATTCAGCTCCTGGAGCACGTCACGCATCTCGGTCATGCGCCCGAGCAGCAGAGCGTGGCTCACGAAATCCCCGTCGAAGCTCTGAAGCGCAGCGCACGCCAATGTCACGGGCGTCACTGGAATGATTGCGCCGATAAGGTCCATCGCCGCGTCGGCGAGCAGCTGAATTCGCTGCAGACGCTCGTGCCGAGGCAGTGCGAACAGTCCGCCGGTCTCACGGTCTTGTGCGCCGAGCCACGGCTCGAGGGGAAACGGCTCTCCGATTACAGCAGTCGCTCTCCCGTATCGCTTCCAACGTCGCGCCACGATGCGAGCCGAGTTCCATGAAGCGTATCGGAGGACTTCGCCGAGCTGGGCGTAGCGAGACGGACGGCCTCGGCCCTCTCGCGCGTCCAGCTCGCGAATGAGCGAGCGATCCTCGAGCACGCGATCGTAGTTGATCGCGACGGGGACGATGTACAGTCGGCGCCGCATGGACGGCTCGCGCGCCACGCCCACCAGATAGTCGAGCAATCCTATTTTCGCTTTTCCGAGACGGCCGTCTCGACTCAGACCGCCTTCGAGAAAAATCCCCTGAGTTACTCCGTTTCTCGTGATGAGCTGGACGTAGCGCTCGAGAACGGTTTGGTAAAGTTTTTCTCGAAACTTGCGCCGGATGAAGTACGCGCCGAACGACTTGAAGATGTACTCGAGCGGGAAAGTCCGCGCCCACTCGCCGACCGCGTACGAGATCGCCACCTGACCGGAGAGGACGTAGCCGACGAGGACGTAATCGGCGTTCGACCGGTGATTCATGAGGTAGATGACAATGGCGTCGCGGGGCATTACTTCGCGCGACGGCCGGCCCGCGTATTCTGCCGAAACCTTATAAAAGAAGTTCAGCAGGATCCTGCTGACTACGAGTCCCACCTTGTAGTAGGTGAGGATGTTGAAGAACGGAACGATCTCGTCGATGTAGGTCTCGACGAGCTTCCACGTCGCCGGCTCGGAGAGGGACGTCTCCGCGGAATGCTCCGCGACCGCAGCGGCGATCGCCGGATCCTGGAGCAGCGTCGCACGAACGAACGGTTTTGCGGTCAGCTTGAACCGATCGATGCGAGCACCGGATCGATGAACGGCGCGCAGAGCAATGCCTGTCGCGCGCCAACGGATGATGAGAGCTACTGTGAGACCGACGAGTGCGGCAACCGCCAGGCCCCACAGTGCGGCCGTCACCTCACCCCTTAGCCAATTGCTTAATGGCCCGGGCCACTGGCGATAGCATGAAAGGTGACGACATCGTCGTCACCTTCTTTAACGGTTACGACTTTGTCGTTCGTCTCGCCGTCGGCGAGCTTGTAGCCGTTGATGAAGCTCACGTGGACGTAATAATCTCCGGTGACTACTCCACCGTCGCTCTCCCCAAACACTGCGATTCCA
>JBOHTB010000058.1:0-15430 GCA_050733435.1 Gemmatimonadaceae bacterium | reverse complement strand
CGCGACGCACTTCCGCCTGGAACTGTACCTCGTGGAACGCCGCCGAGATCCCCTTCATCCGGGGCACTGCGTGCTCGCGAAATGTAATGCGGGCCTCGTTTCCGCGCACCAGCACGGACTCGATGTCAGAGGCACCTCCGAGGATGCGAAGGATGGCGGTTGCGAAGAAAACGCGAGCTGGCTCCGGAAGCACTCCAAAACGGTCGCGGACTTCATCCCTCAGTGCTTCGATCTCAGCAACATCGGTCATGTGCGTGAGTCGACGATAGACATCGAGCTTGGCGTCCGGCGAAAGGATGTATTCATCCGGCAGGTACGACGGGACATCTATCGATATATCCGAGGGCTGGAGCCGTGGGGCATCGTCGCCGCGCAGAACGCGTTTTACCGTCTCGTCGAGCATTCGGAGATACATGTCGAAGCCGACCGCGTGGACGAACCCTGACTGCTCGGGACCGAGCAGGTTGCCGGCACCCCGCAGCTCGAGATCCTTGAGCGCTATCTGATATCCGGATCCGAGCTGGGTGTGGTGCTCGAGGATGGTGAGGCGGCGGTTGGCGTCTTCGTCGATCGAATCGGGGACAAGCAGGTAGCAGCTCGCACGGCGGTGGGAGCGTCCGACTCTACCCCGAAGCTGATAGAGCTGGGCAAGGCCAAAGGTATCCGCTCGATTGACGAACATTGTATTGGCGTTCGGAACGTCGAGGCCCGATTCGACGATCATCGTCGACACGAGCACGTCGATCTCGCCGTCGACGAACTTGCGCATCACCTGCTCGAGCTCCCGCTCTCGCATCTGACCGTGACCGATTCCGATGCGGGCGCGGGGTACGAGCCGTTCGATGTGGTCGGCGACGCCCTGGATGGTTTCGATCCGGTTGTGAACGAAGAAGACCTGTCCACCGCGATCGAGCTCGCGGGAGATGCCCTCGTCGATGAGCGCATCGTCCCAGGGCTCGATGTACGTGAGAACCGGCGACCTGTCGCGGGGCGGCGTTTGCATCAACGTCATGTCGCGCAATCCGGCAAGTGACAAATGCAGTGTTCGCGGAATCGGTGTTGCCGTGAGTGTGAGTACGTCGGTCTCCAGACGAAGTCGCTTAAGTCGTTCCTTGTGTTTGACACCGAAGCGGTGCTCCTCGTCAACGACTATCAGTCCGAGCTGCGAGAACGCGACGTCCGGACTGAGCAAGCGGTGCGTTCCTATTACGACATCGACTTTGCCTGCCTTGAGGTCGGCGAGCACCTCAGACTGTTCCTTAGGCGTCTGAAAACGGCTCAGGCTCTTGACGTTGACAGGAAAATCCGCGAGGCGTTCGCCGAAAGTTCTCGTGTGCTGGTCGGCGAGAATCGTGGTTGGCACCAGCACCACCACCTGCCGGCCGGATTGCACAGCCTTGAACGCAGCCCGCACGGCGATTTCAGTTTTTCCGTAACCGACGTCGCCAACTAGGAGCCTGTCCATCGGTCGGGGCCGTTCCATGTCGCCCTTCACGTCAGTCGTCGCGGTTCGCTGGTCGGGCGTATCCTCGAATAGAAATGAGGACTCGAGCTGCCGTTGCCAAACGGTGTCGGGGACGTGCGGCGGCCGGGTCGCGACTTTTCGGCGAGCGTAGAGATCGAGCAGCTCCACGGTCATCTCCTGAATCGCGGCTCGGGTCTTGTCTCGCTGTGATGCCCAGCGTTTTCCACCGAGTGAGTGGAGTCTCGGAGGAGGCGCCTCGGCGGTCATGTCGGCCGCTGACCGGTAGCGCTCGATCTGATCGATTCGATAGAGCGGTACGTTGAGCCGGTCCCCGCCCTCGTACTCGATTACTGCCACTTCGACCGTGGACTCGCGGACGAACATCCTCTCCATCCCGCGATAGATCCCGACGCCGTGCTCGAGGTGCACCACGTAGTCACCCGGCTTGAGCGCGGTCAGGCTTTCGAGTGCAGTCCCGGCAGCGTACCGCCTTGCGCGACGGAAGCGTCTCTCGCGGCGGAAAATCTCGTGGTCGGTGAGAACGCGAAGTCCGGGAAAATTCTCGTCCGCGGGAGGAATCAGAAATCCTCCGTCCAGAACTCCAATCGCCAGATTTGCGGGCGATACCCGATCGTCATTCAACAATTCGTCGAGACGCTCGGCCTGACCGACATTGTCGCAGAGGATGAGCGTCGGAATGCCGTCCGCGGCAATCAGCTTGAGCCTCTTTATGTCGCGCTGGATCTCCTCCGGCTCCTGAAACGGGAAGGTCAGATCGGGGTCTTTTCCACCGAGGCCGATAGCGCCGAACGCGCTGAGCGCATGAATCGCTGTCTCTGGGGACTCGAAGAGCTCGTCCCGGCTTGGCGTGTCTTCTCCTCTTCTCCGTGCGAGGTCGATATGATGCTGGGCTTCGATCCAGGTTCGATCGACTTCCGGCCTGACGTGAGTGCCCCGCGGAATCACCAACACAGTGTCGGGCGGAAAGAGCGCGCGGATCGAGGAACGCTCAGGCTCCGCTTCGCCGACACTGATTTGGCCATCGACAGGCAGAACGAGCGCGACGTCGGCGTCGCGGGTAGATCTTTGGGTGAGCAGATCGAAATGCCTGAGCTCCGAGATGTCGTCGCCCCAGAACTCGAGGCGAACCGGCTCCGCCATGCCGAAGCTGTAGATGTCAAAGATTCCGCCGCGGACGCTGAACTGCGCCACATCCTCTACCATTGGGACACGGTCGAATCCGATCCGCTCCAGATGCGCCGCGAGATCTTCGGGTCTGCGGCTGTCGCCCTTGCGGAGCTCGAGGCGGGCCGCTGCGAGAGCCCGCGGCAGCTGTGTGCGCTCGAGGAGGGCGCGCGTGGTCGTGATGAGAATGCGAAGACCGCTTCGACCGATGCGCTCCAGGGTTTCCACTCTCTCCCCTGCTACTTCAGCGTGTGCTTCTGCCTCTCCAAAGCTCTCACGCGGAGGGTAGAACGCCACCGCGTCACTTTCCACGAGCGTTGTGAAGTCGGCGAGCCAGCGCTCGGCTCCAGCCACGTCGTCGCTCACGACAACAAAGAACCTCTGCCGGACGTACTCAGACAGACAGGCAATGACGACCGCGTCGCTCGAACCGTGCAAGCCGCCGACCTCGCACCGAGCCCCAGGGTGAGGAATTCGAGCAGCAAGATCCCTGAAGGCGGGAAGTGATTCTACCACCGATAGCAGTTGCGGGAGCGGCATTGGGGCAAGGTAAGTTGGGCAAGAACCAACAGGTAGCGCGCGGGGAATCTGCTCCGAACCCAAATCCGGGATTGACTCTTGCGCTGGCATCGAGGCAAATTGTATACAAAGGGAGGACGTATGCGACCAATGAAGACGGCGTGCGCGCTTGGAATATCGGCGCTTCTGATCGGGCTCTTTGCCTCCACTTCGTCAGCGCAGGGGCGAGCGCCTTACATCCGAATAGTTTCGGAGAACGGCCCCGGTGTCGCGTCCAACTACGTCATGCCCGCCATCGACCTGAGCGAGGACGCCTACGTCTTCGCGGTCGCGATGGATCTCGATGGCCAAATCTCGGTGCTTCATCCGGATTTCCCTGGCATTTCGGTCCGGCTCACACAACATCAGCAGTACCGTCTTCCGAATTTCTTTGCCGGCTTCTCCCAGTCCGGCGGCGGCGTCATCGCGCCTGAGCGGTACGTTACGTACTCGGGATATGACGGAGGCTTCGACACTCGCGGCACTGTGATCGCTCTCGCGTCCCGAGCGCCCTTCAACCTCGAGCGGATCGAAATCGATGGAGATTGGGACATTACGGCGATCAGGCGGCTCATACAAAACGTGTCGCCCTTCGCCGCCGAACAGGCCCTCGCCTCGTATCTCGGCGCCAAAGGTGAGCCCATCGGCCGTGACTTCATGCGCTTCGCGTCGCTACAGCAGCAATTCTATTCATCGAACGCGCTCTACAACTGTGATTTCTTCAACGGCGGCTACAGCACGAGCCTCGCATTCAGCCGACTGGCGATACTCGACGGGGTGAGACGGTTTCAGCGCTCCGGTGGAAGCGCCAGGATCATTGGTTACGACTATTGCGGAATACCGATCGTGGCTTATGGGCCTTCCCATCGATCCAGGAATGTCGAGCCCCCGAGGACTGGCCGCGAGCCACGCGACACGGTCAAAACGAAGCGTTTCGGACGCGAGATTCCCCGCCATGCTCCCACCGGCGCCGAAGGAAGCCGCGCTGCCCTCGGGTACTTTCCCATCACGCGCCACGCAGAGCCGCCGCAGATAGGCGACGTGACGATAACCGCGCCCGATCAGCGTCGACGGGATCCCCGCGAAGTGTTGATCGACATGCGCAACCCGGGCGGTGGCGGTGCACTACCCGAGAGGAGCGGCGTCCCGATCGGTCGCGCCAGCGCGCCAAGTCACGCATCTGGCGGGGCCGCCACGGGTACCGAAACGATCCAAGAGTACACGAGACCTGCGCCGCGCGAGTCGCCTCCGCCTCCACGAACCCAGCCGACGCAGTCGCCGCCGCCTCGCGTTGAGCCGCCGCGGTCACCGCCTCCCTCGAGCAGCCCACCACCGCGCGTGCAAAGTCCGCCGTCGAAATCCGCGGACAGTCCGCCGCCGAGGCGGTGAGCTCCGGAACGATTTCCTGACGCCGATAAGAAAGGGCCGCTAAGAGCGGCCCTTTCCTTATTCGGGAGCACAGCTCTCAGAGGGAATTCGGGCCTCTGTCGGCGGTTATATTTCGTGGTTCCCGCCCCAGCACCCCGCAAAACCCAGAGACCCCTTGAAGCTCGAGCACATCCGCAACTTCTGCATCGTCGCACACATCGACCACGGCAAATCGACGCTGGCGGACCGGCTGATCGAAGCAACGGGAATGCTGCAGAAGCGTGAGATGAAGGCGCAGGTTCTGGACACCCTCGACCTCGAACGCGAGCGCGGGATCACGATCAAGCTCAACGCCGTGCGGATGACTTATTCCGCGCGAGACGGCCAGGAGTACGAGCTCAATCTCATCGACACACCAGGCCACGTCGATTTCACCTATGAGGTTTCACGCTCTCTAGCCGCGTGCGAGGGGGCGATCCTGGTTGTCGACGCGTCTCAGGGCATACAGGCGCAGACGCTATCGAACCTGTTTCTGGCGATGGACGCGGGTCTCGAGATCATTCCCATCCTGAACAAGATCGATCTCCCTAGCGCCGAGCCCGAGCGACGCAAGCAGGAAGTCCACGATCTCCTGGGAGTCGACCCGGACGAAATCCTCCTGGTAAGCGCCAAAGAAGGAATCGGCATCTCCGAGCTCCTCGAGGAAATCGTGCGCAAGGTTCCTCCGCCGGAAGGAGACGCCAACGCACCGCTCCGCGCATTGATCTACGACTCCTACTACGATCGATACCGCGGCGCGATCCCGAGCGTCCGCGTGGTAGATGGCGTGATTCGAAAGGGCACTCACATAACCTTCGGCGCCAGCGAATCGGTCTACGAGGTCGACGAAGTCGGATACAACCAGCTGCGACAGGTTCCTGCCGAGCAGATCGGTCCAGGGGAGGTTGGCTACGTCGTAGCGAGCGTGAGATCGGTCAGCGAGACGCGTGCGGGCGACACGATCTTCGATGCGGACAACCACGCCACTACCCCGCTGCCCGGATATCAGGCGGTGCGCTCCTTCGTGTTCGCGGGACTCTATCCAACCGACACGACGCAGTACGAAACCCTGAGGGACGCCCTCGAGAAGCTGAAGCTGAACGATGCCTCTCTGAACTACGAGCCCGAGACGTCGACTGCGCTCGGGTTTGGATTTCGTGCGGGATTTCTCGGACTGCTCCACATGGAGATCGTACAGGAACGACTGAGCCGCGAGTTCGACCTCGAGCTCGTGACCACCGTTCCGTCAGTGGAATACAAAGTCTATCTAACCGACGGAACGATGACGTTGATCGAAAATCCATCGCTCATGCCCAATGCGCAGGTCGTCTCATACATCGAGGAACCGTACGTCAAGGCGCGCATCATGGTGCCGGCCGAGTACATCGGTCCGATCATGACGCTCGGAACGGAGCGTCGCGGTGTCTACAAGAACATGACTTACCTCGACACTCAGCGGGTCGAGCTCGATTGGGAATTTCCACTCGGCGAGATCATCCTGGATTTTTTTGACAAGCTCAAGACAGTGAGCCGAGGGTACGCTTCGCTCGACTACGAGATGCTCGAGTATCGCCGGAGCGATCTCGTGAAGCTCGACATGCTGATCAACGGCGATCCGGTGGACGCCTTCAGCGTCATCATCCACAAGGACAAAGCCTACGAGTGGGGGCGGAAGATCGCCGACAAGTTGAAGGACCTGATTCCGCGACAGCTTTTCGAGGTCGCCATCCAGGCGGCGATCGGATCGAAGATCATTGCGCGGACCAGCGTCAAGCCGCTGCGCAAGGACGTGCTCGCCAAGTGCTACGGCGGCGACATCACTCGCAAGCGCAAGCTCCTGGAAAAGCAGAAGGAGGGAAAGAAGCGCATGAAGCAGGTCGGCTCGGTAGAGATACCGCAGGAGGCATTTCTTGCCGTCCTGCAGGTGGATTGACGGAGTGTCCCACGCCGAGGAGGCTGAGTGAGAGGATCTCTCGTCATTCAAACCAGCTTTCTGGGTGACGTCATTCTCACCACGCCGCTGATCGCCGAGCTGGCGAAGCGTGGTCCGGTCGACGTGCTCACCACGCCACAAGGCGCGGCAGTTCTCGCGAACAACCCGAACATTCGGAGCGTGATTCACTACGATAAGCGCGGAACGTACGGCTCGACGCTCAACCTCTGGCAGACGATCCGGGATCTTCGCGCACGGCGGCCGTATGAAATCGCTTATCTCGCGCAAGGCTCGTTCAGAAGCGGCCTGATCGCGATGATGACGGGAGCCAGAGAGCGAATCGGCTTCGTGAGCTCCACTGGGCGGGTGCTCTATACCAAACAACTTCCTTAT
Source organism: Gemmatimonadaceae bacterium (assembly GCA_050733435.1). Lineage (GTDB taxonomy): Bacteria > Gemmatimonadota > Gemmatimonadetes > Gemmatimonadales > Gemmatimonadaceae > UBA4720. The sequence goes on along the minus strand of JBOHTB010000058.1, from coordinate 8,489 downwards.
AAACCCGAGCGGCATCACGCTGAGCGGCTGTGGTCGCTCTCGATGTCGGCGTGCGCCGATCCGCCGACGCCGGACCAGATACGCCCGCGACTCTACCCGTCAGACGAAGAGCGTCATGCTGTCGATCGCCTGCTTCGTGAGCATGGAGGAACGGACGAGCCCTTCGTCGCGATTGCTCCGGGCAGCGCGTGGGGCACGAAGCGATGGCCGTACTACGTCGAGCTTGCCAAAACGCTCGGCGAGCAGTTCAGGATAGTCGTCGTCGGCTCGCGCGCTGACACGAGTTTCGCAAAAGCGATTGGCGACGCACTTCCCAGTGAGTGTGTGATAGATGCTACTGGCGTACTTTCCCTTCTCGGGTCCGCCGAGCTTATCGGCCGAGCACAGGCAATAGTGACGAATGACTCAGCGCCGCAGCATCTTGCATCGGCGATGGGAACGCCGACGCTGACGATCTTCGGCCCGACAGTGCCGGAGTTCGGTTTCGGACCGCTCGCGAGTCGGCGCGCGACCGCCGGTAATGAAGAGCTCGCGTGTCGTCCGTGTGATCGACATGGTCCACAGCGATGTCCTCTCGGACACTGGCGCTGCATGCGTGATCTCAAGCCGGAATACGTTTCGAGTATCCTAGGCGAAGTCCTCAACCCACCGGTGCCTGTATGAGTGTGAAGGAGCGTTACATCGTCGGAGTTGATCTGGGCGGCACGAACATCGTCGCGGGCGCGATGCCCGTCGATGGCAGCCGCGAGATCGCAATGCAAACGCGTCCCACTCTGGCAGAAGGCGGCGCGGGATCCGTTGTCGAGCGCATCGCGGCGATGATCGAGAAGGTCATCACGGAAACGATGGCCGAAACCGGAGCCCAGCGTGCGGATTTCCTCGGCGTGGGTATCGGATCGCCGGGCCCGCTCGATCGCGAGAACGGGATCGTGATCATCACGCCCAATCTCGGCTGGAAAAATTTTCCGCTGCGTGATGAGATCTCGAAGCGGGTGCATCTCGAGGCAACCCTCGACAACGATGCGAACTGCGCAACTCTAGGTGAGTTCTGGTGCGGCGCCGCCGTCGGCGGACACAACGTCGTGGGGATGACGCTCGGGACCGGCATTGGTGGCGGACTCATTCTCGAAGGCAAGCTCTATCATGGCGCGTCAGACGTTGCCGGTGAGATTGGCCACACCACCATCGATCTGAACGGCAGGCGCTGCAAGTGCGGCAACTACGGGTGTCTCGAGGCCTACGCATCGGGGCCAGCGATCGCGGAACGCGCGAGAGAGGCAGTGCTTGGCGACGAGACAGAATCCATACTCCTTTCGCTCGTCGGTGGAGATCTGAAGAAAATCACCGCGCAGACCGTGTACGAAGCAGCGAAGCACGGCGATACCATGGCCACCGAAGTCGTTCGGGAGACGGGGCGCATACTCGGCGCCGGAGTGTCGAATCTCTTGAACATCTTCAACCCGGACGTGGTGGTGATGGCAGGCGGCGTGACACAGGCGGGCGACGAGCTGTTCAAGCCGCTCCGCGCCGAAGTAAAGCGACGCGCGTTCAAACCCGCCGTTCAGGCTTGCAGAATCGTCGCCGGCGCGTTGCCTCTATCGGCTGGCGTGGTCGGCGCAATCGCGACGTTCAAGATGCAAGCGCTTGGAGAGCTCTAGCCGGATGCGACGCGTCGGAGTGATTGGAAGCTTCGTCTGGGACGTGATTCACGGACGAGATCCGCGCGACGCACCGGTCGAGGAATGGGGCGGCATCACCTACGCACTCGGCGCCCTGGACGCAGCGCTCGGCCAGGACTGGGAATTCGTTCCGATACTCAAGGTCGGCAGCGACCTCGCGCACTCGGCCAGACAGTTCGTCGCGAACCTGGAGCACGCGGCGGCCGACGCGGCGCCAATCGAAGTTCCGCATCCGAACAATCGCGTGGTCATGCACTACCAAAGCGACGAGCGCCGGTGCGAGATGCTCAGCGGCGGCGTACCAGGCTGGACGTGGCTGGGACTCAAGCCACTGCTGAATGGACTCGACGCGCTCTACATCAATCTCATAAGTGGATTCGAGCTGGATCTGGAGACGGCGCAGCTCATTCGACAACATTTTCGCGGACCGATCTACTGCGACATCCATTCGCTTCTGCTGGCGGTGCAGCCCAATGGAATGCGGGTTCTCCAGCCTTTGCCGAATCCCGCGGCGTGGTGCCGGTGCTTCGACATCATCCAGGTGAACGAAGACGAGATGAGCATGATGAGCAGCGACCCGATGGCCCTGGCGAGCACCGCGATGGCAGAGGGCGTTTGCTTTATAGCGATTACGCTTGGGAGTCGCGGCGTGATCTATTTTGCCGCGCCGGGTTTCGAGCGCCTTTCCGATTTGAGACGTCCCGCGCTCGGTGCGGCATCGGGAGCAATTCGCACGGCGAAACTTCCGGCGAAACCGACGAGACATCTTGGCGGCGATCCAACTGGCTGCGGAGACGTCTGGGGCGCAACCTATTTCTCGCGCCTGCTGGCGGGTGATAAGTTAGACGCGGCGATCGACCGCGCCCTCGACGCGGCTGCCAGAAACGTTGACCATCGCGGCGCAACCGGCCTCGCTGACTATCTGCGGGGAGAGCTGAGCATCAAGTGACCACAATCATCAACGTCCCACATTCGCTTGAAGACAAGTCGTTCGAGCAGGTGCTGGATCAGGTCGCGCCATTGCCGCTCGACGAGAAGATCATCGTCGACACCAGGCACGCCAGGTGGGCATCGCCTTACGGATTGACGGCTTTGCTGGCCCTCGCGCAGTCGAGACAGGAACGTCCCGTGCTCTACGTGCCCGAGGCGGAAAACGTGAGCACCTATTGGTCGCGAATGGATTTCTTCAAGCACGCAGCGGAGTTGTACGAGCTCCAGGGCAGAGTAAAAACCTCGAAGCCGGCGGGCGAGACCAGTGTGCTGCTCGAGGTGACGTCGATCTCCAAGAGCGACGACGTCCACGAAGTCGTCGACAAGATCCAGCAGCGCGCACAGGACGCGCTGGTAAAAAATCTGAATCTGGACGCAAAGATTACGATGAGATTCACGATGGCTCTGTCCGAAGTCTGTCAGAACATCGTCGAGCACGCGGGGCGTGGCGGCTGGGTGGCGGTGCAAACGTATACATGGCGAGTGAGGCTTGGGGGCAGAAAAGTCGTCGTGATAGCCGTGTGCGATCCGGGCATCGGATTCCGCCAGTCGCTCGAGTCGGCTCCGGGGTTTCAGAGGCGCGATCGCTGGGATGACGGACAGGCTCTCGAGGAAACCGTCATGCGCGGCGCATCCCGGTTCAGGGATCCCGGCCGAGGTCAAGGCCTTGCGGGAGTACGCAAGTTTGTGGGAACATGGGACGGCAAGCTTTCGATTCGAAGTGGGACTGCCCGGATCGCAGTTCTTCCGAAAGGAGACTGGGACGAGGACGAACCCCTGCTCGAGAACCTCTCATATTTCCCGGGTGCTCAAGTGCAGATAACGATTCCGGAACGCGTGGCATGATCAACCACATCGACGTTAGCTCCATGCTCCGAAAGAGCGTATGCGAGCTCTACTCGAATCTGGTTACGAGGCCAACGGGCGCGGCGGTGCGCTGCGAGATCGAGCACGAGCTCGACCGGATCGGCGATCGCGCGCTGACGGTTATAGACTTCTCGCACGTCGGACTGCTCGACTTCTCCTGCGCCGACGAGATCGTTGCAAAGCTTCTCCTGCAGTACGTGAGCACCGATGCTCCGCGACGCGAGGTTTATTTCCTCTTTCGAGGCATCAGCGAGTCCCACATGGACGCGATCGAGGCAGTCCTCGAGCGCCACAGACTGGCCCTCGTCACCCAGCACGGCGATGGCGAGTCCCGCCTCGTCGGAATCGTAGACGTCGACGAACGCAAAGCGTGGGAAGTGATCTGCCAGCTCGGCGCGGGAGCAAGCGCGGATGTCGCGGACGCCACCGGACTTTCGACCGATCAGGCGGAGCGCATGCTCGACACGCTGTGGCGCCGGCGCCTGGTAATCCGCCACGACCATGGCTACGTCGCTGTCGGCAGCGCGAGCGCTCCGGTGGAAACCATGAGACTCGATGCATGATGGAGGGCTTCCAGCCCTGGCTGATGGTCTCGCAGTACATCGCGACAAAGACGGGCGACTCTGACCGGGGTCCGCTGGTTCGTCTCCATTCGTCAGATGCCCAAAGACGCCTCCTCGAGGATGGAGAGCTCGTCTGGATTTATGGACCCCGACGTCACGAGATGGCGGTGCTCGTCGTCGATGATACGGTGAGTCCCGGAACAGTCGTCGCCCGCGACGTGCTGGGAATCGCTCCGGCGGAAATCGTGCGCGTCGTAAAGCACGACTTCGACGCCGGCAGAACCACGCGCAACCTCGGCTAGGAGAGTAATTGGCGGATCCGACGCGCAAGATGGGCCTGTCGACAAACGCGATTCATGGCGGAGAGACGCGCCCGACTCCCGGGATGGGCGTCACTGCGCCGCTCGTGCAGTCGGTGAACTACGTGCAGGAGCCCGGCACGAGCGAAGGGCTCCTCTACACGCGCTACGGAAATACTCCAAACGCCGAACGAGTTCAGAAAAGGCTGGCAGTACTCGAAGGCACTGAAGCAGCGCTGGTGCTCGCGAGCGGAATGGGAGCGACAGCGTGTTCGATGCTCGCGCTCCTGCGACCGGGCGACCATCTGATCTCCAGCTCATGGATCTACGGCGGCACCCGGAAGCTGTTCATGGAAGATCTGATGGGGATGGGAATCGAAGTCTCCTTCGTGAATCCCCTCGAGCCGCGAGCGTGGCGCAAGGGTCTCAGAAAGAACACACGCGTGATCTTTCTCGAATCGCCTGTGAATCCAACCTGCAGAGTGCTCGAGATGAACTCGCTCCAGTCGCTCGCGCACGCGCAGGGGATTGCTCTCGTCGTCGATTCCACTTTCGCGAGCCCAGTGAACTTCCGGCCTGTAGAACACGGCGTCGACGTCGTGATCCACTCCGCGACGAAGTATCTCAACGGGCACCACGACATTCTCTGTGGCGTCGTTTGCGGGAATGAGCCCTTCATCGACGAAGTGCGTCGCAAGATGACCGTCTGGGGTCAGGCGCCAGATCCATTCGCGTGCTGGCTACTGGAACGCGGTCTCAAGACGCTCGATGTTCGGGTCAGGCGTCAGAATGAGAATGCGATGCGCATCGCGCAGTGGTGCTCGACCAAGCCCCAGATTGCGAAGGTCCATTATCCGGGACTTCCAACCCATCCCGACCACGAGATCGCCAAGAGCATCCTCGACGGATACGGTGGAATGATGGCGATCGAGCTCAAGGGCGGCGGTGCGGCCACGCTCAAATTCGTGCGCAAGCTCCAGCTCTTCACGTACGCCGCCAGTCTGGGCGGAGTCGACTCGCTCGTTATCGAGCCGCGCTACAGCTCGCACGAGCACATGACTCCGGAAGAGCGCGAGCGCATCGGAATCCCCGACGGATTCCTGCGAATGAGCATCGGTCTCGAGAATGCCGAAGATCTGATCGCCGACATCGAGCAGGCCCTTCACGCGTAAATGATCCGTCTCAGCAGCGTCTCGAAGGAGTATCCCCGGTCCGGTGTCGCGCTCGCCCAGGTGAGCTTCGAAGTGCGAAAGGGAGAATTCGTGTATCTCACCGGGCCGAGTGGTTCGGGGAAAACGACGATCCTCAAGCTGCTCTACATGGACGACAAACCGACCGACGGCGAGGTGTGGATCAATGGAGTGAGCTCCAGATCCGCCAAAGGTCGCGAGATCTCCCGACTTCGCCGTCGCATTGGAATCGTCTTTCAGGATTTTCGTCTGCTCGAGGATCGTACCGCCGAAGCGAACGTCAGGTTCGCCCTGGAGGTCACTGGCGCGCCGAAAGCGACAATCCGCGCGAAAGTCTCACGTGCGCTTACTCAGGTAGGACTCGCATCGAAGGCGACGAGCTTTCCGCGTGAGCTGTCTGGCGGCGAGCAGCAGCGCGTCGCCATCGCGCGGGCGCTGATCAACGATCCGTTCGTGCTCATCGCCGACGAGCCTACCGGGAATCTCGATGAGCGCGCAACACGCGGTGTGTTCCAGCTGTTGCGCGACATCAACGCGTCTGGTACGGCGGTGATTATGGCCACCCACGACCTGGACCTGGTGCGTCGATCGAACTATCGGACGATCGAGCTCAATCACGGCAGGCTCGTGTTCGACTCGGCGGAATCGCCCGCGGGCGCGCGTCCTTCCGACGAGCCAATCGAGGTGGGCGAAGCCACCGGCGACTATCGAGAGAGCGTTTAAGTGCGGCCGGTTCGAGAAGCGCTCACCGCCTCGCGGCGCGCGCCAGTGCTCAGCATCCTCGGCGTCGTCACGATTGCGTTCTCAATCTTTGCGTTCGGCCTGTTCGGGTTGGTCGCGATCAACATTCGGACGGCACTCGAGCACGTCGAAGAGCGCGTCGAGGTCAGAGCGTTCATAACCGATAGCACTGAAATCGAGTCCGTCGCGGCGGCAATGAAGGACATTGGTGAATTTCCGGAAGTTGCGCGCGTCGATTACGTCTCGAAGGATCAGGCACTCGAGCGTGCGAGAAAAGAGATGGGTGAGTTCGCCGATGTTTTCGAGGCGGGCGTTCTGCCGGCGTCGATAGAAGTCCATCTGCGGCCGGGCAACCGTGATCCGGCAACAGTGAAGTCGGTCGCGGACCGCATCAGGACGTACCATTTCATCGATGACGTGCGCTACGGCGAGGAATGGGTCGCGAAGCTTTACCGTCTTCGTACGATTGCGACCGTCGCCGGCATCGCGCTCGGAGTCGCTTTTGCCGCCGTTGCCGTGATCATCATTGGCGCCACGATTCGCATGACCGTGCTCGCGCGCGCGAAGGAGATCTCCATTATGCGCCTCGTTGGCGCGACGGACATGTTCATCCGCCTTCCCTTTCTCATCGATGGCCTCGTCAAAGGAGTCCTCGGCGGTCTCCTCGCGCTGGCGTTTGTCTGGATCGCCAATCGTGTCGTCAACGAGTACGTGATCGAGACCGTCTTCTTCGATCGACAGTTGATCTTTCTCGGCATCGTAGGCGGCGCGTTCATGGGCGTGCTGGGATCGCTGGTATCCGTCGGCCGGCACCTGCGCCGGATCTGATGCGAGGTTGGGCAATTGCCGCTTGCGCGGCGGTATTCGTTTCGACGCCGGCCATCGCGCAGCAGACCGAAAGCGCAGAGGCCCGCGCGAATGCGCAGCGGGAGGAGCTCGTACGAATTCGCGCCGAGCGGGATGAGCTCGAGAAGAAAATGAGCGGGCTTCAGAATACCGCTCACGAGCTGAGGGACGAGGTGAATCTCCTCGACCAGCAGCACGACGCTACGGCGAGGATGGTCAAGTCCCTCGACAATCAGCTCGTCGCGATCACCGACGAAGTTCAGACGACGACCGACGATCTCGATAAATCGGAGCGCGAGGCCGCGGTGAAGCGGGCCGTTCTACAACGACGCCTCATCGAGATCTACAAACGTGGGCCTCTCTATTCCGCTGAAGTTCTTTTTTCAGCCCAATCAGTTGGGCAGCTCGTCGCGCGCTACAAGTATCTGCACCTGCTCGCCCTTCGTGACAAAGGCCTCGTTCAACGCCTGGACGATCTGCACACAAAAATAGAAGATCAGCACGGCCAGCTCGTGAGACTTCAGTCGAGCATCGTCGAGAATCGCTCCGAGAAAGCGCAGGAGGCAGCACGCCTGGTCGCGCTCGAGGCGCTTCAGTCGCGCAATCTTGCCAGGGTGCAGGAAGACACAAAGCAAACCAAGGCCAGACTCGCAGAGCTCGAGAAGAGCGAGACCAGGATCAACAACTTCATCGCGTCATTTGAGGCCGAGCGTCGCAAAGCGAACGCTCGTGGAGGGGCTGTCGCGCTGTCACCGAGCTCGATCAGAACTACGGATATCGGGCGTCTCGATTGGCCAGTGAACGGTGCGTTTCTTTACCGGTTCGGCCGATTTGTGAATCCGAACAATACGACGACGCGATGGAACGGCATCGGTATCAGCGCGCCACTGGGGACACCCGTGAAGTCGGTGTCTGCCGGGACCGTGGCGTACGCGGGCGCGATGGGCACGTACGGCAACACCGTGATCGTCGAGCACGGCGGCGGTGACTATTCAGTCTACGGATCTCTCGATCGCATCGACGTGCGAAAAGGCTCGCGGTTGATCAAGGGCCAGGTCATCGGCACCGTCGGCGTGAGCGATCCCGCTCTCGGCCCGCATTTGCACTTCGAGATCAGGCGCGGTGGGCCGGCGGTGGATCCGGCCGAGTGGCTGCGCGCCGAGGCACGGTGACTCTGAGCTACGGGCTTCAAGTGCAAAGTGAACCGGGGGGTCGAGACGGAACTGCAAAAGAACTGGTGGGAGGCTCAACGCTGTTAACTGCAAAAGAACTGGTGGGAGGCGGGAGTGGTCCAGGTGAAGGTTGGGAGTTCAC
>JBOHTB010000057.1:0-4540 GCA_050733435.1 Gemmatimonadaceae bacterium | reverse complement strand
CCGCCCGACGTCTCGTTGTGCACGATGATCTTCACGCCCTTCGACTCGGCGTATTTTGCAAGAGCGGGCAGATCGTAATCCGGATACGCCTGGGTAAATGAGAATGCATTCGCGTTCTTGATCCAGTCGCCGTCCCAACCCGTATTCCAACCTTCGACGAGGACTCCACCAAATCCATTCGCGGCTGCGAAGTCGATGTAGCGCTTCGTGTTCGCAGTGGTCGCGCCGTGCTTCGGTCCGGAGGTCCACGTCATGGTGTTGATGTGCATTCCCCACCAGATGCCGACGTACTTCATTGGCTTCACCCAACTGACGTCGCCGAGGGCGTTGGGCGGATTGAGATTGAGCCCGAGGACGGATGGCGAGAGATCGGCCGCTTTGTCCGCCAGCTGAATCGTTCGCCACGGTGTCACGAAGGGAGTCTGCCCTCTGACTTTGTCGCCGTTCTGCCAGGGCGCGAGCGCGACACGCAGGAGTCGGCTGTCCATTCTCGGACCGGCGAGATTCATTCGCGCGTAGTCTGTGAGATTGGCCTCGTGAATTACCATGAAGGTTTTTCCGTCGCGCGTCGCCATGGTGAGCGGCGTCTGGATGCTATCGATTACGCTAACCGGCGACGACGAATACAACATCTCCGATCGATCGAGTCGCCCACGATTGGACGGAATCCACCAGGACTTGGCGTCGTCGGCGAGATTGAACTGGGTGAGCTCTTCGGATATCACGAACTCCCCCAATCCGGGCTGAGCCGGAACCTCGTAACGGAATCCGATGCCGTCATTGAAGGCACGCACTACAAAATCAAAGTGCCGAGCGGGTGGCTTGGTCTCTTCCACCGCCACGCGGAGCTCGTTGTGGTGGTCGCGTACATGCTCGACTTCACCCCACGGCTGCGTCCACGTCTCGTCGTGCGTCGAGCGGCTCGATCCCGTGATGCGAAGCCCGTCACGAAGTGTCGGAGCTCCCTTGAACTCGAAGCCGAGCATGGACGGAAGGAGTAGCTTGCGGTCGTCGCGCGTCAGCGTGTAAAAGAGCTGACCGTCGTGCACCGTCACGCCAACTTTGTTGCGACCGTCGGGCGAAGAGACGACGAGTGTGTCCTGCGCGCGCGCCGCCGCGAGAGGCAGTACTGAAATCAAAGACAGTGAAGCAAGCGCGGAGCCAAACCGGCGGATTCGGTGGCGCATGTCTACTCGCATTTTTTTCTCCATTGCAAGCGTCATCTGTGACTCGCGCAACTCAACCAGCGTCCAATCGATGCGCTGCTCTGATTTTTCGCGAGAACGTAGGTACAAGTGCTGGCGGGCACAGCTAATGCGAACCCTCGCAACGGTACTTTACAGGCCATTGCGCCTACAAGAAATGGAAATCCTTCAAAAGCACGTTCCCATCTTCTGTGGTCTCCTTGCCGGAGTCATGACTGGTTGCGCCTCAGGCAGCGGTGGACCGCCGTTAGATGATGTGATGCCCGTAAGCTCGAGCGTCAGCTCAATCGTAACCTCCAAGGACTTTGACCGCAGCCCCGATGAGTCGATTGCAGCAGTCCTCCAGGCACACGTCCCCGGTATCACCGTCGCTCAGACGGCGAGCGGTGGTCTTTCGGTTCAGATTCGCGGAGTCAGCACCTTCATGGGCAGCACCGAGCCTCTCTTCATCATCGATGGGACGCCGATCCAGCCAGGTCCCAACGGTGCTCTCGACGGTATCAATCCGCACGATATCGCCTCGATAGAAGTGCTCAAGGATCCTGTGAGCCTCTCGTTCTACGGTGTTCGCGCCGGCAACGGCGTCATCATCATAAAGACCAAGCACTCGCATTAGTCCGGTTCCTTCGCTCTGGACGCTTTAGCGACGGAGCGGAACAAAAGTGGGCGATCGTTGTTGCGCGCGACCAGGTATCTGTCGCCGCTGGTAGTGCGTACGCGCTCGATGTCGCGCACTTGTCCGGTCACGAGGAAACCGCTGTCGATCGCGCGCATTGGTGTGTAGTGCCCTTTCCCATCGCCGCGAAGGAATAGTCCATAGCTCGCGTCCATCTTCCCGAGCTCAGGCTTTAGACCATCGAAATTCCCGGCGATCAGAAGGTCGGGCTTTCCGTCGCCGTCGAAGTCGTGGGCGAGAATTCCGTAGACGGGCGCGAGCTGCGCCTCAGGAGGCAGCGGAATCATCGTGAAGGAGCCGTCGCCGTTGTTGCGGAAAAGCGTCGTCGCGAAAGTGTAGGCCTTTTTGACGACGGCGTCACTCAGCTCGTTGGGGGTGAAGATGTCGGAAATGGTTTGACGCGCGTACGACTTGTACGTCGGGTAGCGGGCCTTCAGAAACCCGAGCGATCCGATCAGGTCGTCACGAAGCTCGAGCGGGTACTCCTTTCCGCCATTGTAGTAGGAAACGATCTGTTGGACGAATCCGGTTTGCGCGAAATCCTTTACGTACATCGACACCGGCTCTTCAGGCGTCGCGTGAATTCTGTCGTTGACCCCGAAGTTGCCGACGATGAAATCCACCCTGCCGTTGCCGGTGAAATCGCCGGCGATGATGCGATTCCACCAGCCGTTGCTTTTTTCGAGACTCGGGACGGTCATTCGCGCGAGCTTGCCGCGGCCCAGATTTCTGAAGATCGTGAGCGGCATCCAGTCTCCGACGAGAACCAGATCGAGCCGGCCGTCTCCATCGACGTCCTTCCATAGTGCGTCGGTGACCATTCCCACCCGCGACAGGCCGGGTGCCGCCACATCAGCAACATCGGTGAAGTGTCCGTTGCCGTCGTTATGGAGGAGCACGCTCTGCGGATCGAGCCCGTAACGTCCCGGAATCGAGCGGCCACCGACGAAGATGTCCACGCGGCCATCGCCGTCGTAATCGGCGGCTGCGGCGCGCGAGCCGCTGATATCCAGAGGCTGGAGCGCATTGGCAGCTTTTCGGAAGTTGCCCTTTCCGTCGTTCAGGTAGAGTCTGTCCTCGAGCGGTGAGGCAATCTCCGAGAACTCGGTGCCGCCCGTCACGACATAGAGATCCGGATGTCCGTCACCGTTCGCGTCGAAGAAAACGCCACTGACATCCTCCGAGATGCTGTCCTCGGCAAAGAGCTTCTCGTTGCTCTTCACGAAGCTGCCGTCCTTTCGCTGGATGAGCATAGCACTCGGCTCGCCCTTCGGCCCGGGGATGAAGACGTCGTCCAGACCGTCGCCGTTCACATCCGCGACCGCGACTTCCGGACCCTCCGTGGACAACATCTTCGGCATGAGCCGATCGCGATCGAAGTCGACGTAGTCATTCTCGTGGTGCACGAAGTCGATGGGAGTGCTGCTCGTCACGTCCATGAAAATGGGCGTTGCCGTTTTTTGCGGATTCACCGTCGGCGGCGACGATCCAGCCTGCTTGATGTGCAACCTCTGGTTGGTCGCGACTTTCGCCAGCACTGACTGGCGTCCGTCCGGCCAGTCGACCTTCACCTTGTCGAGCGTGTCGACAGTGCCGACACCAAAGGTCAGCACGTAGTCGACGCTCGACTGAAATCCACGAGTTGGGGACACTTCCTGATAGAGCGTCTTCTTTCCGCTCTCGAGGGTGACCTTGGCGCCGACTGCAAAGCGATTGTGGCCTTCACCGTCCAGCGCTACTTGCAGATAACGATTCCTGCTGAGAGCGCGAGCGTTGTTCCGGTAAATCGATGCGGTGTCGTTCTCGTTGTTGACGATGAGATCGAGCGCGCCGTCGCCGTCCAGATCTGCGTACGATGCGCCGTTCGAAAAGCTCGGCGCATCGAGTCCCCAGGCCGCGCTCTCATTGGTGAAAGTGAGGTCGCCGTTGTTGTGGAAAGCGTAGTTCGGCAGCTTCGTCGAGCTCATCGCGTCCGTCAGCGCTTTGAAGTCGACCTTTCCGGTTTTCGTCGCCATGTCCATCGTGCGGGCATTGCCAAGAAAGGCGATGTAGTCCTGGGACGTCACGTCCTTCGCGAGCCCGTTGGTGACGAAGATGTCTTTGTAGCCATCGAGATCCAGGTCCGCGATCAGGGCGCTCCAGCTCCAGTCCGACTGCGCGACTCGCGCCATTTGCCCGACATCGCTGAACGTCCCGTTGCCATTGTTCAACTGGAGCATGTTGCGCATGAACTGGGAGTGGAACCCGTTCTGCACCTTCGCCTCATATACTTCCCAACTCTCAAAAGCGGACGTCGTCCTCAGACGGTATTCGTCCTCGGGCAGCATGTCAGTGGTATAGACATCGGGGAGTCCATCGTTGTTCACGTCGGCGATATCGAGGCCCATCTAGAAGTAGCTGCTGTAGGGCATCGCCTTCGGGAGCTGCTCGCTGAACGTGCCGTCGTGATTGTTGATGTAGAGATACTCGCGCTCGAAGAAATCATTCGAGACGTAGATGTCGGGCCAGCCATCGCGATTGAAATCGCTGACACCGACGCCCAGGCCGAACGCTATCTCACTGCCGAAGATTCCGGCTTTGGCGCTCACGTCCGTGAAGTGCCCGTTGCCGTCGTTGTGAAAGAGCTTGTCGCCGCCCAGTGAGTCGCGCACGTCGCGAG
>JBOHTB010000056.1:0-20942 GCA_050733435.1 Gemmatimonadaceae bacterium | reverse complement strand
TGATCCACGACCGGTTCGAGGCGGTCCAGGAGCATTTCTCCACTCTCACCACCCGCGCCCAGGAAAACCTGAGCGGCGCGCGGAGAGTTCGCGCCTACCGCCAGGAGGCCGCCGAGATCGCGCGCTTCGGCGAGCTGAATCAGCAGTACCTGACCCTCAACATGTCGCTCGTCCGTCTCTGGGGAACACTCAATCCATTGTTCGCACTCTTTGGCGGGCTTGGCGCGGTCATCGTGCTTGGGGCTGGCGGAGCGCTTGCGATCAGGGGAACGATATCGATCGGCTCATTCGTCGCCTTCGGCATGTACCTCACCATGCTCACGTGGCCGATGATCGCGCTCGGCTGGGTAGTGAACCTCTTTCAGCGCGGTGATGCTTCTATGGGAAGACTCGCCGAAATTCTCCAGGTCCATGCGGAGATTCGCGCCGAAGCCCCCGTCGAGCACCTCCCTCCGACGGAATCGGGACGCACGATCGAGTTCCGAAACGTCGGATTCCACTTTCCATCCGACGCTCCAGGTCACCCGCGTTGGGTGCTTCGCAACGTCAGCTTCACCGTGCCTGCCGGGTCCACTTTCGGAGTGGTCGGTGCGACGGGCAGCGGAAAGAGCGCTCTCATCGACCTCATTCCACGCATGTACGATCCGCAGGAAGGCGAGATTCTCATCTACGGACTGCCGACGCGTCTGGTGCCGCCCGACGAGCTGCGGAGAGAAATCGGTTTCGTTCCACAGGAGAGCCTGCTGTTCAGCGACACGATTGGTGGCAATCTCGCTTACGGAACGCACGACGAAGAATCCGCGGAGTGGGCCGCCGGAGTCGCCCAGCTCGATCGAACGATCCGCGAATTCCCCGGCGGATACGAAACGATACTCGGCGAGCGTGGAATCAATCTTTCGGGCGGACAGAAGCAGCGGGCGACTCTGGCTCGCGCGCTGGCGAGGAAACCGAGCATAGTTCTTCTCGACGACGCGCTGTCGGCGGTCGACACCCATACCGAAGCCGAGATCCTGCATGCGCTCAGAGATGCGCTGGCGGGACGGACGGCGATCATCGCGTCTCACAGGATAAGCGCGATCCGTGACGCGTCCTGGATCATCGTGCTGGAAAAGGGGTCCGTCGTGGAGCAAGGCCGCCACTCCGAGCTGATGGCGATGCGTGGCCGCTACTGGTCGCTCCTGCGGCGACAGCAATTGCTCGACGCTGTGGAGTCGGATGCGTTGGCAGAGGATGTTACGGCAAGTACAATATGAGCATGCCAGACCGGCTCGATTCCCTTTCCCTCAGCGCGCGGATACAAGCGCTCGAGGCAAAGGCGAGAGAAGCACAGCACACGATCGACGAGCTTAACGCGAGGGACGCGCTCAAGACGCAGTTCCTCTCGAACATCTCGCACGACCTGCGCACGCCGCTCGCGGCCATAATCACGCACGCGGAGATTCTGCGCGACGGCATGCTAGGCGACCTGAATCCGAAACAGCGTGACAGCGTTACCGGCATCGTCAACGGTGGACAGCAATTACTCGACATGATCGACGAGATCCTGACTTACGTTCGCGGCGCGAGCGATCAGATCACGCTCACTCGCACGGAGTTCTCAATCGTCGAAGTCGTCGACCAGGTGCGTGCGTTGAACCAGGCGCTCGCGGCGAAGAACAAACTGACCATCGAGAGACTGGACGGCGACGATCTTCCGCCTGTCTACGCGGATCGCGACAAGCTCAGACACGTGCTAGGCAATCTCATTGGCAACGCAATCAAGTTTACACCGCCGGGCGGAAGGATCTGGATAAGCCTGTCACGGCGCGGACGGAGCGGGAAAGAACTTCTGGTCGAGGTCGGAGATACCGGAAAAGGTATTGCCGAGGAGAACTACGACCTCGTGTTCCGCGAATTTGCGCAGGTCGACGCCTCGGCGTCGCGGCCGCATCACGGTACCGGGCTAGGTCTCGCGATTGCGCGCAAGCTGGTCGAGCTGCATAACGGCACCATTTGGGTCGAGAGCGAGCTCGGCAAAGGAAGCCGATTTTTCTTTACATTACCGCTCGACGTTCCGCGCGACTAAGTGGGCGCTCGGATTCTGATCGTGGAAGACAGCGCGCTTGTAACCGATGCGTTCAGTGCGCTCTTCGGCGCAGCGGGGTATGACGTCGCCATTGCGGCAACCGTCGCCGATGCGATCACGCAAGCCAGTGCCAGAGAGGTAGACATGATGCTCCTCGACTTGACGCTCCCGGACGGAAGCGGTCTCGACGTTCTCGACGGGCTGCGCGCGGTCGGGCGTCTGCCCCACGCGACGATCGCGATGACCGGTCGCGACGAAAAACGAATTCGCGAAAGTTGCTTCAATGCGGGCTGCGTGGAAGTTCTGCTCAAGCCACTCCCCGTCGGCGAGCTCCTACGCCACATCGAGCGCCACCTGGCATAGCAGAGCGGCGCGCGCGACCGCGCGCGGGACCGCTCCTCCGACTGTACTATCGCGCCAAGTACCGCGCATTCGCCCGCGAAAAGCGTCCGCGACCGCCCCAGCGCGGCCTCATCATGCTTCAGATCGATGCGCTTGCGTATTCGGATCTCCGACGCGCAATGGAGCTCGGACTTTGCCCGACCATCGCGCGACTGTTGCGCGAGGGATTCGCGCTAAGGCGATGGTTCTGCGGTCTACCGTCGGCGACGCCGTACTGCCAGGCCGGCATGTTTCACGGAGAAAATTCGGGAATTCCCGCCTTCAGATTCTACGACAAGACCGCGAGACGCGTCATCACGTGCAACGCGCCGCACGGCGTGCAATACATCCGGGACCGGATCCACTCGCCGGGCGCGCTGGCGGGCGGGTCGAGCTACGTGAATCTTCTGGATGGCGATGCGCAAACCGTCGCATTCACCGTGGCGACCCGCGAGAAGATGTCGGTATATCAGCGCCTCGGCGGAACGAGGATGGCGCTACTGATGGTGCTGCACCCAATCCGCATGGTGCGGATGGTGCTTCAGGGCGCCTTCGAGTGGCTGCTGGAGGAGTGGGAGCGGGCGCGGGGAGAGCTCTTCGGAAGAGTGCCGCATTCGGAGGGGATATTCCCCTTTATTCGAATTCTCAGCAACGTCGTCGTGCGCGAGCTGCAAACGATGGCAATCCTCCTCGACGTCTACCTGGGCGTCCCCGTCATCTACAGCACATTCATGCAGTACGACGAGCTCGCTCACCACTTCGGCCCCTCGAGTAAGCAGGCTCTCGCGGACCTCAGAAGAACGGATGCGAGAATCGCCGAGATCTGGCGAATGGCGCAGCTCGCGGGCGGACGCGGATACGATCTGGTGATTCTGTCCGACCATGGAATGACGCCGGCGCTCAGTTATCGCGTGGAGTACCGTGAATCGCTCGGCACCACGGTGCAGCGGATCCTGAACGAATCTCCGCGACCAGGTGTGCCCGCGCCGCAATCACTGGCAAGCTTCGCCGAGGATACGGAGTATTCGGACATGGGGCCCGAGGTGGTTGAGGCAGTGGCGCAGCTCACTCCCGCGTCGTTCGGAGCGAGGAAAAGCATCAGGCGGTTTCGCGACTGGCTCCGCAGCCGTTACGGATTGCGCGAGATCATTTTCCCCGAGAAGTACAGGGTGGATCGGACGAACGACGTCGTCGTCACGTACAGCTCCTGTCTCGCGCTCGTTTATTTTGCCGCGACGGAGCAGCGCCTGACCCACGAGCAGATTGCTGCCGATCCGCGGTGGAGCAGCCTTTACGAGCGGTTGATAGCGCATCCAGGAATCGGACTGGTCGCGACGCTATCCCGGGATGGAGTCGCGCTCGCCGGCCGCAGGGGACGGGCGATTCTGCGCGACGGCCAGCTCGAGACAATCTCCGGAGAAAATCCGCTCGAGATATTCGGTACCGAAGCGTACGTGTTGCGCTCGGTCGAATCGTTGGTGCGTCAACCGAATGCCGGGGATTGCGTGCTCTTTGGCGAATACGACGGTTACGACATCATCTCATTCGACGATCAGGTCGGAGCACATGGCTCGGCGGGCGGCGACCAGATGTATCCGTTTCTCATTTCCCCGGAGAGGCTCGGACTTTATGCGGAGACGCTCGAGGATGCGCGCGACATCCATCGCACCATCCTCGCTCGCTACGCTGCCGCTAACGCGGATAATGCCGTTCCGGCCGCGGGGCGACTTACGCCAGTGTCATCTCGAGTGACTGTCTGACCCGTCCGGGTCTTTAGAGAACGGTCGTCACGGATCCAAGAGTCCCATAAGGATCGATCCGCTCAGAGCGAAGGTGCGGCAGCTCCAGAGACAATCGTCCTGAACGCCGACGCCGAGATTTTTTCGGGCTCGAACGGCTCACCAGCTCGCTTCATTACACCTCTCACGACTGCATCGACCGTCACAATCGGTGCATCCGCCTCGGCCCGCACGTCGACTTCCCAGCGGCCGCGATCGGGCCCCTTGAGCGTGTGGCGATACCGCGCGGTGAACACCGTGTGGCGGTGAACGATGATCTCGCGGTCTTCTTCCTCTATCGGCAGGAATTCATCGCCGGCGCTTTCGGTCAGCGCTTCGGGCGGCTCATCCGCCTCGTGATCGTGCTGACCGTCGGGCGGAAGAGGGATCGCGGCGACCACGGCGACGCCAGTCTCAACGCCCGATTGCCGGAGCGGAGGAAACAGTCGCACTTCGTCGACCGCATCCAAACCAACGCGCTCGGCGATCTCTCGCAGAAATCTTTCAGTAGTTTCGCTCACGCCCGTGCTTTGTCTGTTCTGAGTCCGGAGTTGGGAGCGCCGCGCTCCATCAGCTCGCGCTCGACATACAGTCGTAAAATGTGCATGAAGTCCTGGGCGTTCGTCACCACACCGAACGCCTGGTGCGTTCCGCGGTCCTTGAGCTTGCTCACCACGAACTCCGACGAATCTACGCAGATCGTCGCCAACTCACGCATCGAGCCGTCCGGCTCCGTGAGGAAAGCGGGAAGCATGTTGCCCGTGGCGATGGCGTGAAGCGCCGTCGCAATCAAAACTGCCATCGTCGCCCTGACGGTGTGACGCTTCATCGCATCCTGCGCTTCCAACGCGTCGGTGATGACGTCGGGCAGTGGACCGTCGTCGCGAATGGAACCTGTAAGGACAAACGGGACACCTTTGCGCACGCAGGCGTGCATGATGCCGTCCTTGATTACTCCCTGCTCCACTGCTTTCGCGATGGAGCCCGCGGCGCGCACTCGATTGATCGCACGCATGTGGAGACCGTGACCGCCACTGGTAGCCTCACCGGTGCGCGTCATGCCGAGGGTGGTGCCGAAGATCGAAGCTTCGATGTCGTGCACGGCGACGGCATTTCCAGCGAGCAGCGCGGAGACGAAGCCGTTATCGATGAACCAGACCATGTCGGCGCGCGCGCGCGAGTGGACCAGAGCCGGCCCCGTCACCCAGATCGGATAGCCGCCGCGATCGCGCTCGGCGATCAGGATGTGAGCCATCAGCGCGTAATCGATGGGTTTCTCGCGCGACACCTCGCTGGTCATGAACTTGAATTCGCCCTCTTCCTCGGCGAGAAACGAGGCGGTGTGCACGTAGATGCCTGCGGATCCATCTTCGGCGCTTCCGACCGCGACCATGTCGCCCTTTTTGAGTCTTCGCCCTTCGCGGACCCAGAGCGCACCGCGATCGAGCACTAGCGCGGAATCCATTCTCGGCTCACGCGGCAGCTGCCACCTGCCTTTGATGCGGACGTATGTGGGGAGATTGGTCGTCGAGAAAAAACCCTCGGGGAGAACGCCGTCCGCGGGGGCGGGGACGAACTTCGCGTCGGGGGCGCTCGCGAGATCGGGAGAGCTAAAATCGGGGGGACTCAGGATTGGCACGAGGGAAAGTTAGGCGGAAGCGAGACCGTCTGCGAAGCTGAAGACTGTAACCCTGATGACAAATTGAGGACCCGCCCCCCACCGGGCCTTTGCAGTCCTCAGTTGCCAGTTCAGAGTTGCGGGCCAGGGTCAAAGCAGCGCAACGGGATCCCGGTCGAGCGTCGCCCGCAACTGCGCCGTCGATGGCACATCGAACCGCTCCATGAAGTATCTGCTTACGCGAGTGAGCTCCGCAGGGTGCTCGCTCTTCAGCAGCACGTGCCAGCGCCACCGTCGCTTGATCCGCTCGACGGGGCACGGTGCCGGTCCAACTACCGTCACTTCGTCCCCGGCACGCGTGGCGATCAGCTCGCGCAGCCATTCTCCGGCATGGATCGCCAGACGGGCAGTCGAATCTTCGACGAGGCCGCTGAAGACGATGTTCGCGAGTCGAACGTTGGGCGGATATTTCGGGTCGACTCGCCCTTCCATCTCGTCGTTGACGAACGACACATAGTCGTGGGCGACGGCGTAGCGAACCGCGTGGTGCGACGGAATGCGCGTCTGAATGAGCACTCGCCCGCCCTTCTCACCACGCCCCGCGCGGCCCGACACCTGGCTCAGTAGCTGGAAGCAGCGCTCGGACGCCCTGAAATCTGGAAGGTTGATTCCGACGTCCGCATCGACAACTCCCACCAGCGTGACGTTCGGGAAGTCGAGGCCCTTCGCGATCATCTGGGTCCCGAGGAGAATGTCGACTTCTCCAGCTGCAACTCGATCGAGGATTCTGGTATGCGCCCATTTGCCACTCGTCGTATCGACGTCCATTCGAGCGACGCGCGCCGAGGGAAATCTCTCGCACAGCAGTCGTTCGACCTGCTGAGTCCCAAGGCCGCGCTGTTTGAGATTTCGGCCGCCGCAGCGAGAGCAGTCGGGTCGCGGATCTTCCTTGTGGAGACAGTAGTGACAGACCAGTCGCTCGGGATTGCGATGGTGGGTGAGGGTGATGCTGCAATGCGGACACGTCGCAACCGCCCCGCAATCGATGCACTGAATGAACGAAGAGTAGCCGCGCCGGTTGAGAAGGAGGATGCTCTGCTCGCCGCGCGTCATGCACTCGACGATTGCATCGTGGAGCGGCTCGCGGATCACCGCGCCGTAGTCTATTCCGCCTTGAGCCATGCCCGAGTAATCAGTTGCGATTCGACGGAGGTCGATCACTTCGATTTTCGGGAGCCGTCCGCCGCCCACGCGATCGGGCAGTGTCAGCAGCTTGTATTTGCCGGACGTCGCGTTCGCCCAGCTCTCGAGCGACGGCGTCGCGCTTCCGAGCACGGTGATGGCACCTTCGTGCTTCGCCCTTATTATCGCCACTTCGCGCGCATGATATCTCGGCGTTTCTCCCTGCTTATAACTCGACTCGTGCTCTTCGTCGACGATTATGGCGCCGATGTTTTCCAGCGGAGCAAAGACGGCCGATCGCGCACCGACCACGATCCTCTTGTCTCCTCGCTTGAGAGCGAGCCAGGCGTCGTAGCGCTCGCCTTCACTGAGCGCCGAATGGAGCACGGCGACGCGATCGCCAAACGCCGCCCGAAAACGATCGACGGTCTGTGGCGTCAAGGCGATCTCGGGTACGAGCACGATCGCGGTCTGTCCGCGCTCGCCGACGATCTTCCGCAGGAGCTCGATGTAGACCAGAGTCTTGCCGCTTCCAGTAATTCCGTGGAGGAGAAATACTTCGCCCTTCTCCGCCTCAGCCATCGCATCCACGGCTTGCTGCTGCGCCGCGGTCGGCTCGAGCCTGGTCGTCGATATTCCACCACGGCTGGCGAATGGGTCGCGCTCTACTTCTTCCTCTTCGATCTTGATCAGTCCGCGTTTCTCGAGCGATTTGAGAACAGCGGGCGAAAACTCGAGCTGCGATTTGAGCTGCTCCACCGTGGTTCGGTTGCCGAGCGATTCGACCAGCTCGAAGACGGCGCGCTGCTTCCGGGACCGAGCGAAGAGTTTGTCCCGCTGGAGGAGCGAGGGAATCTCGGTCTTGATCCTGACGACGCGTTGCACTTTGCGAGATGGCGTGGGATCTTCGGCGCCCGTGAGCGCGGCTGGAAGCACCGTGCGAAGAGTGACGCCGAGCGGCACGATGTAGTAGTCGGACATCCACTTGCACACATCGAGGAGCGAGCGACTGATTGCGGGCCGCAAATCTGGCGATTCGAGAACCGGCTTGGGCTTGCGCTTGAGCGGACTGACGTCGCTCAAGCCAACACACACTCCAACTTCGCGTCCGTTGCGCAACGGTACCACTACTCGCGATCCGACGACGACCGGATTTGCGAGGCCTTCGTCTACCGCGTACGTGAAATTCTGGAAGAGCGGAAGTGGGAGCGCTACCTCGACGAAGCCGGAGCTGGTGTCATGCACTCTGAAACGCCATCCCGAGGCTCCCACTCGTGGCCGGAGTAGCGCCGAGTCCCGGAGCGTCCGCCAGCTTGATGGTGCCACCGGCGATGGTCGTGCCGCGGAACGGATCGCTCGAGAGAAGCGCCGCCCCGTCGAAATCAGCCGTATCGAGGAGTGGCGAGATCTGCGCGATAGCGGAGATGCCTAGCGAGGTCTCGATCATGCAGCCCGCCATCACCTGCATGTCGAGCGCGCGAGCGGTGTGAACCATTCTGAGCGCCTCCCTCAGACTGCCGCACTTTGCAAGTTTGATATTGATGCCGTCGACAGCTCCGGCGAGCTTGGGAACGTCGGCTGCAACGAGACACGATTCGTCAGCGAATACCGGCAGCTGGACTCGTTTCCGTACAAATCGAAGTCCTTCGATGTCGTTCGCCGGAACCGGCTGCTCCAACATCTCGATGCCGTGCTCGAGGAGGAACTCACCCATCTTCACCGCCTGCTTGGCTGTCCACGCCGCGTTCGCATCGACGCGGAGTCTCTTATCCGGCGCCGCGTCGCGAACGATGCGAACGATCTCCATGTCGCGATCCGTGCCGAGCTTGATCTTGAGTATCGGATAGTCGCGCGCCTCAAGCACCCGCGCCTTGAGCTCTTCGTTTTCGGTAATCGCGATCGTGAAGCTCGATTGGGGCGCGCTGGCCGCGTCCAGACCCCAGATGCGGTGCAAAGGCAAGCCGAGTCGCTTTCCCAGCAGATCGTGGAGAGCAGAGCTCACCGCGCTCTTGGCTGAGGCGTTGCCGCGGAGTGCCCGATTCATCTGGGTCTCAATCGCCTCGAGCGAGAGCGGATGGGCCCACTCGACCAGCGGCTTGAACTGTCCGAGCGCCGCGATCACGGTCGCCACCGATTCTCCATAGTACCGGTTGGGCGCTGCTTCACCGAATCCCTCGAGCCCGTCGTCGTCCACTATGCGCACGATCACATTGCGATGGTGCGCGTATCCACCCCGTGCGATTACGAAGGGATGAACCGGTTTGAGCTCGATTGTCTGGTGCGAGAGCTTCATCCGGCAGCCACGGCCGCGGTTGCCCGCGCCGTCCGCGCCATCCGGAACTCGTTGTGGGCCGAGGCACCCGAGAGAAAGTTGATCAGGGCATCGGCGAGATCGTTGCCGCGGTCAAAGCGGTGGGCCGGATTTTTTTCCAGGCAGCGCATCACAATGGCGGCGAGCTGCGGAGGAATTCTTGAATCCACGACATCCGGTGATACCGCCATCTCCGTAACGTGCTTGTAGCTGATCGAGTAGCTGTCCGCTCCATCGAACGGAGGGAACCCAACGAGTGTCTCGTACATAACGACGCCCAGTCCGTAGATGTCGCTGCGACCGTCGAGGAGTTTGCCCCTCGCCTGCTCTGGTGACATGTAGTGTGGCGTGCCCATGACGTTTCCGCTGCCGGTCATGCGGCTTCGGAAATGGCCGGTCGCGATTCCAAAATCCGTCACGAGTGCGTTCTCATCCTCATCGAACAGAATGTTGTCGGGCTTGATGTCGCGATGCACGAGCCCGCGACGATGCGCGTAGTCGAGACCAGTCGCGACCTGCGCTGCAACCGCGGCCGTCGTCTCCGCCGATAGTGAGCGATGCCCGCCAATGCGATCGCTGAGTGTTCCACGCGCGAGATACGGCATCACCAGATAGACATGGTCGTCGACCATCCCGAAATCCATGATCTTGCAGATGTGCGGATGCATCAGCTGCGCGGCGGACTCCGCTTCTCGGCGGAAGCGCTCCCGCATCTCGTGCTCGCGCGCCAGATGCGGGTGCAGGACCTTGATGACGACGGGCGAATCGAGCGAGACCTGCAGCGCATAATACACGCTCGCCATTCCGCCTTCGCCGACGCGGTGCATGATCGTGTAGCGTCCACCTGTAACCTGGCGAAGCGCGGTCACTGACGGATCCGGCGGCGCCTGACGTCTGTCGGAGCTCTCGGGCATGCGAATGCCGCAGCGTAGACAGCGCGCCGCCTCAGACCGGTTCCAGCTCCCGCAATCAGGACAGAACATCGGTCAGCCGCCGAACTGCATACGCACAAAATCGTACGGCGGCCACGGGCCCGTCACGCTGAAGTCGAGCGAGTCGTGACGCTTCGCTTCCGCCGAGACGCTGTCCTGGAACGTCTGCCATCGTTGATTGTCCACGAGAAACGATGCGCGGGCGACAACACCTTCCTCATCGTCTCCGGCCACACGTGGAAGCGTCACCGTCGCCGCGGCCTGTCCGCGAAGCGCACGCAAGCTCTCGGCGGCCAGCGCCGCAAAGCTCTTTTGCGCTTCTGATTCCCTGTCGCCGTTCTGGGTCGTGATGCTTACGCGAGCGGCAGCGTGGCCTTCGACCACCGAGAGTGCCTCGGTGAGCGTGAAATAATGGAGCTCGAGCCATCGCATGAGAGTGTTCGACGACCGAAAGACTGTTCCGGGCGGCGCGGGAAGAACAGCCACGTGCGAGTGCACTTCCTCGAGAACCCGCAGATACCCGGTCATCTCGCCATCGCTCAGGGTGACGGCAGAATAGGGCGACGGTTCGACGACCGCCGCGAGGGCACGATAGTGAACGAGGGTCGTCCCTTCGGCCAGCGACGTGATGTGGCCGGACTCGACAGCAGCGACGCCGTAGAGCTTGAGCGCCTTCACAGAATCTTGCGCCATCGCAGCGCCGCCAGAATGAGAAGACCGAGAGCCAGCTGCGCCAACACCAGGATCATGAAGCCATACGGATGATTGTGAAGCGGGATGCGCTCGAAGTTCATCCCCCACATTCCGCTCACGACGACGAACGGAAGAGTGACCGTCGCGACCACGCTGAGAGCCTTGGTCGCCATACCTAGACGATTGGACACCTGTGTTAGATAGCTGTCGAGGGTGCTGCTCAACAGGTCGCGGTAATTCTCGAGGGAATCATAGATCCGCAGGACGTGATCGTAGATGTCCCGGAAATAGATCTGGAGATCCGGCGTGAGCAGAGCGCTCGGCCGATTAGTGAGGGTGTTCAGTGCATCGCGTTCGGGCGCGAGATGACGTCTGAGGGATAGAACCAGCCGCTTTACCGCGAAGACGTCTCTGAGCGAGCTCTGGTCGAACTGGGCGAAGATCCGCTCCTCGAGCCCGTCCATGAACTCGTCGAGCTTGTCGATGACCGGAAAGTAGGCGTCCACCGCCTGGTCGACGATGACGTGCATCAATCTCGCCGGACCGTGCGCGACGACTTCGGGTTTGCGGTGGAGAAGCTCAGCCGTAGTGGAGACTGGATTCGTGTCCGCGCCGTGAACCGTCACGAGATAATTGTGGCCGAGGAAGAGAGCGATGTTGACGGTGTCGAGGTCGTATGGGTCGTCAGTCGTCTCGCAAAACGCGACCGTCCTGACAATCAGCAAGAGATAGTTGTCGTACTCCTCCAGCTTGACGCGGGATTCGGCGTGCACGGCTTCCTCGATCGCAAGAGGATGGAAATGGAACACGTCGGAGAGAAACGCGACCTGGTCGGCCGACCGGGTATCGACGTCCACCCAAAGAGTTCCCTGCCCTCCGTTCAGAGCGTTCGCGATGTCGTCGCGCGACAGATTTTCGCTCGCCTTGCCGCTGGAGTCGAAGTAGTAGCTCCAGAAGTGCGGCTCAGCGGCGGGCCTGACATCCTGAATCAGTCTCAGGGCTGTGCTCATCCGCTCAAGATAGCCGCTAGGCAGCGAGAGTCGCGAGATGTCGGACGCAGGCCTCCGCGAGTCTGTCCGGCGCGTAGCCACCCTCGAGCGAGCTGACGATGCGCCCACCGCACCAGGAGTCCGCCCTGGCGACGAGTGAACGCGTCAATGATTCAAAGTCGTCGACTTCGAGCGTGAACCCACCGAGCGGATCGCCAGCCAGCGAATCGAAGCCAGCGGAGACGAGAATCAGATCGGGTGTGAAGCCACGCGTCGCGGAGTCGATCCCATTCTCGAGGGCGGACACATAATCGGAGCGGGAGAGGCCTGCAGCCTTCGGGATGTTCCAGACGGTTCCGTGGGGCCCGCGATCGTCTGCCGCACCCGTTCCCGGATACCACGGCCACTGGTGCATCGACACGAAATGGATGTCCGGCTCGTTCTGCACCAACGCCTGGGTACCGTTGCCGTGGTGGACATCCCAGTCGACGATGAGAATCCGCTGCAGTCCGTGCTTGCGTCGCGCGTAGTGGGCGGCCACCGCCACATTTCCGAAGAGGCAGAATCCCATGGCGCGGTCATAGACCGCGTGATGGCCCGGGGGTCGAACAGCCGAGAAGCTACGCGGGTGGACTCCCGTCACCGAGAGATCGACAGCGGAGAGAACGCAGCCGGCGGCAGCAGTCGCGGCATCCCACGAGCCGGTGCTCGTGACCGTATCGGTGTCGAGGCGCCCGCCTCCCTGCTCGATCACCCGCCGAACCGCGCGTATGTAATCCGGATCGTGCGCGAGCTCGAGCTCCTCTATGGTGGCGTGTCTGCCCTCGAGATGGTCGATTGCGTGAAAAAATTCCGGGTCCTGCCGAAGCGCGCGTGTAATTGCGCGGAGCCGACCGACGTGGTCCGGATGCCCCCATCCGGTATCGTGACGGCCGCAGTCGCTGTGTGATATGAACGCGGCCCGCATGGACCGTTGGTCGCTACTCTACCGGTCGCCGGCGGCGGTCGGTGATGAGAAAAATGGAACCGTTTTTCGCGGGAGTGGACGAGATCGGGGCATCCTCGTCGAGGATCTCGAATCCGTGGAGCTTGACGACGTAGTCGTCCGCCGCATGCGCATCGTGGAAAAGCTCCTTGAGCGCGAGCTGCTTGAGACTCTTTACGGATGCGGAAGGATTGGCGTCGATCCGTATTGCGTCCCATGCCTCGAGAACCTGAGCTCTCAGGTGCAGCATCTGGCTCGACGCGGAGCCAAGCTTGAAGGGCTCGCCGCGGGTGCGGAGGCTGTTTACGAACGGCGCATCCTGACTCATCGCTCCCCTGCTTCAGAAACTTCGAGCGGAAGCGGCGCAAGGATCGACAGAAATCGCGCGACCTGCTGATCGAAGAGATAGGTCGAGCCGGTCACCTTCGTCCCCCTGGAGTCGGGGAAAGCCCCTATGACGATCTCCTCTCCGCCCTGCCCGCGCAGCGTCATGTACGTCGGACCCTCCTGCTCGGGAAACGCAGCATAGACTCCGTTTTCTCTGGCGAAGAACCGCTTTGCCTCTGCCAACACTTGAGCGGGAGTGAGGGCGGTAATCGTTTCCTGAAACGTCCGGTTAGTCTGCATGGCGGGAGGCGGGAAGCGGGAAGCGGGAAGCGGGAAACGGAAGCGGGAGGCGGTTGGTGCAATCTAGATTGCGCCGGACAGGGCAACAAGCGGAGCGCCGCCAACGGTAGACATTTTGCAGGCCGATTCGGCAAAACCCTTTCCGAGAGACGACAGAATGCTGACGGGCAGATTTGTACTCCGCGGGCTGCCTCTTTTCGCTGCGTTGCTTTTTGGTGGCGAAGCGACCGCGCAAGTCACAACGAGACAGCCGGCGACAACACAGCTTCCGCCCGCGACCTACAGGCCGGAATTCGGCACAATGTGGACCTTCGACGCTCCCCCGTTGGATTACTGGCGGCGCACATACAATTTCACGCCAGACCAGCGCTGGCTCGATCACGTTCGCCTCGCTTCAGTCCGTCTGCCCAATTGCTCGGCGTCGTTCGTGTCGTCGCGGGGTCTGGTCATGACCAATCACCATTGCGGACGGTCGTGCACCGCCGCGGTCTCCCCACCTGACTCCAACTACATCGTCACCGGATTCTCGGCTGGAACTCTGGCGAACGAGAAGAAGTGCGCTGGGCTATACGTCGATCAGCTTCAGTCGATCCAGAACGTCACCGATCGGGTGCGCGGCGCGATTACCGGCACCACGCCGGCGGCGCAGGAAAGCCAGCGCAACGCGATCATCGAGCAAATACAGAACGAGTGCAAGCAACAGACGCAGCTCACGTGTCAGGTCGTTTCCCTCTACGAGGGAGGCATCTACTCGGTGTACCGGTATCGCCGGTTCAACGACATCAGGCTGGTGATGGCGCCGGAGGAAAACATCGCGTTTTTCGGCGGCGATCCGGACAACTTTACCTTCCCGCGCTACGATCTCGATCTGACGCTGCTGCGCGTCTATGAGAACGGCCAACCCTACACGCCGACCGACTATCTCAAATGGAGTGCGGCGGGGGCCGCCGACAGCGAGCTCGTCTTCGTCGTTGGAAATCCTGGATCGACCGGGCGACTCAATACCATTTCGCAGATGGATTTTCTTCGCGATCGCGTCTACCCGGCGCAGCTGGATTACCTCAGGAATTCTCTCGCGGTCATCAATGAAGTTTCCCGAACGGATACTTCCGCGGCGCGGCGGTACCAGAACGACGTATTCGGAATCGCCAACTCCGTGAAGGCGATAACGGGCTATCGCGCAGGGTTGCTCGACACGGTGAGCATGGCGAAGAAGCGTGCGTTCGAGCGCGAGCTGCAGGCGCGAATTGCCGCGAACCCAAAACTTCAGGCGCAATACGGCGGGACCTGGACTGCGATATCGCAGGCGGAGTCGCAGCTCGCGAGCTTTTATCCGCAACTCCGCTTTTATGGCTACAACGCGGGCTCTACGCTTTTGACGATGGCGGCACAGATAGTTCGCATCGCCGCTGAATCCGGAAAGCCGGACTCCGCGCGTCTGGCGCCGTATCAGGGTCAGGGAATACCGGCTATGACTGCTCGACTGACCCAGCCCGTTCCGATCGATACCGCGTTCGAGCGACTCGCATTGGCGGCCCAGTTCCGGGCAGCACAGAGCGCTTTGCCAGCGGGCGATCCGTTTCTGCGTGTCGCTCTCGCCGGACGGACACCAGAGGCCGCCGCTGCGTACCTCGTGAAGAACACTCGAATTGGCGATCCCGCATTTCGCCAATCGCTGCTTCGGGGAGGAGCCGCTGCTGTGGCCTCATCGACTGACCCGATGGTCGTCCTGGCGCGCGGGATAGATCCACTCAACCGTACCGTTTTCGCGAGAGCGAACGCCCTCAGTGCGACCATTGACGCCAACAGCGAAAAAATTGGTCAGGCTCTATTCGCCGCCTACGGCACGACCCTTCCACCCGACGCGACATTCACTCTTCGCATCAGCGATGGAATTGTCGAAGGCTTCCCGATGAACGGGACGATCGCTCCGTACAAGACGACGTTCTACGGACTTTACGGTCGCTCTGCCGATTTCGACGACAAGGATCCATTCAAGCTTCCCGAGCGCTGGGTCACTCGCAAGAACGCGCTCGACCTTTCAACGCCGTACGATTTCGTTTCGACGAACGACATCATCGGGGGGAATTCGGGAAGTCCGGTAATCAATCGCAACGCCGAAGTGGTCGGACTCGTTTTCGACTCGAACATCGAAGGTGTCTCCAATCGGTTCATTTTTTCGGCCGACGTTGGTCGGACGGTGAGCGTGCACTCCCGAGCGATTACCGAGGCGCTACGGAAGATGTACGATGGAGGACGGATCGCGGACGAGCTCGAGGGGCGGTAGGCTCGCGACTGTCTCGGATTGAACAAACGACCCGGCGGGAGGCGGGGACGGGCTTAAGCCAACAACGTGGTGGGAGGCGGGAGTGGCACAGGTGGTAGATGGGAGTTCACGACGCCGTGACTTTGCTTGGTGGCGTTCTGCCTGGCGTCATCACGCGGTTCAACAAGCCGTAGAGCATCTTGCGGACTTCAATTGCCTGCGCCGTCAGGGATTCGAAATCCGGCTCGCCGATTACTCCGACCTCGTGTAGAACCATCAAGTGATATTCGAGTTCGGCGGCTGAGTTTATCGCGATCCGGATAAAGCGACCGAATTCTGGCCCCGTCTTTTGACCACTGCTTTCGACGATGTTCGTCGGAACAGACATAGCCGCGCGGAGAATTTGGCTGCGTAGAGCGCTATAGTCTGAGCCGCGAATTCCTACAGCTACCCGATGCACCTTGAGCGCGAGCGCATGGGCCTTTCGCCAAACTATTAACTTCTTGAAATCGCTCACGCCGAAGTCTCGCACGGAGCACGGCGGGCGAGAACACCGTATCGCCGCGAGTGGCATCAGTAGCTTCGCGCGCGTCAGACACGTCTGGGCGTCGTGAACTTGCCACTATCACCTCGACCTCTCCCGCCTCCCACCAGTGCTTTTGCGGTTGTTTGAACAAGCTTCTCTTTCTGTCTACCGGCCCAGCCCCGGTTGCAGCTCTACCGAGCGATCCTCTCAACCGCGCCGAGTATCAATCGCGTCCCAAAATGCAGCGACGCGATGGGCACCCTTTCGTCAGCAGCGTGCATGCGCTTTTCATCGGTTTCGGTCATCGGAAAAGGCAAGATCCCGTATGCTTGCACTCCAAGCTCACGAAGACGCGCGCTGTCGGTAACGCCCGTGCTCAAATAGGGAACCACCGCAATGGAGGGGTCGAGCTCGTGACCAGCGCCCGCTATCGCTGCAAACATCGGCGAGCTCGGGTCGGAGGCGGGAGCGTCCCGGCCGCGCGCCGTGATCTCGATCGAAACACCGGGCTCCGCTATTACAGCACGAATGCGATTCACTGCCTTGTCGATCGAGTGGCCCGGCAACGTTCGCACATTGACAATCGCTTCCGCCGACGCAGGAATGACGTTGAATTGCGCGCCTCCACTCAGGACGGCCGGCGAGACCCCATTTCGGAGAACTGCGTTGAACACCGCGGTACGCGACAGTATCGCCGCTCCCCCAGCGATCCTTTTCGGGTCTCCCGACACGAGGTCAGCCATCGCAGTCCGCCCTGCATCGTCGGGCCAGATCTCGCTCAGCGTCGCGAAGAATTTTCTGGTGATCTCGGTCAGCATCACTGGCTCGTTGTAACGCGATAAGGTCTCGAGCGCGCGCGCGAGTCGGAAGATCGCGTTGTCTGAGAGTGGAACTGCCGCGTGACCGGCCGTTCCCCGCGCGGTGATCGTGACGACGTGCGAGACTTTCTCCGCGCTCTGTACCGCCAGATACGTCGTTCCCGTTCCGATAATCCGGGTCCGGCCTCCTTCATTGAGCGCAAACTCCGCCTCGAGCAGCTCGGGATGCTTGTCGACGAGCCATCCCATCCCCCACTCTCCTCCAGCCTCTTCGTCGGACGTCGCGACGAAGACAACATCGCGCGAAAGTGTCTCGCCGGTTTCGACCAGGCGACGCTTAAGCAACAGTATCGTCATCAGGTTCGCGGCGAGCATCCCCTTGTCGTCGATTGCGCCGCGTCCGTACAGATAGCCGTCCCGAATCTCGCCTCCAAACGGCTCGACCGACCAGTTCTTTGCTTCCACTCCGACGACGTCCATGTGCGCGAGCAGGATCACCGGACGTGCGGCGCCGCTGCCATGAATGCGGGCGATGACCTGCGCACGATTCTCGATCGGCTCGAGCAGGAGCGTCTCGATTCCTTCATCGCGCAATGTTTTTTCGAGATATCGCGCGAGCGGCAGCTCATTGCCCGGGGGGTTTCTGGTGTCGAACTGGATGAGGGTCCGGAGTCGAGCGATGGTTTCAGCTTCGACGGATTTCCAGTCAGGCCTCAAGAAGTGCCTCGACCTTTCGCGTCAGCGGATCGAAGGAAAGCGCATCAGTCGCATTTGCCTCTGCCGGGTCGCTGCGCTGGCTCGGTCTGGACGTCGACACTTCCGCGGCGATTTCCTCGGCGGTGTAGCGCTGACCGGATGAGAAAAGCTGGCCCACCATCCACGGACCGGCACTCGGATTTCTGAACCAGTCAATGTCGAATCGAGCGGTCAACTCCTCATTGAGCACCGATTGGAGCTGCCACGCCCGCAGATAGCGCGCCGAATAGAATCTCGGATCCACGTCGACGAACGCGTCCGCCGGGTCGTACTCGAATCCAGTAGCATCCGTGAGTAGCGAAACGTAGAGATCGGGGAGCTCGTCCCATGGCACATCGCCGCCGTACAGCGATCTCTCGTACAAGAGCTTCGCACAGTAGCGACGAAGAAAATGCAGCTCCTCGAACCCCGCCGTCCGCAGGAATTGCGCGACGCGATTGGCGCCGAGCTGCGAGTGTCGGAGGAGCCAGCCCCGGTCCTGCATGCGATGATCGAAGAGCATCGCGTATGACTCGGTGACCGAATTGTCGCCCAGCCACCTGAACTCGAAGGCGTAATCGGGACTCGCGTAGGCGAAATGGAGCGCGTGTCCGAGCTCGTGCAGGAAAGTGTTGTAGTCGCTTTGCCCTCCATGCGGTCGGAGCACCAGATAAACCTCCTCCGGAACTCGCACGGGCGAGCAGAACGCGCGCGAACGCTTTCCGTCGCGGTCGCCCACGTCGAAGATGATCCGCCCTTTGGCGGCCGGATCGACGCCCATTTCCGTCACGCTCTTCCGTATTACGGTCTCCATCCGGTTTCCCGGAAACGCGTCGTCGTATTCGGACGCACGGAAAATCGCCAGAGCGTCGGCGCGCCTAGCCTGCGACGGCTTGATGCCGAGTTTTTTCTTCAGCACCTGCGCGAGTGTGTCATCCCACATCGACTGCGTATCGCGGAGGAATCGCGCG
This sequence comes from Gemmatimonadaceae bacterium, assembly GCA_050733435.1. GTDB lineage: Bacteria > Gemmatimonadota > Gemmatimonadetes > Gemmatimonadales > Gemmatimonadaceae > UBA4720. The sequence continues at coordinate 2,065 of JBOHTB010000056.1, read as the reverse complement.
CAGCTGTCGCCGAGCGCGCTGAGCGAGATTCCGGTGACAGCTTCGAAGGAGCTGTTGTAATCCCCCGCGACACCCAACGATTCGATGTATTCCTTTTCGCGCTGCAGCCGTTCGCGGCGAAGCGGTGCATGTTCTTTCGCGACGAGCTTGGCGCGTGCGGCATCAAGCGCCAGACGAAGCGTACGATCCCGGGTATTGGCGATCTCGATCGGCGCTGCCTGATACTGGATCACGCGTCCCTCAGGCGAGCGAATCACGGCGGAATTCTCCCACTCGATTTCGCGCTCGTCGAGCGACGCCAGCGGCTTCGACGCCTGCGACTCGATCTCCCACTCCAGCAGCCATTGCGCGGACCGGTTGTCGTCGGTTCCCGGAAGCGTCGATCTGAAAAGATCGAGGGTAAGCTCCAGCGCGTCCGGGCCGAGGATTTTCTCGTAGTGCGCGTAAATCGGCTGGAGCTCCGCCGTTTTCTTTAGCCCAGCCAGCGCGAGATAACCCTCGCGGGAAATCGTTTCCATGAACGCCTGCCCCTCAGCTCGCAGGCGCTGAAGGGACAACTCACTCATGCCGTAAGCCTTGGTGCGATGTAGTCCTTGAGTCTTGCGGCGTCGACGCGCTCCTGCTTCAGTGTGTCGCGGTCTCTCACGGTGACGGTTCCGTTTGTCAGCGATTCGCCGTCGACGGTGATTCCGAATGGCGTTCCAACTTCGTCCTGACGACGGTAGCGACGACCGATCGCGCCGCTGTCGTCATAGAAAATCGGAAACGTCTCTCTCAGCTCGTCGGCAATCTTCTGCGCCATCTCCGGCATTCCATCCTTCTTCACGAGGGGAAATACGCCCGCCTTGATCGGAGCGATCGATGGATGCAATCCGAGCACCGTTCTCCCCTCTGTCTCACCTTCTACCGACTCCTCGCGATATCCGTTGACGAGCACGGCGAGCGTCGTCCGATCGGCGCCCACCGATGTCTCCACCACGAACGGCAGAAATCTCCGATTGTTCGGCTGGTCGAAGTACTCGAGCTTTTTTCCGGAGAACTTCTGGTGCTGCGACAGATCGAAATCGCCGCGGTTGTGCACGCCTTCGATTTCCTGGAAGCCCAGCGTGCCGCCGAAATCGAACTGGATGTCGAATGCGGCGCGCGCGTAGTGCGCGAGCTCCTCCTTCGTATGCTCGTGGTACTGAAGCCGGCTCGCCGTCAGGCCGAGGCCGCGATGCCAGTCCATCCGTTGCTGCTTCCAGTACTCGAACCATTTCATGTCGGTGCCCGGCTCGACGAAGAACTGCATCTCCATCTGCTCGAATTCGCGGGTCCGAAAAATAAAATTGCCGGGAGTGATCTCGTTCCGGAACGCCTTTCCGATCTGCGCTATTCCGAACGGCACTTTCTGCCGAGTGGATTGCTGGACATTGAGAAAATTCACGTAGATGCCCTGGGCAGTTTCGGGCCGCAGGTAGACAACCGACGCCGAATCCTCGAGCGGACCCATGAAGGTTCTGAACATGAGATTGAACTGGCGCGCTTCACTGAGCGTACCCTTCATGCCGCACGCGGGGCACTGCGCATCCGGGGTGCCCGGCGTTCCTTTGATGCGCGGATCGTCGGCGCGAAAGCGCTTCTTGCAGTTGCGGCAATCGACGAGCGGATCCACGAAGCCGCTGACATGTCCGCTGGCTTCCCAGACGCGTGGATTCATGAGTATTGCGGCATCGAGACCTTCGATGTCGTCGCGCGCCCTCACCATCGCGTGCCACCAGCGATCCTTGAGATTTTTCTTGAGCTCGACGCCGAGGGGGCCGTAGTCCCACACGGAGCCAGTGCCGCCGTAGATCTCGGAGGACTGGAAGATGAACCCGCGCCGCTTGGCGAGGGACACGAGCTTCTCCATTACGTCGGGCTGATTTGGCATTCAGGGAAAGCTAGGCGTACGGGCGGGGGGGCGGGAAGCGGGAAGCGGGAAGCGGGAGGCGGGAGGCGGGAGGCGGGAGGCGGGAGGCGGGAGGCGGGAGGCGGGAGGGGGGAGGACTGATTGACAACCAGTCCGAGTGGAACGAAGGTGCGC
>JBOHTB010000055.1:0-6196 GCA_050733435.1 Gemmatimonadaceae bacterium | reverse complement strand
ACTTAAGGGAGCGCCCGAGGAGACCCGCGAGTGAGCAGAGCGAACGAGCGCAGTTAGGGGCTCCGACCAGCGACCGTTGTCGCCTGCGTCCCCGCCCCTCCGACGAACCGCGCGACAATCCAGAATGCCTAAAGGAGCGTCCCGCGAAGAATCAAAAGCGCGACGTAGAAATAAATCGACAGCCCAGTAACATCGACGAGCGTCGCAACGAAAGGCGCCGAGGCGCTGGCTGGATCGAAGCCGAGTCGCTGAAGCACGAACGGGAGCATAGCCCCGGCGAGAGAACCGAACGCAACGACGCCGATCAGCGCGACACCGATCGTCAGCGCGAGCAAGTTGGGATGGGGGTACTGCATTATGCCCATGTGCTGCCACAGAAGGATGCGCGCGATTCCCAGCAGTCCGAGAATCAGACCGAGCAAGAGCCCACTCGGCAGCTCACGCAGCGCGACCTTCCACCAGTCGCGGAGACGGATCTCGCCCAGCGCCAGAGCGCGGATGATCAGCGACGTCGCCTGCGAGCCCGAGTTTCCGCCGGAGCTTATGATGAGCGGAATGAAGAGCGCCAGCACGACCGCTTTCGCGAGCTCGTCCTGAAAGTGGCCCATCGCCGAAGTCGTCAGCATCTCGCTCAGGAAAAGCGCGGCGAGCCAGGGCGCGCGCTTGCCGATCATCGAAAAGAATCCGATCTGCGTGTAAGGCTCTTCGAGCGCTTCCATACCACCAAAGCGCTGCACGTCTTCGGTGTGCTCTTCGACTAGTGCATCGATGACGTCGTCGACGGTGACGACGCCCTGGATCACACCACTCTCGTCGACGACAGGGACGGCAACGAGGTCGTACTCGCGCGTCACTCGCGCGACTTCCTCGCGATCAGCGGTTACCGGAACAGTCTGGACTTCTTCCCACGCGATGTCCGCGACCTTGCCGCCTTCTGGAGCCGCGAGCAATTCACGGAGCGACATCACACCCTGCAGACGGCCGGCGGAATCGGTGGTGTAGATCGCGTTCATGGCCTCGCGCCGCTCGGACCGCGCTATGCGCCGCACCGCCGCGAGCGCTTCGTCGACGGGAGTGTCCTCGGAGACCGAGACGAACTCGGTCGTCATCAGGCCGCCCGCCGTGTCCGGCTCGTACGCGAGCAGTTTCTCCGTCTCAGCGCGCTCGGCTGCGGGAATCTCGGAGAGAATTTCCTCAGCGCTTTCCTCCTCGAGATCTTCGAGCGCGTCGGCGCGATCGTCCGGCGTCATCTCCGCCACGAGCTCGGCTGCCTGGCGGGCGCTCATGGTCTCGAGAACTTCGGTGCGCAGATCCTCGTTCAGGTACTCGAGGACATCGGCAGCGCGCTCGACAGGCAGCGACGAGAGGAAGGGAGCTACATGGTCTCGGGGAAGCGCCTCGGCGACGGTGGCAAGATCCTTTGCGTGGAGCTCTTCGGTCTCCGCGGGAATTGCCTCAGGGCTCTCCTCGAGCATCGCGAGGATGTCGGGGACGAGAAGAGCGGCTAACGACTGCTGGTCGTCTTCCTCAACAATCTGTGGATTGTGAGGTGGAGTTTTCACGGCACGATCGGGAGGCTGCGCCGGTCGATCGCAATGTCGCCAACAGTGTATCCGGCGACCGCTATCGCATCACGGATCTGTTCGGGTGTGACTGTGCCGTCGTGCTCGATGATCGCCTGACCGATACTGACCTCGGCGCGCTTGATTCCCTCAACGCCCGAGAGGGCGGTGAATACGGCGCGCACACAATGAGCGCAGGACATTCCGGATATCGAGGCCGTCGTCTGCATCGAGGGAAAATATAGATCAGTCGCCGCGTACAGGCCGGACGCGCGGGTGCGCGACGTACAGACAGTCGCGATTCCTTGGCATCCACAAAACCGAAGCAGGGAGCTCAAAGCTTTTAAGCCGTAGCCCTAAGCTCTCATACACGCCTTGCAGGTAAGCATCGTTGTGCACACGGAGGAGCGACGTCCACTAGGATTGACACATAGGGAACGGACCGGAGCGCCAGTATGGAGGCTCTCGGCTACGGCTGCAACGCTTGAGGCTCCCTGCTTCGGTTTTGTGGATGCTAAAGAAGTGGCCAACGAACACTTGGGACTGCCTACTTCAGTTTTGTGGATGCTACTCGAAGCGCCGTTATCTCAGCCGGGCCGTAACCGCGATTAATCCAGTCTGTTCGGCGGTCTCGGCACAGGCGGCACCTTCTTCCTCGAAACGAGAGTCTTCTCGAGCGCGGGAATGAACTTGTCGTACCGCGATCCCGGCTCCCAGAGAACCCATCCATCGTAGCCCGAGTCGTAAACCGCGCGCTTCTGTTCCTCGATCTCGTGTGGGCCGTATTTCGGAAGACCGATGCTGAATGCCTGGAGCCAGGGTCGGACGTGCTCGCCCTTGATACCGAGTTTCTCGTCACGCTCGCGCGCGCGAGAGATCGCGATGTGAACTACGTCGTATGGATCTGCATTCGGATGCGGGAGCTGGAATGAGCCCGGCGGGTAGTGCGACGGATACACCATTGGCAGCAGTACGTCGGTCGATTGCGCGAGCGGCTCCCACTTCTGTCCAACTTCGAGGGCTCCGCCGACGGTCGTCACAAGACCGAAGACGTCCGCCGTCGTCCTGACGCCCTGCTTCGCGAATCGCGCTCGGGCGGTGCTGAGAAAATCCGCGAGCACCTCGGTCTTCGTGCGGCCCGCCTGCTCAGGAAAGACCTGCGGCGGCAGGCTCTTGTACGGCTCGGGGAATCGGATGTAATCGAACTGGATCTCCGCGAAACCCATCTTGATCGCTTCGTCAGCGACGCGATAGTTGTATTCCCAAATCGCGTTCGCGTACGGATTGACCCACGTCTGTCCCTTCTTGTCGTGCCACGCAGTTCCGTCGGCCTTGCGGATCGTGTGATCCGGATTGTTTCGCGCGGTCACCGAATCCTTGAAGACGACTATGCGCGCAATCGGAAGAATTCCGTGCGCGCGAATCGTATCAACCACCTCGGCCAGGTGCGTCGCCTTGACCTGCGTGCCGGCGTTCTTCTTCAGTAATGGATCGGTGGGATTGAAGTTGAGACCGAACTCGTCCTTCACGTCGATCACGAAAGCATTGATCTCCGTCGAATCAGCGATGGCGAGTAGATGCTTCATGCGCCGCGGGTTGGCGGCGAATCGAAAGACGTAGAGGCCTCGCACGGGGAGCTCGCCCTTTATAAGCGAGTCCAATACTGGCGGAGTCGGATGATTGCTCACCACCGCCAGTGCGTGGACTGTGGTATCGGTGTCCGCGACCGCACCACGCGTTACCGCGTTTGACAGAGACGCCGATACCAGCGCGGAACGCGACGCTGATGCCGGCCGGCCGATGTTGGCTTCCGCGGCAGGAGTTCGGGTCTTCGCGGATGCATCGTACTCGCCGTAGCATGCTACGGCCACCATCGCTAGCGCGAGGATAGTGATCGTTTTCGGGGACATTCTGCTGTGTGGAGGAAAGTCGGACGCAGGAATCTAATCAAGGATCCGATATATTTCGCTCCGATGCGATACCCCATAATGTCCTTGCTGGTCCTCGCCACCGCGTGTAAGGTGCCGCCCCCCCCGCCGCCTACGGCCGAGTTCCTGGTCTCCGCCGGGGACCAGACATATTGGGTGCGAAGCGACCACTCCGGACTTCGGATCCGTGGCTCGCCGCTCATTCTCGCGCGGACCGGCGGTCGCTACTACGAGATCTTCGTCGGGGAGATAGATCGCTCTTTTCCAAAGGCGCTGTTCAGTGGCGAGCGCGTATTTCGCCGTGACCTCGCGAACGGCGATTCGGCGATCATCTATGACGATACCTCGATCGTGAGGATGTCGGCACGCTACCATACAACGCATCCCTCCGCGCCGTTGCTGGCACCCGACGATGATCCGGACGACGACGTCGACGTCAGCGCTGTTGGCGAGACCGACATACTGAATGTGCTAGGTCCTTACGTTGCGCTCGAGCACCGGCTGTCGGTCGAGCGGGCCGACGAAGATGACCAGGACGACACCACGCGGACCGTTATCGATCTGCGGAACGGGCATCCGGTTGCGTTCGATCGCATGCTGCGCGACACGACGGTGCAGGAGGCTGCGGGCGAAGGCGGCTTGGTGAACAGAAGATGGCGGCACGACGGGTATGACGTCATCTCGCACTATGATTCCGTGAACAAGGCCAACACGCTGGCGCTGCGCGATCGCCGCGGCCGCGAGTGGCGTCTCGGTCTCATCGGGTCGAGCTTCGTCCAGATATTCTGGCTCGACAAGCCGCAGGTCGATCCGCGGACGAGGCACGCGCTGGCCCGTGCGTTCAATGATGCGACGACGTATGGCGAGCGGATCCAGCAGGTCTCGAACCGGCATCATCCCGGAAAATCGCACAAGCGCGCGACTTCTGGTCGTCAAACGTGACGCGCCCAAAATCAAATCGCGGCGTTGCCCATGCGCGCGAGAAAATTCAGTCTCGCGGCAATAGCCCCGAGATGGACAAGGCCCAGTCCGCGGACGAAGCCCGTCCGGTGCGCGAGACCCAGCACGAGACCGCGCAGCTCATGATGCCGCAGCACGCCAACGTCCTCGGCCACGTCTTCGGCGGAGTGGTGCTCTCGATGATGGACACGACGGCCGCGGTTTCGGCGATTCGTCACGCGAGGCTCGCGTGCGTGACGGTGTCAGTGGATCGGGTCGATTTCCGCGAGCCGATTCACGTCGGGGATCTCGTGATCATGAAGTCGAGCGTGAATTACGTGGGACGAACGTCGATGGAGATCGGCGTACGTGTCGAGACTGAGAACTTACTGACCGGCGTCAGGCGCCACACGAACTCGTGCTATCTGACATTCGTTGCGGTCGACAGGAACGGCCGACCGGTGCCAGTTCCGCCGCTGGTGCCCGAGACTCCCGACGAGATTCGGAGATACGACGCGGCGCGTGAGAGACGTGCCAGCAGGTTGAAGGAGAGAATTTCCGAAGAAGCGCGGAACGAAAAGTAAGCTACGGCTCTAGGACGCGCGGGTGAGTCCTGGCGAGGTGGTCGAGACCGGCATCGAGCGCCGGAAAAGCAAACGCAGCTTCTCGTCGCTGAGCGATTGCATCACTTTTTCTGGAGCGACGCGCGAGGTAACGCTCCGAGATTCCGGTCCCGTCCAGATGTCCCACGCATAGCGATCGAGACGCGCCGTCTTTCCGCCTGGATGGTGGAACACGATCATCGCGTTGCTCGCGCCCGGCACCTGCACTTCGACGCCCCAATTGACGCCGTCAGGGCCGCGGAACGGTCTTATCTGCCTTGCCATGATTTCCTTTAGTGAGACGTCAGCGCCAGCGGATGCAGACGTTGCCGGCCTACGAATCCTGCGTCGACCTCGTGCCAGAACTGAACGCTCGGCTCGCCAAGCTTCCAGCAATAGAAAACTTCGCGCCCATCGAGCTGGCCACGGAAATCCACGAGTCCCGTTCCCATTCCTTTGCAGATGACGCCCAAGTCGTTGAGCTCGGCGATGAAACCCTCGATGTCCTTCGCGAGGCGCTGCGCTTCCGACTGGAGCAGCTCGGCGATCGCGTCGGGATGCTCGGGGCTGGCGCCGACGGTAGCGAGCTCGAACTCGCGAACCTTGTCCTCCCACATTTTATGTTCGCGCACGAGATCGTCCACGATCTTGCTCACGAGCGGCAGTGTGCGATTTGCTTCCTCGATTGTAAATATTTTCTCCATACCTCTTACAGTGGCCTTGTCGCGTGCTCTGGGTCAAGTGCTGCTCGTTGATTGTCGCGCCGGTTCGTCGGAGGGGTGAGGACTTCGGCGACAACGGTCGCTGGTCGGAGCCCCTAACTGCGCTCGTTCGCTCTGCTCACTCGCGGGTCTCCTCGGGCGCTCCCTTAAGTCGCCTGCGTCCCCACCCCTCCGACTACCCTTCGGCGTCACAGCAGCACTTGGCCCGCGCGACCGCGGCGACTCAACATGTAAGCCGGCATGTCTCGATGTCGCCATTCGGAAAAAGCGCGCACGCGGACGCTCGCGCGGAATTGGGATTTGCCGCGCACGGACCGCGACGCCGCGGAAAACGATTTATGGCACTGGGAGGGCGGTGCAGGTGTCCTCGCAGGCGACTTAAGGGAGCGACCAAGGAGACCCGCGAGTGAGCAGAGCGAACGAGCGCAGTTAGGGGCTCCGCC
>JBOHTB010000054.1:0-5969 GCA_050733435.1 Gemmatimonadaceae bacterium | reverse complement strand
GGCGGAGCCCCTAACTGCGCTCGTTCGCTCTGCTCACTCGCGGGTCTCCTTGGTCGCTCCCTTAAGTCGCCTGCGTCCCGACCCACTCCGACTCCCCAACGTAGATGCGGCCGTGGCTACACTGTGCGTCGCCTCAGGCAAGGATGAGAGGGGGTTGCTTGTCCCACGTTGGACGCCCACTTAAAGCGAATTCGCGGAGCGAGCCGAGCGAAGCTCGGCATCCCCGCCTTACAGGGGGACGGGCGACCCACCGTCTGAAGCGAGCATCGTCGTCGAGGGCGTGCGGCGCTACGCGCCGCTGCAGTTGCGACTCTCTATTGAGGGAGGTGAGAGTGTCGGCGCAGGCGCTTGCAAAGCGAACGCGAGGAGAAGACCCGCGACCGAGCAGAGCGAGGGAGCGCAGTTAGGGGCTTCGACCAAGTGAGCGTAGCGCCGAAGCCGGCACTCTCACCGACCTCGAACAGAGATCCAACCGCAGCGAAAGGATCACCCCGGCGGCCAAGCCATAGGGCGCCCACCGAGAAGGTGGATGTGCAGATGATCAACCGATTGCCCGCCGTGCGCGCCGGTATTGACGACCGTGCGATAACCGGACTTGGCGATTTTTTCCTGCCTCGCCAACGCCGCGGCCAGCGACATCATGCGGCCGAGAAGATCCGAGTCAGACGCGTCATCGAGCGAGGCGACGTGCTTCTTCGGAACAATCAAAATGTGCGTCGGCGCCTGAGGGTTGATATCGCGAAACGCGAAGATCTCCTTGTTGTTGACGACCATCTTCGCGGGTATCTCACCGCGCGCGATTTGGCAGAAGATGCAGCTTCGCGTGTCAGGCATTGGATTGTCTCGAGAGCGCCAGCGATGCCGCCGCGATCGCGATCCCAGCCACGCCGGCTGTCTCAAAACGTAGCGTGCTTTGTGTCAGCTTCACAGGGAGAAACGCTGCTTCAGTGAACGTGTCGCGCTCGGCCTGCTCCATGCCACCCTCCGGGCCCAGCGCAATCGTCACGGGTGATTTCATCTGCACCCCGCCGATATTCTCGCCATCCCTGGCGAGTAACACTCTGGACCCGAGTGGAGCGGCCGCAATGGCTCGATCTATGGTCGACTCGGGAAAGATGTCGGGCAGCCAACCACTACCGCTTTGCACCAGCGCGGAAATCATTCGTGCTCGGACCTTTGATTGAAACGTCGCGCCTTCGCCGCGGGGATTGACGCTCTTCGATCGGCGCCACACCACCGGCCGCCAGCTGGTCACGCCAAGCTCCATCGCCTTCTCCGCCAGCCAGAGCATCCGCTCCCGGTCGGCGACGGGCGCAAGCAGATGGATCGCCGCGGGCCTTGGAATCTCGGAAATCTCGCTGACGTCTACGACCGCGGAGCCTTTGCTGGCCTTCACCAGAACGCCGACCGCCGCTTTGCCGATTCCATTCCGAAGCGCGACGCATTCACCAACGCCCACTCGCGTCACGCGAATGTGGTGGGCGGCTTCGTCGGACAGACTGACGCTGCCGCCGATAGTGAACGATTCGTCGGCGACAAAGAAAGTTGCTACCGGGGTGCGATCTGCACACTCCACCAACCGTCCTCCGTGTCTTCGCGTTCGATCGTCCAGCCGTTGGCCTCGAGGGCGTCGATCATCAACGGCCGTTCGTCGACCAGAATACCAGCAATAATCGCCTGCCCTGCGGACGAAAGCGCGCCACGAATCATCGGCAGCATCTCCATGAGCACCGACGAAATGATGTTCGCAAGTACCACGCGCACGGGCGCCAGCAGCGGGAGAATGATCGTCGCGTCTCCTTCGATGATCTCAACGCGATCGCTTGCATCATTCGCTGCGACGTTCTCTTCGGCATTGCTGATGGAATCGTGATCGAGCTCGACAGCGGCGACTCGCGCGGCTCCAAGTCGCACAGCCGCAATCGACAGGACACCACTTCCAGCTCCCAGATCGGCGACCACATCCCCGTGACGAACGACACCCTGCATGAGACGGATCACACCGCGAGTGGTTGGATGGTCGCCCGTCCCAAACGCCATCGCTGGATCGACGACGATTGTCGTGTCACGATCGAATTCTCCAGCGAGCCATGGCGGCGCTATGACGAGTCTGCCGACTCGATGGGCGGAAACCGCTGCTCTCCATTCCGAGTAGTCGACTTCCGGAGTTTCCGAGATCTCTATGTCGGCACCCGGATCGGCGGTCATCAGGCTCGCGCGGACGCCATCGATTTGCGTCAGCGGAGGGAAATGCGTGACGAGCGAAGTGCCATCCTCCTGTACTCCCTGCGAGCCCGCCTCGAAAAGCGCCGCGATCACTCCCTCCCTGTTCACGTTTGGAGTAATTCGCAGCGCAATCCAACTCAAGTGTCAAGCTCCTGTCGGGAGATAGCCTCTCGCGTCTCGCGCGACCCCATCAAGCCCCGAGTGATTCTTTGAGCTTCGACCAGAGTCCCTTGGGCCGACTCTCCGGGGCTTTCTGGATCTCAGCCAGGCGCTTCATGAGCGCGACTTCCTCATCCGAGAGCGAATCGGGAGTCCATAATTGCAGTCTCACGTGCAGATCGCCGGTCGTGCTCGAGTTGATTCTCGGAAGCCCGCGACCACGCAGGTTGAAAATCTGACCGCTCTGCGTGCCCGACGGCACCTGCAGAGTCACCGTCCCACTCACCATCGGCACTTCGACGTTTGCGCCAAGTACGAGCTGCGGATAGGTGACCAGCACCTCCGTATAAAGATCTTCGCCATCGCGCTCGAACCGCTGATCCTCCTCGACTTCGAAGACGACGAGAATGTCCCCTCGCGGCCCGCCGCGCGGACCAACGTTGCCGACGCCGCGCATCGTCATGTACTGACCAGTGGCGACTCCGGCGGGAATGCGAACGACGACCTGCTTCTCACCGCGAAGACGACCTTCCCCTCTGCACTTCTTGCACGGCGAAGAAATGACCGTTCCCTCGCCCGCACAAGTCGGACACGGCGCGACGCTTACGACCTGCCCGAAAAACGATCGTTGTGCCCGACGTACTTCGCCGGTGCCGCTGCATGTGGTGCAAACCACTGGAGAAGATCCGGGCTCTGCCCCTCTCCCGTCGCATCGGTCGCACGGCTCGAGCAATCGCACGGTCACCGTTTTTTCGGTGCCGGTCGAGACCTCGGACAGAGTGAGCGGCATCGCCATCTTGATATCCGTACCTGTGCGGGGGCCGGATCCGCGACCACCGCCGCCACCAAAGAGATCACTGAACCCTCCGAGGCCGCCGAGGTCGCGCATGAAAATATTGAGCGCCTCGGACAGGTCGACGTGATGGAAGCCAGCTCCACCGCGCAGCCCAGCTTCGCCGTAGCGATCGTAGACGGCGCGCTTGTCGGGATCGCGCAACACGTCGTACGCCTCCGTGATCGCCTTGAACTTCTCCTCGGCCTCCTTCGCCCCGTTGTTGCGATCCGGGTGATAGGTCATTGCGAGCTTGCGATACGCCTTCTTTATCTCGTCCTCGCTCGCGCCACGTTGCACGCCGAGCGTCTGGTAAAAATCAGCCATGGTTCCTGGGATTCTCCTTCAACAAATCTGTCACGAGCTCCGATGTATGCGTCACCAGCGATATAACCTTGTCGTACGGCATGCGCGTCGGGCCGATCACGCCGATGACACCCGCGAGCGGACCCGCGTGATAGGAAGCAGTGACGACCGTGAAATTCGCGAGCCTCGGATCATTGTGCTCGTTGCCGATGGTGATCGAGACGCCACCCGTCTCGCTACGACGACGCAGTAGCTCGCCGAGTTTCTCGCGCGTCTCCGTGAGCGCCACCAGCTTTCTCATGTTGTCGATGCTGGCGAACTCCGGCTGTTCGGCGAGAACGGATGCCTGGCCAAGCAAAACGGTGTCGTCGCTGGGCTCGAGCGCGCTATCGAAAAGCTGATCGCCCTCTTCGATGAACACGTTGAGGAGATCCGATGCTTCTCGTGTTGGACCGATGTCGCGCAAACGATCGCCGAGCGAAGAGCGGATCTGACGAAGGCTCAATCCGGCAAGTCTCTCGTTGAGGACGCGGGTGACTTCCGAGATCGCGGCATCGGCAATCTCGCCATGGACGTCGACGAAAATGGTCCGGACCGCACCAGCCGACAAAGTGAGCGCAACGAGCAATCGCTCCGCGGAGAGTTTGATGAGCTCGACGCGCTCGAGCAGCGCGTCATCGAGACGGGGCCCAAGCGCGATGCCGAGCTCCTGAGTGATCACACCGAGGCTTTGGGCGGCGCGCCTAAGAATGGCCTCGACCGCCGATCCTCCCGCCACGATCTGCGCGGTGAGACGCTCGCGTTCGTTGAGATCGGGCGCGCGAATGGGAATCAGAGAATCGACGTAAACCCGGTATGCAACGTCTGTCGGCACCCGCCCGGCTGAGGCGTGTGGATGGTAGAGATAGCCCTTCTCCTCGAGATCGCTCATTGTGTTGCGAATCGTCGCGGGAGAAACGCCGAGCCCGAATTTGTGGGCAATGCTCCGGGAGCCGGCGGGCTGTGCCGTCGCTACATACGCCTGGATGACTGCCTCAAGTATGCGCCGTTCGCGCTCGCTCAGACCAGGGGGTGACATAACTTAAATATAGCAGCCACTAGGAGTTGCAGTTACGGGCTCACTGGCCCCCGGCCGCGCGAAGCAGCCAGGCTGACGACGATGCTGTCGAGCCGGAGCCAGCCACTGGGAGTGAGCCGGAGATGAGCGATGCGGGCAGAACGATCAGCTCTCAACGCGTCATACTGTTGCAAGGACGCCGTTCCCCGCGCTTCCCTCTTCCCGCTTCCCTCTTCCCTCTCCCCGCACTCCGCCCATCCCGCCACTTCCCAGCGCGCGACCAACTCCTCCTCCGGTCCGGCGATCTCGATTCCACTCGTGGTGCGCAGTCCCAGATAGATCGATTCAGCGCTCCGGTTCTCCTCGGAGAGCGACTCCTCGCCGGCAGTAACAGAGACTCCGTTGGCGAGACGCGTCACCCACTCGGAATAAGCGGCAACGTTCCACCTTCGGACACTGCCATCGAAGGAATGCGCTGATGGTCCAACTCCCGCGTAGGCGGCACCGGTCCAGTAAGCCGAGTTGTGGCGAGATCTACGGCCGGGCAGAGAGAAATTGGAAACCTCATAATGCTCGAATCCTGCTGATGTCATCGTCTCGTCTGCGTACAGAAACTCTTCCTCGTACTGCGTCTCAGATCCTTCGACTATCGCCCCTCGATCAGCCCAGCGAGCGATAGGGGTGTGCTCCTCCACCGTGAGGCCATACAGCGAGAGGTGGGACGGGGACATCGCTATCGCTCGTTCGAGATCTTTTTCCCAGACTCTGCCCAGGTGAGCGGGCAAAGCAAAGATCAGGTCGAGGGAAATATTTTCGATTCCGCCCCGACGAATCGTCCGCACGGCTTGGCCAATTTGCTCCGCGTCGTGCGTTCGGTGCATCCAGCGGAGCACGGAGGCGTCGAAGCTCTGCGCGCCGAGTGAGATTCGGTTGACCCCGGCGGCTGCCCAGCGCGCGACGCCGACGTCATTTACGTCGTCGGGATTCGCCTCGATCGTTAACTCGGCGTCGGGGGAGATCGAGGCACGCTCGCGAACTGCTCCGATTACCGCCGCGATCCCCGGGCCGCCGAGTCGAGAGGGGGTTCCTCCGCCCAGGTAGACAGTGTCCAGCACCGCGCCGTCAATGGCCGAAAGCGCAAGCTCCGACCTGAGCGCGCCGATGTACTCGTCCACCGGCGTCTGCGAACGAACGGCGATCGAGAAATCGCAGTAGGAGCAGCGCCGCGCGCAGAACGGAACGTGAATGTAGAGGTGGCGCGGGGGCATTGGTGAATATATGGGACGCGGGAGGCGGGAAGCCGGAGGCGGGAAGCGGGAAGCGGGCCGGGCAATGGTTTCAGGCCCTGGCGCCTAGAGGGCTTTCGTACAAGCAGCAGCTCCCTCCGTC
>JBOHTB010000053.1:0-8544 GCA_050733435.1 Gemmatimonadaceae bacterium | reverse complement strand
CAACGGCACTGCGGGACAGTAGTTCTCAGCAAAAAGAACGTACGTAAGCCCGCCTAGGGACAGCACCTCGGGGAATCCGGTGCTATCGCCGGTGTTTTTCGCGAATTTCGTGAACCCGTCGATCGCTCGTTGGGCCAGGCCCCTCGCGCGATTGATATCCACGAACGTGCCGATCAGACTCGTATTCGTGATGGTCTGCGCGCGCTGGTCGAACTCGATTCGCGTTGGAAACGTTTCGGTGTTTATCAGCTCGTCTCCCAACGATCCCGCCAGCTGAACTTGCTCTTCGTCCGACGTCGTGCCGTCGTACGCGGTGCCGAAGGAACCGACTGCTCCAGCGCGCAGCGCTGGAAGTGCGGAGGGATTATCCAATGCTCCAGGCCTGGCGACATCCGGGTCCGTCACAGTTAGAATCTTTTTGCTATCGCATCCGCTCAGTGACATGACTGCGCATGCCGAGAGCGCGGTAAAGGTGCCCAACCGGCTAAGGTGCCGACGGGCGAGAAGTCTATTCTTCATTGATTGGTCGCTCGGTCGGTTAAGGTTAGAAAGTGACATTTATGCGCGCCGTCCACGTGCGGGACGGTGGAAGCGTGAGGAATTCCTGGGTGCTGAAGTTCGCACCCGCAACGGCGTTGACTTCGGGATCAAATCCTTTGTAATCCGTCCATGTCTTCAGGTTCGCTCCCGCTATCGTGAAGTCGACGGTCTGGAGTCCGAGGCGCTGCGCAAAGCGGTCAGGCGCAAGAACGGTGAACGAAAGCTCGCGCAGCTTGGTGAAAGCTGCGTTTTCGATGTATCCGGCGTCCGTTCCGAGCGCGATCGCGATTGCTGCTGCCTGGTCCGCAAGCGGCATTGACTTGTCGAAGGATTCCTGGCACGTGCTGAAGCTGCAGTGGAACCGGCGGGTATTGTCGAAGAGCTTGTAGCCCCCCTTGTGGTCGATCAGCGCCGATACCTTGAAAATTCTCATGAACGTTGCCGTAGGCGAGAAGGAGAATTCGCGTTTCGGCAGAACGTTGCCGAGATAGACCGCGGTGTCCCCGAGCTTGATCTCGCTGCGTGCGATGATGCCGTCCCCGTTTGCGTCGGAGTACGTATAAGGGCGCTGCCAGTAGCCGCCCAGCGGATAACCGGCTACGTGCTTCTGCTGGGTGTTCACGATGATCGGTGGAACCGGCGTATTCGTTCCGGGCAGAAAGCCCAGGCTAAGTAGCGTGTTCTCGTTGTTCGACGCCGCAATGCCGAAGTTGAATGCAACTGCCCGCGTGTCGAAGACGTTTGCGTCGAGCGAGTACTCGTTGCCCGTGTTCCGGACAGTCCCGAGGTTCTGGAACTGACTATTGCTCAGCCCCAGTGAAGGTGCAAGCGGGACGGCGACGAGCAAGTCGTCAGTCTTCTTGTTGTAGTGCGTGTACTCGAAGTTGACCCGCTGCCCGACGAGGCCCATGTCGAACCCGACTTCTCCTTCGGTGGAGCGCTCCGGCTTCAGCGCAACGTTCCCGGTTCCTCCAATCGCGATGCCCGGCACATCCGTGCTGTTCACGGTAACCGTCGTAGCGTTGAAGAACGTGATCGCATCGCGGAAGTTCGGCTGCCGGCCCGACCTTCCGGTGGCAGCTCTCAACCTTAGAGAGCTCAGAATGTCTGTCTTCGGGAAGAAGGACTCTTCGCTTATGACCCACGACCCGCCGAACGACGGATACGTGATCGATCCGAAATTCTGACCAAACGCGCTGTTTTTGTCGTTGCGAAGCGCGGCGTTGATGAACACGCGATCGCGCCAACCCACTTCCTCAGCACCGAAATACCCAAGCGTCTTGTTGTCCGTGCTCACTTCGTTCACGGCAAATCGCGCGGTGGTACCTGCGAGCGACGAGGTTCCGCCAAGGAGTTTGGCGCCGAACGCCTGCGTTCCGCGGACGAGCGCTTTATTGAATTGCGTCCCGGCTGTGGTCGTCGTAGTGACGGTGCTCATGGGAGACCAGGTTGCGCTCAGATTTCCCTGCGCCGTATACGTGTAGATGGAGTACGGGTTCGATGTCCGCTGACCGTCTGGCAGTGAGCCAAAGAACACCGATGCCGGCGGAATGATCTCGTTGTCCCAGCGTCCGAGATAATCCAGACCGACGGTCCCCGACGCCTTGAGCCACCCCAGAGGCTGATAGTTGCTGACGATGCTGTTCTGGAAACGCTGGATGTCCTGCCGGGTCTGCCAGACCGCCTCCAGCACCTGCGGAATCTGACCGTTCAGATATCCATGCGCGCAGCCAGGCGACGGGCACGCCTTGCCCGGTACGGAATCGTCAAATGCGCTTCCAAGAAGGCCCGACGACACGATTCCAAGGATGTCGTTGTCGTTCTGGGGCAGGCGAAGATGGTCGGCGAGATAGTTGGTGCCTAGCTGAATATTCCATTTGTCGGTTAGCTGCGCGGTGAGGTTCATACGCCCTCCCGCCCTTTGATCCGTGTTCGCGTCAAAGACTCCCTGTTGCCGATCGTAGTTTCCTCCGATGTAGTAATTCAATCGGTCGTTTCCACCGACGGCACTCGCTCCATAAGCCCCGCGCTGGCCAGTAATGAACGGACTGTACTGAACGAGCGGGCTAAAGCTTACGAGAGAATCAGGATTCGGTGTGCAGAGTCCCCGGGTCTGGTTGTCCAGATTGCAGTTTGTTGTCCGATTGCCCGTGCTCGTGCTTGTGCCGACCCACGCGAAATTGCTGGGAAAGGTGGTGACGTTCTTGATGCTTCCCGACTCACCAAAAACCGTGAAGCGAGTCTTCCCGGAGCGGCCGTGCTTCGTGGTGATCTGAATCACTCCGTTGGCAGCCGCGGTTCCGTAAAGGGCTGATGCCGCGGGTCCCTTGAGGATGTCGATCTTCTCTATGTCCTCAGGATTAATGTCATTGAATCGCGATGGAGTCTGGCCCCCAACCCCAATCGTCGATGAGGCTGCGTTATTGTCCACCCTGATTCCGTCGACGATAAGAAGCGGATCGTTTGACAGAGACAGGGAACTTGCGCCGCGGATGCGGAGACGCGCGCTCGATCCAATGGTGCCGCCGGGCGTCGCAACATCAACACCTGGCACTCGGCCGGTCAGGAGCTGCGTCATGTTGCCAGCAGTTGCGAGTTGCGCAGGCTCCGGCTGTAGTGTGCCGATGACGTTTCCCTGCTCGCGCTTTCGAGTGGTCTCGCCGGTGGCCAGCGTCACCACTTGGTCGAGGGTCACCGCTGCTGGCGTGAGCGCGAACGTCAGGTCGATGGTTTGTCCGCTTCCCAGAGTGACCGATTGGCTGGATGCCTGGTAGCCGATTCTCAGAACTCGGACCAGATAGACACCGGGTCGCACGCCCGCGATTCTAAATCGCCCGTCGTCCGCCGTGACTGCCCCCCGAGTGGTGCCGACGATCTGCACCTGCGCGGATGGAATCGGGACACCAGTCGTTGGGTCTGTAACGCGCCCGCTGACCGTGCCGTCCTCTTGTGCCCAAGCTGGTGCGGATGCAAGTAGCAGCAACCCGCCCACGCCGGCACAGAACACAAACAATTTCCTTACGAGATGGGTCATACCTCCTCCAGTGCTTCTCGAAGTGAAATGGCGCAGCGGCGACTTGTCGCTGCACACCTTGAACGACGCGCTATTACGCGTCGTAGAAAGCCTGCTCATGGCGGATCCCGTAGCTGGTGGAACGACTGCTAGCGGGCGGCGAATTAAATCGCGCTACCACTCTGCGATCAAGGATCTTCTTTGGCCACGATCCTGACCCGCAGGCGTCTGGTCCCAACCCTCAGCACTAAGCTGAAGAGGTAGCAGTCCCGCCTAACTATCGGGAAGGTAGACGAGATTCTTGCAAGGTCAAGAGAATATTTAGACGTTGGCGGCGAGCAGGGTCTTTTGTTCGGCCACCTGCGTCGAAACGGCGGCGTCTCGTGCTTTTTACGCGTCGGTCACTGCAACCACCGTCTTAGTGCGAGAAACGGCTCCTTCGGGTTTGCTTTCGCGAGTGCGATCACGCGTCCGATCGTCCGCCGCAGATCTCTTCCTTCCTTCTCGTACACTCTATCAAAAACGTCGAGATCACTGGCGTAAACTCGCCTCGCCAGCAACGAGGCGTTGTCGAGCGGCACACGCTCCACATATCTCGGACTGATGGTCTTTAGCTCCGGCCCAACGTCGGAAATGAGTGCCGCACGCGCTCGAAGGTATACAGTGTCTCGCGCGAGGATCCTCGCTTCCCTGCTCCGCGGTTGCGCCGCATACGCCGAGTCGAGCGACTGGATCAGCCGCGCCCAGAACCGCGCCAGAATCTTGTCGTCCTGCCACTGCGCATCGAGCTTCGCCGCCGCTTCCTCCTCACCGCGCGATCTGAAAAACGCGGCTGCTCCGCGCGCCCCGACGAACATCGCAAAGGATTCGTTGAACGGCACCTGACCGGCAGCATAAAAGGTGTTGTGCGTCAGCTCGTGGATCACCGTGTTGGCGAGCGATAGCGAGTCGCCCCGAAGCGTCGTATTCAGTAGCGGATCGTTGAAAAATCCGAGCGTGCTGAACGCATCAGACGGCCGCACGTACACGTCGAATCCCTCGGTCGCCAGATCGCTCGCTTCGCGATGCGCCGCCGCGAAATCGAAGTAGCCCTTATACGGCACTCGTCCCACTATCGGAAACCACCAGGTGTACGGCTTCAGCGTGTCGCGGTATGCGGCCGAAACAAGCAGAACTAGAGTGTCGTGGTCGAGTCTCGAATATGTCGTAAAACTGTCTTTGACCCGAAGCTTAATGCTGTCCTTTGCGTATTGCCTCGCGGCCAAAACTAGCTTTAACTTGTCGCGAACATCCCTCGGGGTTCGAGGGTCCTTCACTAACTCCGAAATCGGCTGCCGTCGGCTCAAAATTTTGGCTTCTTCCCACGCCCCGCGACTCAGATAACACGCAGTCGGAGCTGAGAAAAGAGCCACGAGGCCGACTCCAGCCGCTATCGCTAAGAAACCGCGTCGCATTATCTTACCAAGTGTCCTTCGTTCACCTTCACTGCCACTCTGAATACTCACTTCTTGACGGCGCCAACCGCATCGATGATCTCATCGGTAGAGCGTTGGAGTTCGAGCAGCCTGCCCTCGCCATAACCGATCACGGTAACCTTCACGGCGCGTGGGAGTTCCAGGAAAAAGCCAAAAAAGCAGGGCTCAAGCCGATTATCGGCATGGAAGCCTATGTCGCCCCCGGCGACAGACGTGCCCGCGATCGCGTCGGTGGAGACCGCGGAAAACCCTATTACCACCTGATCCTCCTCGCCCAGAGCTCCACCGGGTACAAGAATCTAGTCAAGCTCTCATCACTCGCCTACACAGAGGGATTTTACGCCAAGCCGCGCGTCGATCGTGAGCTCCTGGCCAGATATAGTGAAGGAATCGTCGTGTCGTCCGCTTGCATGGCCGGCGAAATCGCGCACCACCTCCTTTCCGACGAATACGATCAGGCGCGCGCTGCTGCGTCCTGGTATGCCGACGTCTTTCGCGATCGCTACTATCTCGAGGTCCAGGCCCACGATTCCGAAAATCAGGCGACGTTAAACTCCCGCGTCTTTCAGCTGGCCGCGGAGCTCAATCTGCCCGTGCTCGCGACCAACGACGCGCACTTCCTCACCCGCGACGACCACGACGCCCACGACGTGCTTCTCTGCATCGGCCTCGGCAAGGATTTCTCCGATACCAATCGGATGCACTACGACGCCGGACTGTACTTCAAGAATGCGACTGAGATCGCCGACGCGTTCCCGGGCCGCAAGGACGTCCTCGACAACACACTGCGCATCGCCGAGGAATCGGCGATCCAGTTCTCGAAGCAGTATAAGGTCCCATCGTTTCCACTTCCTTCGGACGTCGAGACAGAGAATGAGCTGCTCGTGCGCCTCGCAGAGCAGGGCGCTCACGAGCGCTACGGCGCCGAGCTACCTCCCGAAGTGCGAGAGAGGCTGGAGTACGAGCTGGGCGTCATAACCAACACCGGCTACGCTGGGTACTTTCTGATCGTCGCCGACTTCATCAAAGCCGCGCGCGAAAAAGGAATTCCGGTCGGTCCCGGCCGCGGGTCGGCAGCAGGATCACTCGTCGCGTACTCGTTGCGCATTACGGATGTCGATCCGCTCCGCTTCGATCTCCTGTTCGAGCGCTTTCTGAACCCCGAGCGCGTCTCCATGCCCGACATCGATGTCGACTTCTGCTTCGAGCGACGTGGTGAGGTGATCGAGTATGTCAGACAGAAGTACGGACGGGATTCTGTTGGACAGATTATCACTTTCGGAACGCTCAAGTCACGCGCGGCAATCAAGGACGTCGGACGCACCCTGGGGTTCACTCCTTCCGAAACCGATTACCTCGCGAAGCTGGTTCCGAACCACCCCAACTTCTCGCTTACGGTAAAAGAGGCAATCGAGCGCATCCCCGAAGTGCGAGACCTGTACACGACGCGCAACGACGACCCGCGCGAAGTGAGAGAGAAGAAGGAGCGATACCGGCAGCTTCTTGACTATGCGATGAAGCTCGAGGGACTCTCCCGCCACGCGGGAGTTCACGCGGCCGGCGTTGTAATCGCGCCCGGTCCACTCGACGACTACGTACCGATCTGCACCCAGGCATCTCGCGGAGCCGGTTCGACAAACGGCGATGATGATTCCGTTGTCGTCACCCAGTACGACATGAACGCGCTCGAGCACGCCGGGATGCTCAAAATGGATTTCCTGGGGCTCACGACTCTCACGGTCATCAGCGACACGCTGAAGGGAATTCGCGAGCGCACGGGCTCGGCTCCAGATCTCGACACGCTTCCGCTGGACGATCCCGAGACGTACCGAATGCTCCGCGCTGGTCGCACCGTCGGCGTGTTCCAATTCGAGTCGCCACTCGCCACCGACATGCTCAGGAGCATTCGAGCCGATCGATTCGACGATCTCGTTGCATCGAATGCCCTCATGCGCCCGGGCCCTCTCGATGCCGGAATGCACCGCGTCTACATGCGAAGGAGGCGCGGAGAAGAGCCGGTATCGTACATCCTGCCCGAGCTCATGCCAATCCTCGAGCCTACCTACGGCGTCATCACCTACCAGGAGCAGGTGATGCGCATTGCGCAGAAGATCGCTGGTATCTCGCTCGCAGAAGCGGACGTCCTGCGCAAAGCCGTCGGGAAAAAGGATGCGGAGCTCATACGTCTCGAGCTGGGAAAATTCATCGAGAAGTCGGTTGCCCGCGGCTACGATCGCGAGATCATCGAGGAGATCGCGAGTCAGATCGAGACTTTTGGCCGATACGGATTCAACAAGTCGCACTCAGTCGCGTACTCGATCCTCACTTATCATACGGCCTGGCTCAAGACCCATCACCCGGCCGATTTCATGGCCGCGCTCATGTCGTCGCAAATCGGCGACACCGACGGCGTCGTCAAGTACATCAACGAGGCGAGACAGCTTCATGTTCCCGGCGCGGCCGAGCCCGGACTCGAGATCCTTCCGCCGGACATCAACGAATCGGGTTACAAGTTCACCGTCGTCGGAGAGACAAAGATCCGCTTCGGACTCGGTGCCGTGCGCAACGTCGGGCGCGGCGCGATCGATTCCATCCTCGTTGCTCGAAAAAAGGACGGTCCGTTCACTTCCATCTTCGATCTCTGCGAGCGTATCGATCTACGCATTTGCAACAAGAGAGTGCTCGAGGCCCTCGCGCACGCCGGGTCACTGGATTCGCTGGGCGGGCATCGGGCACAAATCGCCGCCGGGCTCGACACGGCCATTCGTGAGGCCTCGCTCCGTCAGGAGGACATTGCAACCGGGCAGGTCTCTCTCTTCGGCTCACCATCCGGGGAGTCGCAAAAATCTCAAGCCACCCTCGCTCTTCCGAACGCAGCGCCGTGGACCGAGTCCGAGCGACTTGCCCACGAAAAAGAGATCCTTGGGTTTTATACTTCAGGTCATCCGCTCGAGCGATTTCGCGCCGAGGCCGAGATCTTCGCGACACACACAGTGTCGGACCTCGGCATGTGGAGACCCGAGCTCATGACCCTCGCCGTGGTCGTTACGAACATCAAGCGTCAGATGAGCAAACGGTCCGGATCTGAATTCGCGCGCCTTACAGTGGAAGATTTTTCCGGTTCGGCCGAGGTGCTGGTCTTCCCCGAAAAATGGGCGACTCTCAATGATCAGATTCGAGCCGACGTACCGATACTGCTCAAGGGCGCCTACTCGAGGCGCGACGAGGCGTCGGACAACCCAGCATTCATCGTCGACTCGGCGACGAAGCTGGCGGAGATGCGCACCAATGGACAGGTGACTGTTGCAATCGACCTGGCAAAAGGCGCATACTCAGGTGATGTGATGTCCGATGTGCGGGCGATCGCCGAATCTTATCCAGGCTCAGCACCGCTCGAGTTTCGATGGAGCGACGGAACGGGAACACAAGCCCGGCTCCGCTCCCGCTCGCTGAAACTTGCTGCGGATGGTGCGGCACTGAGCGCGTTGCGTAATATTCTGGGTGAGTCTTCCGTCA
>JBOHTB010000052.1:0-5473 GCA_050733435.1 Gemmatimonadaceae bacterium | reverse complement strand
GTAGTCAACGTTGATCGTAGACTCCGCTGCCGCCATTGAATAGCGTCTCAGGTCGAAGAAGCGCTGACCTTCCAGCGCCAGCTCGAGTCTGCGCTCGGTGCGAACCGCCGCCCGCGCGTACGCCGCACTCGGGAATGATGGGTAGGGCCTGACGTCGTACCTCGCCCAGGTAATCAATGGAGAGTTGATGGGAAGCGTCATCTCGGGATGCCCTGAGCACTGCGGGTATTTCGCGACGACGTCGTTGTCAGCGGCCGCTCCACACCCTTGCGCCGCCACAGCAGCGCGTGCTCTAACCTGATTCACTAGCGCCAGCGCGCCATTCAGATCGCCCGTTTCAACTTCAGCTTCTGCCAGCATCAGCAGAAGGTCGGCGTACCGGAAAAGGTGAATGTTCATCGAGCTCTGTTGCTGTGGCTGCCAACCGACAGTTGTCTCGGCACCACTGGCCTTTTCATGGATGTTCTTCTTGGGGGCGTACAGGCCGGCGTTTTCCGGATCCCTCGACCAGCTGTCATGCTCCAGTCCCCAATCCTTGTATGGAACTCCGTCGCGCCCTACCGTCCAGTCCAGTCGGGGATCAACAGCCGTCCCGCTACCCGACACGAATTCGGCACTCGAGTTGTTCCACGTACTAGGCGACGACATCGAGAGAGGCAGTCCGTTGTTGTCCACCTGGAAGAAATTCACAAGGTTCTGCGTGGGATCATTGAAACCGCAGCAAGCGAAGTGGCTCGGCGAATATGGGAAATTGAGCCTCTCTCCTTCATTGGCATTTTCTGCGTTTGGCTCGCCATCGTTCGCGGAAGCCTGATACGCGAAGATCGTCTCCTTTCCGTTTTCCTTGGTAAAGACTGCAGTCCATACATCGGGGACAGTGGCCTCGAGCCCGTATACGCCGCTCGCAACAACATCCTTGAACGTTGTGACAGCGCCTGCGTAGTCGTGGTTGTACAGCTGCACGCGGCCCTTGTAGGCCTCCGCTGTCCACTTCGTAGCGCGACCCTTCTGGCCGTTACGCGGCGTGGCCGGAAGCAGCTTCATCGCCGAGTCCAGATCCTTCAGGATATCCGCGGCAACCGCGCTGCTGTCTTCGTTCGGCTTGCGGAAATCCGTCTCGTCTTCGCGGTAGTAGGGAATGTTGCCCCACATCCGCCAGCCCTCCTGGTGGTAGTAGGCGCGGAGGAAAATCGCCTCACCCGCGATGCCGTTTGCGTCTGCCACCGAAAACTCGGTCGGGCTCGAGGACTCAACCGCTTTGAGGAGGCGGAGCGTGGAGTTCGCGCGCACGACTCCCTCGTATACCTGATTCCATTTGTCTTCCAGGTAGAGGCCGGCGCCCCCACCGTCCCAGTGGTAGTCCTCGAGATCATTGATGGGCGACTGGTCGAGGTGGTCGGACCCTTTGTAGGTGTCGTCGCCGACTACGTCGCCGAAGACCCAGTTGCTTGCCGCGCATCCCCACCCGCCCGGGGCGGGGATCGAGTTGGTGCAGTCAAGCGCTCGATACGCGGCAATGAGGCTTCCTTCGACGCCCGCGGGATTCGCGAGCGTCTGTTGATTCAACGTTCCTTGTGGCTCGGCTGCGTTGCTAAGGAAATCCTTGCAGCCGTACAGCACCGCTGTCGCAAGAATCACCAGTCCCGTGCCGCGGAGCAGAGCGTTTTTCGATACAGTTTTCATCGTCTCTTTTCCTTTAGAAGGCTGATTGATTTCAGAATGAGGTGACTATGCCGATGCTGAAAATTCTGTTGGTCGGGTAGGAACCCTGATCAACTCCCATGAACTGATCGCGGATGTCGCCCGCCGCTCCAGTGGCATTTGATGGAGGCAGCGCCGGATCCAGCCCGTCGTAGTTGGTCTTCGTGAAGAGATTCTCGCCTTGGACATACACTCTCGCGCCGGGCAGATAGCGAGCGCTTCCCGGCAGCGTGTAGCCCAACTGGACACTGCGCAGCCTGGTGTACGAGCCGTCTTTGACGTAGTAGCTGCTTGGTTTATCGCTAAACGTGTCGTTGATATCCAGGATCGGATACTTGGCGTTCGGGTTCTGCGGCGTCCATGAATTGGCGAGCAGATCCTTCCTCACGTTCGACGAGAAGTCCTGGAAGACGTAGAAGTCCATCTGGTTCTCGAAGATCTTGTTGCCATAGGTTCCGAATATCGTTGCACTCGCATCCCAGTTGCCGTGATGCGCACCGAGATCCAGGCCGGCGGTGAAGCTGGGGTGCGGACTGCCAATGATCGTGCGGTCGTTCGCGTCGATAACGCCATCACCGTTGATGTCCCGGAATTTGATGCGTCCCGGAGCCGCGCCGTCCTGCGTCGCGTGGGCCGCGACGTCGGCTGCATTCTGGAAATAGCCGTCGGCGATATAGCCGTAGAAAGACCCGATGGGATGACCGACTTCGTTAATGGTAACGTTGTTCCCGAGGCGTGTTGATCCCGGGCCGAAGAACGACGTCTGAACACCGTCGATCGAAAGAATGGTGTTCTTGTAGTGGCTGCCGTTGAACGTTGCGTTCCACCAGGAGCCGACGTGGCCCAGCGAGAAGTCGAACCCGGTGTTCCGCATTTTGCCGATGTTGACGATCGGCGGAGCTGCGACCCCGGCGGTGGCAGGCGTTGCCGGATTGAATAGCAGATTGTCGGTCGTGCGTCTGTACACGTCGAGGACCACGTTCAGCGCGCCCTCGAACAGCGACATATCCGTGCCGACGTTTGTCGACTTGTTCTCCTCCCACTTCAAATTCGGGTTGCCGAGTGATGTCTGACGGAAGCCCGGAACTATGCTCGTGTTCGAGCCAGTGATGTCGTAGAAGGTGTCGCCGCGGTTGCCGCCGAATGTCGATACAATGCGGCCCGAAGGAATGTCCTGATTGCCCGTGATGCCCCAGCCATATCGGAGCATGACGTCGGAAAGAATTCTGTTGTTGGCGAGGAACGGCTCGTTGCTGATCCGCCATCCAAAGCCCACGGCTGGGAATGTTCCCCACTGGTTGCCAGGTGCCAGGTTGGATGAGCCGTCTCTTCTTAGAGTAAAGCTCGCAACGTACTTGTCGGCGTAATTGAGGCCTGCCTTACCGAAGAACGAAAGCAACGCGTGCTGGCCACCGGAGCTGCCGACGTTCTTGGTGTTTGGATCTGCGAGGGCGTCCTGAATGTACCTCGACGCAATATCGCTGTTCAGCAGGTTGCTGATAGAGCCCGAGAGGAACCGGTCGTTGCCGGCGTTCGCTTCCTGACCTAACAGCAGGTCAACACTACCCTTGGAGATCGTCTTCACGTACCGGGCGGTGTTGGTCCACGTCCAATCGAGCTGCTGATAGTTGAACTCGGAAATCGAGTTCGAGAACGACGCCTCGTTGTTTTGCGGCGTGCTGTTGAAGAAGCCGTTAAAAGCATTCTGACGGACGTCGAAGCCGAGCCTGCTCAACACCGTCGCCGCCTGGGTGAAATTATATCCCGCGAAGACGTTGCCGAAGACCTGGTCGTCTTTGGTGATATTGTCCTTCGCATCGAAGGCATTCTTGAGGGGATTGCTGCTGTTGACGGCCGGCACGCCCTTGGCGCCCGCAAAGTTGCCAGCGATGTCGTATATGGAGACGACCGGCTGGAGAAGGATGTCCTTGCCGAGGATTCCGTTCTCCGCACCAGTGCTCGGATCATCCGGTACGCCGCCGTAATGGCGATCGATCGATAGCGCGATATTCTCGCCGAAGTTGAGCTTCGACCGGTTGAACGACGTGTTCACGCGAACGTTCCCGCGTTTGAAGTCCGTGTACGCGGAAGTTCCTTTCTGATCGAAATAATTGAACGAAACGGCGTAAGCGTTGGATTCAGCGCCGCCTCGCACATCGAGGTTGTAGTCCTGAATCGGCGCGGAGCCCCAAACGGCTTTCCACCAGTCGGTGCCGGCACTGCCCGGCTCGATCAGATTGTTCGGGTACGAATACTTGGAGGCGTCCACCGTCAAGGGGCGTCCGAAGGCGTCCCTCGTAAGAACGGCGCCCGGAGTCACGTACGTGTAAGCGGGGACCGACGGATTGTTGGGATCGCCGTAGACGCCGATGAGCGTCGCTGGCACCGGCAGGCCCGCATTGAGATAGCGCTGTTTCTGGACCGCGAAGTAATCGAGGGAATTGGTGAGCAGAAGGTCATCATATCCCTGTACCGGAGTTGCGACGCCGGTCCTTGCCCGCAGAGTTGCTCTCGGGGCTCCGGTGTTGCTGCCCTTTATCGTCTCGATCACGATGACGCCGTTGCTGGCTCGCGAGCCGTAGATCGATGCGGCCGACGCATCCTTTAGAACCTGAATGGACGCGATGTCCTCGGGGTTCAGGAAGTTGACGTACGAGTCCTGGACCGGCGTCCCGTCGACGATGTAGAGAGGATCGTTGTTCTGGAAGGAGCTGATGCCTCTGACTCTGATGGTGCTGCGCGATCCTGGCGAGCCGCTCGTCTGGAGCGTTACGCCTGGAACGGTAGCATCCATCGCTTTGAGCACGCTGGCAGCGCTCTCCTTCTTAGCCGCGTCGATGTCGACGCTGGCTACTGCGCCGGTGATGTCCGCGCGGCGCTGTTCGGTGTACGCGGTGACGACCACCTGCTCGAGGTATGAGATCGCGGCCATCGTGACATCGAGGTTCGTGCGACCCGAGACCGTCATCTGAACCGGTTTCTGGCCGACGCGAGCGAAGTCGAGAGTCCCGTCCGCCGGCGCGGTGATCCGATACTTTCCGGTCGCATCCGTCTGCGTGCGAATGTCGGTACCATCCACGCGGACGGTGACGCCCTGGAGCGGTGCGCCGCCCTGAGAGGTCACGGTTCCAGTGACCTGCGTTTGCTGGCCCGATGCAGTTGCGGCGAAAAACAGTGCGAACAAACCAAGCAACATCTTTTTCATCTCAATCCTCCAGTAGTCCACGTGCGTGTTAACCGCGGGGTCTTCGCATGGCCGACAGGCCTTGCATTGCAATCAGCTGCCGATACGTGATGAGGTGAACCTTGGGGCCAGCGACGGCCGCTTTAAAACGCGGTGATGTTACTGCATCCAGCTCCCCTTGTCGATTCCTGCTCATATCCGCCAGGGGTCCGCTGGTGTTCATGTCTACCAACGCGCCGAGCTCCGCGTTGTCTATCCCGACGTGGGTGACGAGCACGTTGTAGCCCGGATGCAACCGGTCGACGAAAGCAATGACGCTGTCCGTCTTGGCACTCGGAGCAGCGTCGTATTGAGGGTTTCCACGGGTGTCGCCGAAGTAGCCCATCATCCCCAGGCCGTATTCTTTGGCGAGCTTCTCCGCGATGGCGAGGAATTGCGGATCGTCGAAAACCGTTCCCATGTGGTAGTCGACGTAGTCGATCTTGAGACCTGAATGGAGAGCGCGATTGATTTGCGCGCGAAGCTCCGTCTCGACCTGCCCCATATCCGGATGGTTCTGGTGAAGCGCCTCGGCCGAAGGAAAGAAAT
>JBOHTB010000051.1:0-24970 GCA_050733435.1 Gemmatimonadaceae bacterium | reverse complement strand
CCTCGCGCTCGCTTTGGAAAGCGCCTGCGAGGACACCCCTCTCCAACCCTGTACAGATCTGTAAGAGCGCGCACCACGATGCTGGGCTGCCGCTCGGACTTTTCGCCGAAACGCGCGCCGAAACGCGCGCCGAAGCCGCGACGTCCGCGCGCTACCGAGCGCGGAACGCATGCCTCTCGCGCGCGAAGCACTAGTCGTCGCGCGGCCGGATGCGGTACGTCGCACGCCAACTACGTGTGCCGCGAAGTATGCTACGCGCTACTGGAGATCTGTTGGGAAGGCGGGCGAGGGTGTCATCGCTGGCGACATTCAGCGAGCGACCAGGAGACCCGCGACCGAGCGGAGCGAGGGAGCGCACTTAGGGGCTCCGCCCGAGCGAGCGTTGTCGCCAAGATGACACCCTCACCCGCCTGACCGCCAAAGATCCAGATGAAACGCGAGCTCAATGCTTCGCGGCTACAATGGCGGGCCGACCAGCAGGCCGCGCGACGGTGGAAGCATTCCCGTCCGAGATGTACGCGTTACCGGAGCGCTCGAGCTTGTCGATCGTGGATTCGATCGCGTTCCCGATCACCTGAATGCGCGGTGTCATGCCAGGGTTAAACGCTGGATCGTAAGGACTGCGCATCGGCCCACCCGCGACCTCGAACACCACCGGCCAGCTATACGTGATGGTCTTGCCGGTCTTGGGATCCGTCCACGATCCGTGACTCGCCAGCGCGCGATTCTTCGGCCAGAGCCCCTGCGGCAGTGCCATCGATTTGATCTTGTAGCCCGGCACTGCGGAATCGATCGCCAACGCGTTCAAGGCAATCTGCTCCTGGACGAACGCATCGGGATATTTGCTGAGCTGCGCGTGCCACACGGTGTGGTCGCAAAGCTCGAACCCGTTCGCGGCGAGCCATCTCACTTTCTGAAATCTCCAGCTCGAGAGCTGGCCCTGGATTCCGCGATCGCCAAAGAAATTGTGCCCGGCGTTCGCGCCCGACAGCAGGCAGAACACCGCCTTGTTGTTCCAATCCGGGTGCGTCTTCTTGAAGTCGAGCCAGATGCCAATCCCGCTCGTCGGATCGATCTCCAGCTTTCCGTTGTTGTTGATGTAGCGGAACTGCTCCGGCGACGCGTCGTCGAAAACGAATACGACGGGCGACATTCCTTTCGGAAGATTGAGATTTTTGTCGAGCACGTCGCTCATGTTCACCGGACGATAGCCGCGATCGTAAAGCAGCTCGAGATCTTTCCGGAACTGCCCTCGCTCGCGGGCATACAGTCCGTTGTGATCCGTGATCAGGTGATACTCCAGCACCATGATCCGTCCCATCTCGTTGGGAGTTCGATTAGGGTTCGGAGTTCCTGATAGCGCGGATTTTGACGTAGCGCCAGCGGGCGTGCCCGTAGTTCCACCGCCGGCGTTCGACGCGTAACTCGCGCTCGAACCCACCGTAGTGGAGGATGGACCCTGCGGAGAGGAGATCACGCCATTCGTAGCGCCAGGAGCGCCCACGCCGTTCGTTGCGCCAGAGGAGGTCATGCCGTTCGTAGCGCCAGAGGAGACCACGCCGTTTGTGACGGCGGCTGGACCCGCGAGGTTGCTCGCGGTGTCTGATGATTGACCGGCGGCGCCTTGGGTGGCGCTGACCGATGTGCTCGACGAAGTATTCGCGGCCGAGGCCGACTTCGTGCCCCTGCTGCAAGCAAGAGCGAGGAAGATGACTGAGACTGCAAGGGGACGGTACATTTTTCCGACTGTGTTGAAATTGATGAGGAGGCGGAGCGTAATCCTCCACAGCCTACTCGCAATATGCATTCTAGGAGTCTATTTCACGGATATCTGGCTGGGCACGTGCGGGTTCGATGGCTGCCCCACCCCGCGCGACATTCAGACCTTCCAGCCGGATCAGGGCGGCAGAATTCTCGACCGGTACAATCGACTGATGGGAAGGCTGGAGCTCGTCAGACGCGTCAACGTACCCCTAAAGTCAGTCCCCGAATTCGTCCAGCAGGCGTTCATCGCCACCGAGGACCGGCGCTTCTACCAGCACGGCGCAATCGACTGGCGTGGATTCTTTCGCGCCCTCGCCACGAACCTGAAAGCGCTGCACACACGCGAAGGCTTCAGCACGATCACGATGCAGGTCGCGCGCAATACATTCGCCGTCCGCAGATACCCGGCGCGATCGCTCAGGCAAAAACTCATCGAGCTGCGCCTTGCCCGCCTCATGGAGCACTCGCTCACGAAGCAGCAAATCCTCGAGCTCTACTTCAACGTCATCTATATGGGGAATGGCGTGTACGGCGTCGAGGCAGCGAGCAGAGATCTCTTCGGCAAGAGCGTCAACCGGATCGACATCACGCAGGCTGCAATGCTCGCCGCCCTTCCGAAAGCACCGTCGACTTACACTCCGCGCCGACACCCCGACCGCGCCCTGGCTCGACGAAATCTCGTGCTCGGACTCATGGTGCAGGAAGGCTACATCTCCAAGAGCAGGCTTCCCGGACTCCAGGCGCAGCGACTCGTGATCGTGCGCGACGAGTGGCGGCCAACCGACCCGAACGATTCGTACGCACTCGATGCAGTGCGCGCGCTCGTCGACTCGATCATCCAGGGCGGAACGAGCGACATCATCGACTTGACAGTTCGAACCACACTCGATCGCAACGCCCAGATCGCGGCTGACCGTGCCGTGCGTCGTCGTGCCGCCGCTATCCAATCCGAGGCGAGTCGTCGCGCTGTCGTGCAGGGCGCGATGGTCGCAATCGATCCGCGCAACGGTGACATCCGCGCGCTCACTGGCGGTCGACAGTACGAGCGCGGCTCGTTCGACCGCGCGCTTCTCGCCCATCGTCAACCGGGATCCGCGTTCAAGCCGTTCGTCTACGCCGCGGCGATGGCAGCGAACTACACGCCGTCATCCGAAGTCGACGACGATCCCATCGACGTCATCCAGGGCAGAGACGTGTGGTCGCCCGCCAACTACAACGACGAATACGCAGGGCTCATCACCTTCCGCAAAGCGCTGATCAATTCGGCGAACGCCGCGACGGTGCGCGTGAGCCAGGCGGTCGGAATTCCGCGCGTCATCGACGTCGCGCACCGCAATGGAATCTCCTCCACCCTTCCCAACGTTCCGTCCGTGGCTCTCGGCTCCGCCGAGGTGACGCCGCTCGAGCTCGTCACCGCTTACGCGCCGTTCGCGAACGGTGGATTCCGCGTGAAGCCGAGACTCGTCCGGAGCATCGAGACGTCGGATGGCACGCAGCTCTGGTCGCAGGAAGAAGGGAAGAAAATCGCGGTGATGGATCCGCGCGACGCGTATCAGGTGACGTCGATGCTGCAGTCCGTCGTCGATTACGGGACGGGAAAAACCATTCGCGAGTACGGCGTGCGCGGACTCGTCGCGGGAAAAACCGGAACGACAAACAGCGGCACCGATGTTTGGTTCGTCGGCTACACTCCGACGATCATCGCCGGCTTCTGGTTCGGCTTCGACACTCCCGCGCCAATCAGCAGCGATGCATCCGGCGGACGTCTCGCCGCGCCGGCGTGGGCGGAATTCTATCTCAATGGCTGGCACGAGACCGCCGCGCCGACGGCGTGGAATCCGCCACCCGGAATGTCGATGCGCGTTATCGATCCGACGACCGGCTATCTCGCGACGGAGTGGTGTCCCGTCACGCGCAACGAGTACTACAAACCCGGCACCGAGCCCACAATTCCGTGTCCGGTGCACGGACCGGAAGGCGATCAGGAGAACCCGGATTGGCAGAATCAGCGCGATTGGTCGAACGACTTCGGGAAAAAGATCAGCAAAGCTTTGGGCAAGATCTTCAAGTTCTAGCCGTTCGCTTCGTTGAGATCTTTGCGCGGGTCGTCGGGCGGGGTGGGGACGCGGGCGACAACGCTCGCTCCGGGTGCCCGTTTACGGGCGGGTGAGCCCCTAACTGCGCTCGTTCGCTCTGCTCACTCGCCGGTCTCCTTGGTCGCTCCCTTAAGTTGCCTGCGAGGACACCCCCACCGACCACCAGCGGAGTCGGATAGCACGGACTAGTCACGCGTGGCTCACCGTTGGATCGGGTCGTCGCGTCGCCGGAAGTTTGCGCACGGGTGCCGCGCCTGCGTTCCAGGCCGCTCGGAGATTTGACAACCGCGGCAGGATAGGTTGCCGAGCGGGCGTTACTACTGGGGCGTGATCGGTACGAACAAAGAAGCGATGGCGAGGCAAACGCCGGCAAGCAGAGAACTCCTCGCGAGATAACTGCCGCCGAACGGAGAAATCCTCGCGAGGGTCCGCGAGATCCTCGCGCGGTACGCGCTCGCACAGATCTGTATAGGGAGGCGAGGGTGTCCTCGCAGGCGACTTAAGGGAGCGACCAAGGAGACGCGCGACCGAGCGGAGCGAGGGAGCGTAGTTAGCGGCTCCGCCAGAGCGACCGTTGTCGCCGAAGAGGACACCCTCGCCTCCCACAAACAGAGATCTATCGGAAACGAAACAGCAACGCGAGATCATCGTGGATAGCGGATCGTGACGATCGCCGGCAGCTTCCGCACGCGGACTTCGGAACCATCTACCGCGGTCGGAACACCGTCCACGAGCGCCGAAAGGATCGGCTGCTCGAGCGGACTGAAGATCACGATCCCGCCCGGCGGCATCTTGAGTCCCGCGCGTAAGTTGACCGTGACCGTCGGCCCACTCGCGCGGATGTCGTAATTCAGCGGACCGTACATCGTGCTCAGATTCGACACGCGGATTCCCGGATCCTGCTTCACCCAGTCATCCCTGACACCCGCCGCGATCACCAGCGAGCTGTCGCTCTCCCGCTCGTACGCGAACATGTCGAGAAAGCCCCGTATGTAATCGCTACCAACCCAGGTGTGCGGCATGTCGCCGATGAATTTCGGCGTCTTCGGATCGTGGTACACGACCTCCGCCCATTGATGCCATTCAGCGGGACGTTGCCCGGTGAAAAAGAAATCCAGCAGCTGGTGCGCTTTCGTCCGCTGGCCGAGCTCGACCATCGTGCCGACGGTGCGCAGCTCGTACGGCGTGTATGCGTCCCACGGCTTGATCCCGGCGGCCCTGTCGCGCGCCTCGACGAAATATTTGTCGAACGTCCGCATCAGGAGCGGTCCGGGCAAACGTCCCGCTTCTCCAACTGGTGAAACCGCGATCGTCGTCGAGGTCGGGTCGAAATCCGCGAGCTCCACGGAGCCCGGGATGTAGTCGATGTGGCGCGTGATCACGACTTGGCGAATCGACTCGAACAGGTTCGCCCTGAAGCTGTTTCGCATCTGGGCGAATTTGGCTGCCTCGGGCTTTCCGAGCTCATTCGCTATGAATGCAGCGTCCTTGAACCCCCGGAGCGCGAAGAAATCATCCCAGTAGGAATGAACCGGTTTCGCGCTGTAGCCCTCATGCGATATGGATTCCGGGAGTAATCCGTAAAAAGTCTTGTTAGCGCCTACCGTGTACTGATGCGTCATCCTTTCATGGCGTAGTGAATCCATGTACGCCACCGCCGCCGCCACGTGCGGCCACATCTTCTCCAGCTCCGCCTTGTCGCCGGTATGCCGATAATACTCGGCCACCAGATAAATGAACTCGCCGTGGCTGTCGTTCTCGGGAACCGGAGTCGCGCCGTGCTCATCGACGCAGCAGGGGATCTTCCCGTTCGGGTACTGGTACTGCGAGAACCAGTCGATGAAGTCCTTCACATCGGAGGCGTGGCCAAGCCGTAGCAGCGCTGTCGAAGTGAGCGAGCCATCGCGAATCCACGAGCGCGAATAGGAACGCGAGCCAGGCTGAATCGCGGGACCATCGCGATTGATCAGTATGTCCGCGAGCTGCGTGCGCATCGTTTGCGTGTATCGCGATGCGGACGGAGGCAGAGTGATGCTCACTCGACCAAGTTTCTCGCGCCAGTCGGATTGCACTTTGTCGAGCTGGTCGGAAACGAGACGCTCGCCCTGGCCAGGTAGCAGGGCACCGCCCGCGACCGAAGTCGCGGGAGAGCGCGCACCACCAACCGCGCTGGACGACGACAGATTGAGATCCCCGCCGTGCAGCGGAACCGCTATGTCGATGGGAGTCGCAGTCGCGTGTGGGCCGAGCTCGAGCTGGTAGGCGAAAGCGGCGGATGCATGACCGGTGGAATCGACGACGGTCGTGCCGGAGGGCAAGTGGCCCGTGCGCAGCCAGTCGACAATGTTTCCATCGTCGAACTTCACCGCGCCGAACCCACTCGGCGACGCGAGTGGACGGACGAACTTGTTGCCGGTGAGGCGCACCGAAGCGCCTTGTGGCAGAATCGTGTCGATTCTCGCGACGCCGCCAGGCAGGTTCAGGAACTGCCACGGTGGATTCACCTGGAAGGGCCTGAGCGCGAGGAACAGCGTCAGTTTTTTGTATTTGCGCGAATTGTTGGTCAGGCGATATCGCACATACAACACGGAGGAATCGACGGGCCCGGCAGCGAATGGACTGATCGAGAGCCCGACGTCACCGGCAGTCCAGTTCACGCGCGGCAGAGGGAGCGATTCCGGATCCCCCGCGACCGATGTCTTCGCCTCGTTCCAGGTGACGAGCTTTCCATCGAGGAAGAGAAACGGCTCGATGGAAAACTGTCCGCGCCCAACTTCCACCTGGCCGTCTTCGTTGACCAGAGCTTCAGCGCTGTCTCGATCGACGCCGAGGACAGTCCAGTACGCTTGCTCGCCGATGAACGGTCGCGGATAACTTCCGCGCGGCGCATCCTTCGCGATTGCAGTGAAGAAATCGTTTTCGGTACTCGCCCAGTCGATTGGCTTGACGCTGATCTCGCGAACTCCGTAGCCGTTCCGACTTTCTGGAGATTTGAGAACGATGCGCATGAAGCGTTCGTCACTCTCGGGCAGGTAGAGATAGTCGCGCGCGGCGAGCGACGCCGCGGCCGCCGAGCCATTCGCAGCCGGCGACGTCGTGGAGCGATTTACGGAGTAGAGAGTTTCCCACGTCTGGCCGTCCTTCGATCCGCGGACTTCGTACGAGCTCGCGCGTCTGCCAAGCTCCCAGTCGATCACGACTCCTCCGAACTCTCGTCGTTTCTGGAAATCGATGTCGATGGAATCAGCAGCCGGGGTTGGAGTCGCGTTCGGCGCGGCAGCTCCAGCTCTCACTGGACCACTTCTCCAGGCTGTCGCCGCATTCGCATCCATCGCTCGGCCGATGTCGAAGCCCTGAGCCTGCGACGACGCCGTCAGGCGCGGAATTGCGTCGTAAGTGGTGTTCGGGTCGAGCGTGGTAATCGCGAGATCGTCCAGCCAGACGCTCCCCTTGCCTCCCGAGCCAGCGGTGATGGCGAACTCGATCGCAGCGAAGCGACTGAGATTCCTGTCGGCTGTCGGTCCCCACGCGAAAGAGATCTGCCGCTTCCTGCGCGTGACAGTCTTCCAGGTTTTTGGAAAAACGAAATTGGGATTGTTCGACCACCAGACGTTGTCACCGGTGGAATCGATCAGCTTGAACTCGAGCGTGTTCGTGGGCGAGTCGCCCTTTATGGCAAACGAGAACTCGTAGTTTTGCGGGAGGACCATATTGATGGCCCGATGCACAACGGCGTAGCCGCCATGGCCGTGGAAATCGAAGTCGATGCGCATCGCGCCGCCGTGCAATCCGCTAGAATCCGGATGGATCGACATTTCGACGCCTTCCGCGGGCGCCGCCGTCCACTGCGTTACGGAGTCAAACGAATCCAATACTATAGTAGGGACGGTTGTTTGCGCCCCCGCGTGCACGGCACTTATGCCGCCCGTTACCGCGATCACCGTGGCAAAGAGAACACCAGCATGAAAGCTTCGAGCTACGGCTGCAAAGCTTGCAGCTCCCTGCTTCAGTATTGTGGATGCATGCCGCAACCGCGCGGTGCCAAACCCGTGCACACTCATCCCTTGACGCTCCCCGCCATAACTCCCTGGATGTAGTACCGCTGCAAAAACAGAAACACTGCGAGCACTGGTATGACCGTCAGAACTGACCCGGCCATCATCAGCTCGGTGTCCATCACGTGCTCGCCCGAAAGATTCGCTAGCGCGACGGGCAGCGTATAATGCGCTTCGTCGCTAAGCACTATCAACGGCCACATGAAGTCGTTCCACGTCGCGAGAAACGTCCAGATCGCGAGCGTCGCGAGAATCGGCAGAATGCCCGGCACGACGACTTCCCAGTAAATCCGTAGCTCCGATGCGCCATCGATGCGAGCGGCGTCGAGCATGTCGTCGGGAATCGACAACGCGTACTGTCGGATGAGAAATATTCCGAAGATGCTCGCCATCCCGGGAATGATCACGCCCCAGTAAGTGTTGATGAGATGGAGATTCTTCATCAGCAGAAAGAGCGGAAGCATCGCCACTTGCACAGGTAAAACTAGACCGAGCGACAGGATCCGGAATGCTCGATCGCGGCCGCGAAATCGCAGCTTCGCGAAAGCGTATCCCGCCATCGAGTTGATGACGAGTGACACTCCCGTCACCACGACAGCGATGAGTGCGCTGTTGAACAGGTACCGACCGAGATTCAGCCTCGTGAACAGCTCACCGTAATGCGCAAACGTCACCCTACTCGGCAGAAAGTGCGGCGGGTAGGTGCTCGCCTCGCCAGTTGGCATCACTGACGCCGAGACCATCCACAGGAGCGGCACAAGCGCGATGACTGCGCCGATGACAAGAAGCGTGTACAGAACTATCTGCGAGACGCGGCGCCGATTCAGCGCAGGCCCACTCCGCGGCGGAGGCCCGATCACGTTCTATCCTTTTGCAAACGGAACTGTAGCAGTGTCGCGAGCAGGATGACGATGAACAGCACGAACGCAATCGACGCGGCGTAGCCCATGCGCCACCAGCGGAATCCTTCCTCGTACATCATCAGCACCACGCTCGTCGTACTGCGCAGCGGCCCGCCCTGGGTCATCACGTACGGCTCGGAGAACAGCTGGAAATATCCGATCATCGTGATGACGCCCACGAACAGCAGCGTCGGCCCGAGCAGCGGAAGCGTCACGTTGAAGAATCTGCGCACCGGTCCCGCGCCATCGATTTCCGCCGCGTCGTAGAGATCCTGCGGAATCGCCTGTAGTCCTGCGATGAAGATCAGCATGTTGTAGCCGAAGTTCTTCCACACCGACATGATGATGATCGCGGGCATCGCCCAGTGTGGATTGCCGAGCCAGTCTATCGGGCCGATGCCGATTTCTCCGAGTGCGTAGTTGAGGAGACCGTAGCGGGTGTGATAGAGGTAGCGCCATACGATCGCGACAGCGACGAGCGTCGTGACGAAAGGAGTGAAGTAGATCGTCCGAAAGAACGTCTTGAAGCGAACGAGCTTCGCGTTGAGAAGGAGTGCGGTGCCGAGCGACACCGCGATGGTGAGAGGGCCACCGACCAGTGCGAAGTAGAACGTGTTCTTGAGCGCGGTCCAGAACTCGGGCGTGTGGAGCAGCTTGTTGTAATTCGCGAGTCCGACGAAACGCGTGCTGGCGGGATTGGCAATCGCGTAGATATCGAAATCCGTGACGCTCAGGACGAGCGACGCGAGTACAGGAAGGAAGAAAAAAACGAAGATGAGAAGGAGCGCCGGCGCGAGGAACAGCCAGGCTGCGCCGCTCACTCCGGACGGGAGCCTTGACTCCGTCGGCGGGATCATCCGTGGAAGCGGCTCCGAAAGGAGATTGTCGGAAGCGGCTCCGTCTGGCGGAAGTGTCGCGCTCAATGCTTCGCCGCCTGTGCCAGCAGGTAGCGTCTCTTCTCGAGCATTGCGTTCACGTCCTGATCGAGCGACGCGAGAGTTTGATCGACGGTCTTCGCCCCACGAATCGCCTGATCACCGTGCTCAAAGATTGTCGTGGCGATCTCCTCCCACTCGGGAACTTGCGGCAGCGGCACGACGCGGTCGAGCTGATCGCGAAACGCCTTCGCGTACTTATTGTTCGCCAGCGCCGAATCTGCCCATGCGCTCTTCCTCGGCGGCAGATCTCCGGTCAGCTTGTAGAACTCGAGCTCGACCTCCGGGCGGGAAAGATATTCCATCACCAGCCACGCTTCCTTCTTGTGCGTTGATGCGGCGAAGAGCGACAGACTCGATCCTCCGGCCATGGAGACGCCGGGCCCGTTGATGCCGGGCATGGCTGCAGTCGACCATTTGTTCTGAACCGATGAATCGAGCTTGTTCTTGAACTCGCCGATATACCAGGGCCCCGAGATGTACATCGCGATGTTGCCGCGATCGAATTCCTGGAAAAGGTTCGACACCTCGTTGCTGCTCACGGCCGACGCGAGACCCTGTCGATAGATGCTGAGATAAAACTCGAATCCCTTTCGGAATTCCGGCTGCTCGAACGCTCCGTACCGGCCGCCGTCGCGCAGAATCGGCGAGCCTTCATCGAGCGCGAAGATCACCGGCTGCGGCCACTCGTTGGTCGGCATCAGAAGCGGATACTGACGAGGACCCATCTGCGATTTGATTTTCTTCATCGCATCGACCCAGGTTGCCCACGTCGTCGGAAAAGTTTTGTAGCCGGCTTTGGCGAGGATGTCAGTGCGATAGAAGATCAGGCGAGTGTCGACGTACCACGGAATACCGTACGTATTTCCGTTGACGACGTTCGTCTGCCAGATGCCCGGGAAGAAATCATCGCGTCGAATGACGCTCGATGCATTCGCGAAGGAATCGAGCGGTGCGAGCGAATTGAGTGCGACGAACTCCGGCACCCAGGTATTGCCGAGCATGGCGATATCGGGCGTGGCTTCGCCGACGTAGGCGGTGAGGAGTTTTTCGTGCGCGGCGGTCCAGGGTATTTGCTGAACCTCGACGTGGATGTCGAGGTGTTCTTTCTCGAATCCGGGCATGAGCTTGGAGAGAACTTCGCCCTCGGCGCCCATCGCCCAGATGCGGAGAGTGGTCTTATTGCCGGCGGAGGCGGAGGAGCAGCCTAGCGCGGCAAGAACGAGTGCCAGGGATGTGAGCCGCCAAACAAAATGGCTCGGCAAATGCTGCCTCATTTTGCGTAGCCCCACACTTACCAACCAGGAGATCCAATGAGCCCTTTCCGTCAGACGTCCCTCCTCGTTCTCTTGTTGTCCGCTCTCGCCTGCAAGGAGACAAGCGGCCCCTCTGTAGTGACGGCGACGTTCGCGTTACATGACATCAATGGCCGCGTTCTTCCCACGTTTCTCGCGGCAACGCCCGGGTTCACGACAACCATTGTTAGCGGGTCTCTCACTCTCGACGATAGCGGCCGTGCCTCGATTGTGGAACACAGGATCGAGGGTAACGGAACCGAAACCGACGACACAGCGAGCTACAACTACAAGATTTCTGGCAACAAGATCGACTTCGAGTCATCAGTGATTTGCATCGCGGTTGACGGGTGCCCAGCACCGCCGGTAGCTACGATTGTCGGCGGGGGGCTGAGTGTGGACAGATATCCGTCCGGCGGCGCGGGTATAGTCTACAATTATCGAATAGCGCAGCCAGACTGACCGGACCAGTTCTGCGAAGCGGTTCTCGTATGGCCATTGTTCCGTGCGATTTGCTGACACGATAGCAGGAAGCGTCCCACACTGGACACGAAGCAGCACTGGTCATATATCAAAATTATCTCGAGTAACGGAGGCCGTATGCGCTTGTTCTGTACGACTGCTTTTCTCGCTCTCGGTATCGTGGTTGCCTGCCGAAATGCGACTGAACCGCAACCAGTCCGAATTTCAGGACTCTATAGCCTCGAGGACGTGAATGGTGTCCCGTTACCAGCCACGATTTCAGCCGGAGCGGGAGATACAACGTATATCGTGTCCTCTATTCTCTCCCTTGATTCTGATGGAGCCGCAGTAACCACTAACACACTCCGTCACATTTATCTGCAATACCCGCCCGAGGAAACTACTTATGTGCTACAGCAGGCATATCGGCTAACAGGTGACAGCATCGAGATAGGCGCCTTCGAACCGTGCCCAGGTCCCGTGGAATGCGTCGGAAATATTCATGGCACCTTTGACACTTCTGATGTTACGGTCGCCGAATTCTACAACCCGTATCCCACCAATCCGATTCGTTATCACTATCGACTGAGCCATCTCTAGTCAGGGTTGCTCGGTTCTCGCAAACACGCTGGCGGCTGGCAATTATTTCCGCAGCCAGCCGCCAGTGAACCCCGCTCTCTTCAGACCTGCGACTATGTACGGATTCTTCCGCATCGTCTTCCAGATAAGATCGCTTCTGTAATTTTCGACCATCGCGATAATCGGACCCTGATCGATGCCGAGGTAATCGTAGTCGAACCAGCCGACACCAGCGACGACATGTCCGTGGTGCGGAGTTATCGGCAATTGAAACGTCGGGTTGAACGAATCAACAAATCCGTAGTTCGTGAATAGGTTGTCGCCGTACTTCTCCCGTTCGGCTATCAACGCCGGCACCGCAATCTCGGGCGCGAACGCTATCGAGCCGGCCGGTGCCGTCGGCGCGAGGGTGCCGTCGTCCATTACGTAATCGGCGGCCACTCCGCGAGCAGTGTAGGTGTGAAATTGTCTCGTCACACCGTCGATGACAACGGTCGTGTCGTGCGGGCCATCGACCGCCGTGAATCCCCAGAAGTTTGCACCATAATCACGCCAATGACCGGGATTGTCGATCGCGTATGACCGTTGCGACTCGGTCGCCCGTCTTGAGTTCTCGAAGTAATCGATGCCTTTACCTCGCATGTACGAATCCTGGATCCCACGGAAGTCGATCCAGACGTGCGAGTACTGGTGGCCGAAGAGTGGAGGAAAATTGACGAGCGGCTGTCCGTAGAAATTCAACCAGACGTAGGTCTGCGTCCACGCATTCCACGCCGCGGGATCGATCGGGTGCGTCGGCGAACCCAAGGCGAGGATGTAGACGATCATGCCTTCGTCGTATCCTTTCCAGTCGGAATCGATGAAACCGGATTCCGGGTGCCAGCCCATGCTAACGAGCGGAGAGTTGTGCACCGCCCACGGCCAGTTGACTCGCAGATAGATCGAGTCCGCGTAGGCCCGAATTGCGCTCTCGGTTGGATCCGCGCCGGTGAAATACGACTGGCAGAAAAGGACGCCGCCCAGGAGCAGAGATGTATCTATGGTAGAGAGCTCGACCTGCTCGAAACGGTAGCCCGTCTGCATGTCGAGAAAGTGATAGAAGAATCCGTTATAACCGGTCACGTTGGTGACTTGTGATCCCTGCGGAGCCGTGTAGAGAAATCGCAGTGTGTTGAGTGTGCGTTGCGCGGCATCCGCGCGCGACACATAGCCGCGCTCGATGCCGACCGGATACGCGGTGAGTGCGAATCCAACTGCCGCGATGCTCGAGAAACTTTTTGTCGGCCACCGATCCGGAGTTAGGCCGGTGTTGGGATCAGTACGTTCCCAGAACCAGTTGAACGTTCGGTGCTCTAGTGTGTCGAGGAACGCAGTCTGACGCGTGGTCAGCGCCGAGGGAGGAATCGGTCCGCTGATTCCCGTAATCGATGTCGCGCTCGAGCACGCGCATACGATCAACAGGATCGCAGCAGAATATCGGCGCAGC
Source organism: Gemmatimonadaceae bacterium (assembly GCA_050733435.1). Taxonomy (GTDB): domain Bacteria; phylum Gemmatimonadota; class Gemmatimonadetes; order Gemmatimonadales; family Gemmatimonadaceae; genus UBA4720. Next base: position 11,396 of record JBOHTB010000051.1, on the reverse strand, counting down.
GTCGACAAGTGAGCAGTCAGTGGCTTCCTTCGATGCATCTACTGTTTGAAATGATTAACCGCGTTCCATCGAAATCCGTGCGTTACCAAGTCCAACATCTATGCTAGCAATCGGCGTTGACTGCAATTGTTCGCAGCCAACGCCGATTCGTACCAACCAGCTCGACCGTTACGGTTGTCCGCTGGCGCAAAACTCTAAAAGTTCAACTCGGCGCCCACCTGATACCTGCGCGCATCGCTGACGACGCAGCCAGGCGTGCCGTAGGCGGGGTCGCTCGGGTTTCCTGTGTTGTAGCAACCGAAATTGTTGTGGTTGGTCGCGTTGAAGACGTCCAGGGTGAGACCGATCGCTGTCATTGATCTCCCAAAGCTCGGGAAGTCCTTCCGAAGGCGCATGTCCAGGTCCTGATATGGAAACGTACCCGGAGGGGAGAAGCCGCCGCGCAGGAACGGATCGGCTGCGTACGCCGAAGGACTACAGAACCGGCCGCAACCGGCATCTACCCTGACCTTCCCACCCAACGTCAATAAACCCGACCACTCTATTCCAAAGAAGTAGGGAATATCGGTGATCCAGTTACCAACGATACGCATCTTTTCATCATTGGACGCGTGCTTCGGAATCGCCGCGGCAAATGGGAAGTCGAACGTATCACCTTGATTGTCGATGCCCTGAAGCCAACGCCGCGCCATTGTTACAGCAACGCCCGCTCCCCAACCAATCGCTTCGAGCGACGGACGCTTGTAAGGCCGATCCAATGTCAGATTTACCGCGTGATACCACGTCTTCCCGTCGTTGGAGGAATAGATGATCGCTGCGTATCCATGCTGCGACCAATCGAACGACTGCGGTTTGCAGCAGGTAAAGCCATCCGCGTTCAATGAGTCGTTGGCGAGTCCCAAGCTGAACAAATCCTTGCTGGTTTGGTCGGCGTAGCTGATCGACCCGACAAAATCGCCCAACAACTGCCGGACTCCAACGCTCCACTGCGTGGATTGAGGCACCTTGAACTGGTTGTCAATGAGCCACAGCTCCGGCTTACCCGCGGTGTGAGCAAGTTGATCCAGCGTCGCCTTGTCGGCGGTGAGATAAGAATCATTCCACGCCACTTCGCTACCGATCGGCGCTTGGCCCTTGGGCGCGAATGTGATCTGATATGTCGGGTGTGTAATCTTTTGCTTTTCGTCGATTGCTACGTCGAATGGAATTCGGTCGTAGTAGAGGCCCCAGCCGCCGAAGATCGTCGTTCTGGCCGCTTTGTCCACCGAGTACGAGAAACCAAATCGCGGCTGAAATGCACCCTTGAACGGTTTACGGTTATTTCCTGTCCCGATGTAGCGATTGAGGTCGAGCGGGGTGGCCAGGTTGGCTGCGTAACGCCTCAGAGTGTCGGCGCCGGCAGGATCCGTCACATGGCCGCTGTTCAACATATTGGTCTCGTAATCCCAGCGGATTCCAAGATTGAGCGTCAACTGCTTCACCGGACTCCAGTCGTCCTGGATGTAAGTACCAATTTCCTTGTTGTTCGCCTTCAGGAAGGGATCGCCAGTTCCATATCGTAGCTGGAACGGAGACGCGTAGTTGTAGACCTGAGGGCCGAAGCCGACATCGCGCACGTCCTGATACTGGAACTGAGGAGTTGCGTCGTTGTTCTTGTCCACGTCGTAGGTCGGGAAATCAAGACTGATGCCTCCCTTGATGACGTGCTCTCCCGCAAGCTGAAATCCCGTATAGGTGAGATCGTCGCGGAAGCTGGGGCCTTTCTGGACGTACTCCTGCTGCGAAGTGAAGCCACCGATCTCGTAACAGCAACTGGTGGGATAGATGTACAGCCGGTGCGGTTCTCCGGGCGTGTTCGGGCTGAAGCCACGATGGAAATGCGTGTAGCTCAGTAGGGCTTCGTTGAGCCATGGCCCGCTAAAGAAATTGTACTTAGCCTGCACAGCTGTGTTGTAGTTGTGGTTGTTGCTGGCCGACGCAAAGGCTAGGTTGCCGCCGAAATCGCGGATGTCCGTCTCGTGACGATTGCTGAAGCTGAGTTCGGCGGAAGACTTGTCGTTGATCTCGGCGCTCAACTTCCCAAACCACAGCGATTCTTTGAACGGTGACTGAAAATTGCCATTGTACTTAGTGAGGTTCACCGTATCGAGCGCGGGAAATCCCGCCGGCGGTGGCAAGATGCTCACTCTGTTGGCGCGGTTCTGAATGTTCCCCTCGTACGATCCGAAGATATGGATCTTGTCCTTTACGATGGGACCACCGATGCTGAGCGCACTGAGAGTACGATTGTACTGCGGTATCGGGTACGGGTTGCCGGCTTTGAGCGCCGCAGCTTTGTCTTTTCTCTGAAACGTGTCGAGCTGGACCATCGATGCATTCTGGTAGCCGACAAGGGCGTTACCGCTCCAGGTGTTGCCGCCGGATTTTGTCGTCGCCGTAATTACCGCACTGGTTGCCTTCTGGTATTCAGCCTTGAAGTTCTGAGCGATGACGCGGTATTCCTGGACCGCATTTCGCGGGAAGGGGTTGCCTCGACTCGCGTCCTGGCCGACGATGCCACCTTGGGTGAGATCGTTTTTGAAGCTAGTCCCATCGATGAACAGGTTCACCGAGGCCGGAGCCTGACCACCGGCGGTCACAGTTCGAAATTGAGTACTCACACGGTCTTCGGTAACCGTGACTCCGGGCGCGAGTGCGGCGAGATCGAGGAAGTTACGGCTCGGTGTGGGAAGCTTCGTTATCTGCGCTTGTGTTACGTTGGTCGCACTCTCGGACGTGCGCGTCTCGATTCCGGTGCTGGCGGTAACTACCTGCGTCGCGAGCTGCGCCGCCTGTGTCGCCAGCGCAAAGTCCTGCTGCTGCGTCGCGCCAATCTCCACTACGACTGTGCGGGACTGCGGAGCGTTTCCTATTCTCCGCACGGTGACATCGTATGTCCCGGGCACAAGTCCGACGAGTGTGTACCCGCCGGCATCATTAGACAGCGCGTTCCTCGTAACACCGCTGTTCGTATTCCGCGCGACAATTTGCGCACTGCCGATCGGCGCGCCGTTGTCTCCCGTCACAGTTCCGCGAATCGTGCCGGTGGTGTTCTGAGCGGCCAGATTTCCGCCCGCAAAAGAGAGGAGTCCGAGAACCAGACTCAACGCCCGCATAAAGTGTTTGAATTCCCACTTCCTGATCTTCATGTACGTCTCCTGAAGGTGTAGTTCCAATTCGTTTGGAATCCGCTGTGTCTTGCTTCAAACCGGGATGAGGTCCGTCTTGAGGCATTTCGGTGGCGGCCGCTCCGCTGGCTCCCCACCCGTCGACCTTCTGATGACAAGCTCCGTCGATACTCGCTCGCGCCGACGCGCATGATCGTTCTTGTGCGTCACACCATGGAGAAGCATCTCCACCGCCCGAGCACCGAGCTCGCAGATCGGCACGTGCACCGACGAGAGCGGGGGATCCATAAAGCGCGCGAGCGGAATGTCGTCGAAGCCAGCGACCGCCATGTCCTCCGGCACTCGCACCCCTGACTCTCTCAACGCACTCAGGGCCCCGATTGCCATTGAATCGTTCGCCGCAAAAATCGCTGTCGGACGCCTCCGCATCGCGAGAAGCTCGAGCGTCGCCCCATAACCACCCGCTTCCGTGAAATCGCCTTCTCGCTCGAGCTCAACGTCGGGCGCAATTCCGGATACGCGCAGCGCCATCCGATATCCACGCAGCCGCTCGGCCGCGTCGTAATTCCGGGGCGAACCCTTGATGATCGCGATGCGATTATGACCCTTCGCAACGAGGTCGCTTACCATCTCGCGCGCTCCACGGCAATTCTGGATGGTGAGCGAGTCGATCGCGTTTCCTCTCGCCACCGAACACAGGAGCACCACCGGAATCGTGCTCGGCAAATTCAATAGCGAATCGGCATCGAGGTCGGGCGACATCGCTACGACTCCATCCACTCGCCCGCGCATCGCCCTCATCGCGGTCTCGATCCCGGTCTTGTCCGCGTAGGACCTCGAGATCAGCAGATGGAATCCGTGACGCTGCGCCGTCGAGTCCATGCCGCGAATGACTTCTGAAAAGAATTCGCCATAGAGATCCGGGAGAAGGACGCCGAGCGTCTCGGTCTTGCTGGTGATGAGGCTACGCGCGCCGCTGTGCGGGACGTAGCGCATCCTTCCCGCAACTTCGTGAATGAGCTGCCGAGTGTCTTCGCTGACGGGTCCGCTCTCGTTGAGAACACGGGAAACGGTGGCGACGGACATTCGTGCTTCACGTGCTACGTCCTTGATCGTGACCATTCTACCCTTGGGCTGGTGGCCGATCGTGCCTCGAATCGGGGTAATATGTAATCGTTTACATAGAGGGCGCCAGTGACAAGTTTGGCGACGGCTCCGGGTTCCACCGCCCTTCCCCTGACCAGCCGAGCGGTCGAACTTTCGCGAGTGCAAATCCGGCACCTCAGACTCATTCGGCTCGGCATCGTTTGCGCACTTACGGCCTGCCGCGAAGTCGGTCCAGCGTTCGGCCCCAACATTCCGCTCGCCCGCCAGAACGCCGAAGAATTCTTCTATTCCGTCGGCTCACGCTTCACCAACATCGAGCGACCCGAGCGAATCCTCCGCGCCCGCGCACAGTTCGGGCACTACGCCCTCACGCCGTCCGCGGTTTATAACGACACGACAATCTGGCTATCGATCGGCCCCGACAGCGCCCGCCTCTTCGGTGACGAAGGACACTTCTCCGTCGATCGATACATCGTGAACGCCGAGCTGTCGACGACCACGCCCGACACGCTCACCGAGTCTCATGAGATCGTGCGGCTCAGAAAGCTCACCAATAGCGATTACGAATGGTTCACCAACGTCGACGTCGCACTCGGCAGAATCGCGGCAAAGAACATCTCCGATGTCCTGGCGGCAGCGCTCGCCTCGGGCGAAGGAAAAACCACCGCTGCGATTCGCGCCGACTACTCCACCAGTTTTCCCCGTACGGTCGCGGCGCTGGGCAGACTCTTCACGATCGATACTCTCGGCGCGACAACTGATGCCGAAGGGGCGACCACCTTCAACCTCGCCATCCGACTGACACCCGAGATTCTCAAGGCGACGATGCCACACTACGCCGCCTACATCGACAAGTACATCAGCAAGGGAAAGTATCGAATAGCGCTCATCGACAAGGGCGGCACGCACTGGTTCGATGCGTGGGCCGCCAACTATTACATGCACTTCCGGCTGCGCACGAAAGACGGACACTTCGCGCCGCTCGAGGGGCCCGTGCGCCCAATGCCGGAAGCGCTCACCATCCAGGTCGACATGTCGATGAAGATTCTGATCTTCACAGTCGGCTGGACGGAGATGATGGGCGACTTCGAGTTCATCAATACTCCACACGAGCGCGGCTGGTCGATGCGCTTCGCGAAGGAGCCTAAGTGGGTGCTGCCGCCGACGGTGGGGTCACTGCTGAAAGGGCCACTCCGCCGGCCTTTCGAGGGAGATGGGATTCCTGTCCGCATCTCTATCAGAGATAATCCTGGCGCGCAAACAATTCTCAACCGCAGATTCTCGCTGGTGGTGCAGGAGAGCGGACTGTTGCGATTCCTGAATCGCCTGAGCGGAACGGCGGTCGGAGATTTTCTGGGACCGTCGGAGCGGGAGGCGAACCGGTTCAACGCCGATGCGTTTCGCGCCTTGCGAACCGATGTTGCTGACTTGCTCAAATAATTCGCAACGATGCGTTACAGGGCCAGAATGACTCGCCTCTCGTTTATATGCCTCGTTAGCCTTGCCGCGTGCCGTACGACGCCTACGCTCTTTTACGACGTGGGCATCGATCCGCACAACCCGTCGAACATCCAGGTCAATATGCAGATCGAGCACGGACCCAGATCAGTCCGTGTCGCGATGGCTGTCCACCCGGAATACAACGATCGCTACTGGCGCTACATCCATGATTTACAGGCGAACGGTTTTGACAAGCGGGCAATTTTGGCGATTGAAGGCGACAACGTGTGGCGCGTCATCAGCCCCGCTGGTTGGGCGCAAGTGGGATATCGGATCGTTCCGGCAAACGAGGATCCGACTAATCGGCCCGTGTGGCATACGGCGCTGCGCGTTGATGGCGGATCGATAAACCCGATGGACACTTTTCTCTATTTGCCGGATTTCCCCCACGCAAAAGCAAGAATCCGGTTCACCGGCGCATTCCCCCCAGTACTGTGGGATGCGTCAGGAGACCATTCCGGCGGCTACTTTCTAACTCAGCTCGGTTTGGACGAGGAGTTCGAAACCGACGTTGAGACACTCCTGGACAGTCCCATTTTGTACGGGCCTTCGATTCGGACCTGGAATTTCGCAATACACGGAATCCAACACACAATTGCGTACTGGCCGTTACCCGACGCAGTACCGTTCGATACCATCGCGTTCGTCGACGCAATAACAAAGGTCGCAGAAAAGGCGGTCGATGTTTTTGGCCGACCGCCATATTCGCACTACATCTTCATGCTGGAGGATGGTGCCTGGGGCGCGCTCGAACACAAGAATGCGGTCACCATCGGCATGCCTAGCCGGGACCTCGCACGCGACCCGTACATGTACTTGCCGGAGCTGGCGCACGAGTTTTTTCATACCTGGAACTTGATGCGGTTGTATCCCGAAGGTCGTGGGAGACTGAGCGCGGATCCGCCGGAACACTCGAAAGGGCTTTGGCTGAGCGAAGGTGTCACAATGTATTACGCCGAGGCACTCACTCGGCGCGCGGGCTTTCCCGAGCGGGGGCGGCCGCGCACCGACTTGTTGGCCGAGGAGCTCGAGTCGTACTTCAATAGCCCCGGCAATTTCCGAATCTCGCCGGAGCTCGCCAGCGAGCGGGCCGTCGACAGCACTGGTATCAACGGCGACTACGAGCCCAACTATTACACTCAAGGCCGCCTTATCGGGACAGCGCTCGATCTCATTATCGGAGATTCCACTGGTGGTCGTCGCGGGCTGGACGATGTCATGCGCGCCCTGTACTCGCAGTTTGCGATGAAGCGTGGTTTCACATCGGGCGACGCAGAACACACAGCGTCCTCAGTTTGTGGCTGTGATCTGCACCCCTTCTTCGAGGAGCATGTACGCAACCCTCAGGCGCTAGACTTCAACAAATATCTGGCGACGATTGGTTATCGCGTCATCGTCGACACGGTTCCCGCCGTCGACAGCGCCGGCGCGCGCCTGCCTGATCTCCGGCTCTGGGCGTTCGCGCCGCGCAGCGGTGGACGCATGCGTGTGATAGTCACCGATCCCTCGAGCGTTTGGGCGAGGTCAGGTCTGCACACCGGGACAGAGCTTGTCGCGTTCAACGCCGCACGCATCGATTCCTTCCCTGACTTTCGTCGTGCGCTTCGATCCGTGAAGCTGGGAGATGTGGTTCCAGTCGACATAGTGCGGAACGGCTCCGCGTCGCGTGTGAGCGTCACCGTCGTCGGATACGATCGAGTGCGAGTCAGGCTGGTCGAGGTGCCGAACATCACGCCTGCTCAGAGCGAACGGCGTCGCGCGTGGCTCAGCGCAAGTCCGAATTGAGTACCGGGTAGGAGTACTGAGTACCTCGAGTACTGGCACCCGGTACCCGGTACCTGGTACCGCTTCTGACCGTTGTACTTCTCAGCTGAAATCCCTCGCGCGAAATGCGCGTCCATGTTGTAGATTCGCGCTTAGTAGCACGATGCTGGCTCGTCCATTGCCGATCGACCACGAGGTGCACGACACCCCGAACTCCGAGATGATGTCATGACGCTCACGACTACGGACAATGTCGCAATCGCACGCAGGTACCTCGAAGCACTGGAGAATGGCGTGGAGGGAAACGCTCTCGCCGAGTTCTTCACGGAGGACGCGGTGCAGGAGGAGTTTCCGAACAGGCTCCAGCCAATTGGATGCCATCGCGACCTGGACGCGATGCTCAGCGATGCGAAGAAAGAGAAGAAAACTCTGCGCGCGCAGAAGTTCGACATCCTGAACTCTATCGTCGACGGAGATTCAGTGGCGCTGGAGATTCTTTGGAGCGGTTACCTCGCGGTCCCCGTCGACACTCTTCCCGCTGACTCTGAGATGCGATCGCACATGTCGGTGTGGCTGGAGTTCCGGGACGGGAAGATTTTTCGTCAGCACAAGTACGACTGCTTCGATCCCTGGTGGGTCTAGACCAGGCACTCGTGTGGCGATTGAGATCGACTACAAAAAAGCTGGTGGGAGGCGGGAGTAGCATAGGTGCTAGATTGCTAGTTCACTACGCCGGGACGTTTCGGTTGCCGATTACGGCACAAGCAACTGCCTGTGGCCCGATCGCCACTAGGAAAGTCTGGGCGTAGTGAACTGAGATCTACCCTCTGAACTTCTGCCGCCTCCCACCCGTTCAGTTGTAGTTAAGAATGGCGGTTAGCAGGAGTTCTGCCGCCTCCCACGCGTTCAGTTGCAGTTAAGAATGGCGGTTAGCAGTGGACGGAAAACACAAACGCCGCAAACTCAATGAGTCTGCGGCGAATTTATTTGGCGGTCGCCCGCCCAATCGTGCCACGCACGCCGTCATTGGAACTCTACGTCCTACCGAGCGGCGGCGGGCAGCCTTTCAATTTTCCAGCTGCGAAATCAAGTGGAGCTGAGGGGGATCGAACCCCTGACCTCTGCAGTGCGATTGCAGCGCTCTCCCAGCTGAGCTACAGCCCCGCGATTCGCGACGGACTGTCCTCGAGCTAGTCGGGCTGATCCGTCGCACCGGATCAAAGCAAAAGCCCCGCGGAACAACGCGGGGCCGCTCTTGCCTGAACCTAGCGGATCCGCGCCTGAAGTCAAGACCCAAATTATCGTCTCAGGCCTGTAACTCTTTACCTAACCTAAAGATACGATTAGGCGTACCGGTAATGGACGACCACGCACGACAAGGGTAACAACAGCCTTTCGTCTCGTGCCGGATTCCTGAAGTCTAGCCGCTCTGACGAAACGATTTCGGATAATGCGTATAGAACTGCAACGGAACACTACACGCTGCCGGCTGGTCGCCACCCGCTACAGCGCTACCGGCATTAAGAAGCGCCAGGGTCGGAGATTCTCAAGCATGGAACACGGAGTCCGAGCGAGCAGCGGTCAGCCGGCCGCGATTCGCCGGTAGCGTGTAGTGTTCAGTTGATCTTGCAGTTGCGGCTCGCTCGGAACGCCAAGACACGCTCTCAACCCAAACAGGAATCATCCTGCGATACTCTGCCCTCCGAGCACCGGAATGATCTCTCCCGAGATGTAGCTCGAGTCGATGTTCGACGCCAAAAAGACGTACGCCGGTGCCAACTCTTCCGGTTGCGCGGGACGTCCCATCGGCGTGTCCTGCCCGAATTCTGAGATCTCGTCAGCCTTCGAAACTGACTGTGGATTGAGCGGTGTCCACACCGGACCAGGTGCGACGGCGTTCACTCGAATCCCCTTCTCCACCAGATTCTGCGCCAGGGATTTCGTGAAAGCATGGATCGCGCCCTTCGTCGCCGAGTAGTCGATCAGAGTCTTCTCGCCCTCGAGCCCCGTGATCGAGCCGGTATTAATGATGCACGCGCCCTTCTTCATGCGCGGCACCGCCGCCTTCGCCATGTAAAAGTACCCGAAGAAATTCGTGCGGACCGTCCGCTCCAGCTGCTTGTAGTCGATCTCCTCGATCGATTCCTTGTTCTTCTGAAACGCGGCGTTGTTGACGAGGATGTCGAGCGCACCCAATTCCTCGATGGTTTTGTCGACGCATTCCTCGCAGTAATCCGGATCGGTGACGTCGCCCGGCAATAGCAGGACACGGCGTCCCTCGGACTCGATTGCATTGCGCGTCTCGTTCGCGTCGCGTTCTTCCTCGGGGAGAAACATGATCGCGACGTCGGCGCCTTCGCGCGCGAAGAGAACCGCGACCGCGCGACCGATTCCCGAATCACCGCCCGAAATGAGCGCGACTTTCCCGTTCAGTTTTCCTGACCCCTTGTAGAGCGGCGCCGCGTACTGGGGGCGCGGATGAACCTTGGCTTCGATGCCGGGCGATTCCTGTTTTTGTTTCGGCATCGGCGGCTTTGGGTGTGCCCGTACTCTCCGCAGCTCCTGCTGTCTCGTGCTTCGGTGATTTCCTCGTGAGCCGTTCGTTCTCGCTTTCGTTTTCGCAGGCATCTCATCCTCTTGACGCTTGGTGTCTGTCTCGCACAATCCCACTCTGTATCAACCGGCCGCACATCGTGATTCCGGCGTTTATCGAGAGAGGCAAAGCGCGTTCCCTCCTTAGTTTTGGCTGCCATATATTACGCCCGCATGTCGCTCACCCTCCGCTTCCTCGGCACGTCGGCGTCGCGTCCAACTGTCGAGCGCAACGTCTCGTCGCTCGCGGTTATCCGGGAAGGCGAGACGCTCATGTTCGATTGCGGTGAGGGCACGCAGCGACAGATGATGCGTTACGGGATCAGCTTCGCGTTGTCCGATATTTTTTTCACCCACATGCACGCGGACCACATGCTTGGCCTCACCGGACTTTTGCGCACATTGGCCCTCCAGGGGCGAACGGAGCCGATGAATCTCTATGGTCCCGTCGGATGCGAGAAGCTCCTCTGGCGCGCCATCAACCTGGGCAGCGAGAAACAGCATTTCGAGATCAGGATCGTCGAGATCGCGCCCGACACTGCGCTCAAACGCGGCGGATATTCCGTCGCAGCCTTTGCGGTCGAGCACGGCGACCGCTCCGCGATCGGGTACCACATCGTGGAAGAAACCCGCCTCGGCAGATTCAATCCTGACAAAGCACGAGAGCTCGGCATTCCAGAGGGCCCGTTGTGGGGAAAAATCCACAAGGGCGAGACAGTGAATCTTCCTGATGGGAGATCGATCGCGCCGTCAGAGCTCGTGGGACCATCGAGACCCGGAAGACGGATCGTCTTCACTGGAGACTCGCGCCCGTCGGAAGGAACAGTGACCGCAGCCACTGGTGCGGATGTCCTCGTGCACGAGGCAACATTCGCCGAGGAAGAAGCACCGCGCGCGCTGGAGACCGGACATTCGACTGCGCGCGAAGCCGCTGAGGTGGCCGCCAAGGCCGGCGTGAAGAAGCTCGTACTGACGCACGTCTCCGCACGCTACTCGCGCGATACGTCCGAGCTCGAGCAGCAGGCGCGCGCGATTTTTCCGGCGACCATCATCGCGCGGGACGGCATGGAGATCGACGTCCCCTTCGAGCAGAGCGCGAGCGGTTAGCCACTCGCCCTCTGACCTGTCACTGCGCGCCCGTGCTTTGACGCCTGATCGGTTTCGTCGCACGGGTCGGGCGGTGCAGGTGTCCTCTTCGGCGACAACGGTCGCTCGGGCGGAGCCCCTAACTGCGCTCGTTCGCTCTGCTCACTCGCCGGTCTCCTT
>JBOHTB010000050.1:0-30041 GCA_050733435.1 Gemmatimonadaceae bacterium | reverse complement strand
GGCTAGTCGAGTATCCCTCTTCCCTCTTCCCTCTTCCCGCTTACCTCTTCCCGCTTCACCGTTTTTGAACGCAGTTTAATCGGCGTGTCTCCCACCCACCAGCCGATCCGATGACCCCGAAAAGATTTTCCGCCGCGCTTGCTTTGCTAGCGTGCGCTGTGTTTGCACTGAACGCGTCCGCGCAGCAGCCAATCGATTCAGCGTATTCGCGGCAGATCACCGAGCTGACCCCGACCGACCCACACTGGAAGTTCACGACCGAGCTCGTGTCGTCTCTTCCTGCGTCGGCGACGGTTCCTACTCCGCTCAAAGTCCTCGGTTATGTGCCGGGAACTCTGGGTCGATTGTCGTACGTCGGAGATCTCAATCGCTACTTCGACGCGCTCGCCGCCGCCGCGCCAACGCGCGTCAAGAAGTTCTCGCTCGGCAAGAGTGAGGAAGGTAGAGAGTCCATCGTCGTCGCCATCTCGGACGAAGCCAACATCGCCAGCCTCGAGAAGAATCGCCTCGCACTTGGAAAACTCGGCGATCCTCGTGGACTGTCTGCCGCGGACCGCACGCAGATCATCAGGACCGCCAAGCCGGTCTATTGGCTGAGCGGATCGATCCACTCGCCCGAGACCGGCAGTCCCGAGATGCTGATGGAGCTCGCGTATCGCCTCGCCGTCGACGAATCGGATTTCGTGAAGGACATCCGCGCGAACGTCATCACGCTCATCACACCCGTAACTGAGACGGACGGCCGCGACCGGGAGGTCGACGTCGTCAAGGAATCGCGCGCGCTCAAGCTCGGCAACAACGCGATCCCGCTCATTTACTGGGGCAAGTACACTGCGCACGACAATAACCGCGACGGCATGGTGATGTCGCAGAACCTGACAAAGAACTTCGTGCGCGGACTTCTGTACTGGCACCCGACCGTCGTCCACGATCTGCACGAGTCGGTTCCGTTCCTCTACACGAGCACGGGCACCGGTCCGTACAACGACGAGTACGATCCGATTGTCGTCGACGAATGGCACACGCTGGCGTATCAGGAGATCACGGAGCTGACTCGCCGTGGATTGCCAGGAGTTTGGACGCACGGTTTCTACGATGGCTGGGCGCCGAACTACACGCTGCTCTCGGTGGCGAATCTGCACAACTCGATCGGTCGTTTTTACGAGACGTTCACGTCGAGCGGCGCGGGCTGCACGACGGTGAGACTTCCTGCCGCCGACACGTCACGTCGCTGGGATAGGCCGAATCCGCCCGTGAACGGCGTCAAGTGGTGCATTCGGTCGAATATCAATTATCAGGAGTCGGCTGCACTCATCGCGCTCAAGTACACCGCCGATCATCGCGAGACATTCCTCGAGAATTTCGCCGCGAAGAGCGAGCGCATGATCGACCGTGGCCGAAGGAGCGCTCCGTACGCGTTCGTGATTCCGCGGAATCAGCGTCACGCTGCGGAGGCGGCGGACCTGGTGAATCTGTTCCGCGCGCAGGGCGCTGAGGTGCAGGTGGCGACGTCGGACTTCGCCTTGAAGGGCGCGGCGGGCGGGAAGCGGGACGCGGGAAGCGGGAAGCGCGGACCTGGAGATTCGACAGATACGACGGCGGCGAAGAAGCCAGCCGCTGACTCGATGGTAACGGTCCACGCCGGCGACTGGATCGTGCGACTTGATCAACCGTACGCGGCAACTCCGCGCACGCTCCTGGCGATCCAGCATTTCAAGGCCGACGACCCGCCGCCGTACGATGACACGGGTTGGACGCTCGATGAGCTGCGTCACGTGCAGACGCTCAAGATCGCGGACTCGACGATTCTGACGAAGCCAATGCGTCTGCTCGACGGCGATGCGCACGTCGAAGGCACCGTCGCCAGCGGGTCCGGTCCGCTGCTCGTTCGTCACCTCGGCGACTGGCGCTCGGCCGTTCTGCCATGGAAAATCGCGCCGGCGTCGGTGAGCATTGCCGAGGAGGCGTTCACGGTTGGCGGAGCGAAGTATCCGGCTGGGACGTTCATCATCGCGAATCCCACCGACGCGACGCGGAACGTGGTGAAGTCGCTCGGCCTCCCCGGCGCCGCTGCGGGTGGCAACGTGAGCGCCAGGCAGCACGCGATCAAGCTGCCGCGCATCGCGCTGATGCATTCGTGGCTCGAGACGCAGAACGAGGGATGGGTGCGCTACGCGTTCGACCAGATGGGCGTGCCATACACCTATATCAGCGACCAATCGCTGCGCGTGCCTGGCAAGCTCGACGCGTTCGACGTGATTGTATTTCCGCACGTGAGCGCGAGCATGACGTCGTTGATAAATGGCCGGCCAATGGTTGGTCCGCCGATTCCTTGGAAGAAATCAGCGCTGACGCCGAATCTCGATCTGTGGGATCAGACTGACGACATCCGTCCGGGAATGGGACTCGATGGCGCCGCTGCCTTGCGTCATTTCGTCGAAGGGGGTGGATTGCTCATCACCTCCGGCAACTCGAGTCTTCTGCCGATCACGCTCGGCTTCAATCCGACGGTGACGCAGCTTACGACGCCGAAGTTAAATGCGCGGGGTTCCGTAATTCGTGTTCAGCCGGCGCCGGGTGCGAGCGCGAGTCCGATCCTGTACGGGTACGAGAGCTCGAGCTTCCCGATCTATTTCAGCCAGGCGCCGGTGTTCAACGTTGCGCCTCGGGACACGCTGGTCCGCGAGCTAAGAGACCCGGCGTTCGCCGAGCAGCAGGAGCGGATGCGGGCGCGGACGATTCTTCGGTTTCATGAGAAGGCGGATTCACTGCTCGTATCCGGACTGATGGTGGGGGGAGATGAGCTCGCGGGGAAGGCTGCAGTTGTGGACGCGCCGGTCGGCGCTGGAAATGTGGTGCTGTTTGCGATCAGGCCTATGTGGAGGTGGGAGTCTCAGGGGAGTTTTGCGCTAGCGTTGAACACAATCGAGAATTGGGATCATCTTGGATTTTAGGGAGTACAGTAACTGAGTAGCGCGTGCTCGCACTTGCCTGGTCCGCCCATTTGCGGATGCGGTCAGGTGGCGGCAGGGTAAGGGGCATAGGAGTTGCCGCCTTCCAACGCGCTCTTACTGAGCGAAACGGCAAACGTGGCCATTTGGTCCTAGCGCACGCGCCGCAGGATTGTTCTCCCATTGGAGGCACAACGTATGACAAGCGCCCGAACTTTCAGCTTCGCACTAGCGCTATTGGTCAGTGCCAGCGTAGCAGCACACGCTCAGGATGATCACGGGAAAAAGAAGGAATCTCCGCCCGCCGAAAAACAGGCACCGCCTCCCAAGTCCGAGAAGGCTCGTTCTGATCACCAGAAACCGAACCCTCCACCGGCTCACGCGCAGCCTGCAGTTCGGCAACAGCGCGTCGAGACCCCACCGCCGCGAGCGGCAGCATCTCCTCGCCCAGTCATTCGAACGGCTCCGGTGCAGCAGCAGCGCGTTCAGGAGCACCGCGTTCAGCAGCAGCGCGTTCCGCAAACTGCTCCGAACCGCGTTGTGAGGACTCCCGCACCGCCGCGTACAATCGCACCGTCCAGGGCGCCCCCACGCCAGGTTATTCTCCCGGCGAGCGAGCAGCGCCAGCGAACTCTGGCGGAACAGCAGCGCGCTTCGCAGTACAGGCAGCGCCTCGCACAGCAGGTGAGCTTCAGTCAGCAGCAAGCCGCGTTGCTCGAGCGGCAGAGGCGCATGAATCAATACCGCGCCGAGCAGCAGTATCTGGCCCAGCTTCGCCAGCAGCAGCTGCAGCTACAGGCTGCGCGCAACTATGCGAACGATCCGTACATTCGCACAGCGCCCTCGTATCGCTACCGCTATAACGGCGGTTATCGCGAGACAAATCAGTACGGTGCCAACGTCCTGCAGCAGGCAGTGAACTATGGCTATCAGGAAGGAGTCCGCTTTGGGCAGGCGGATCGGCAGGATGGCTGGGCGGCGAACTACCAGAACAACGCCGCGTACCGCGATGCCAATTATGGATATTCGGGATACTACGTCGATCAGGGCGAATACAATTACTACTTCCGGCAGGGTTTCCAGCGCGGATACTATGATGGATACTACAGCCGCTCGCAGTACGGATCGTATCAAAATGGCCAGCCTTCAATCCTTTCATCTTTGTTGTCGAGCATTCTCGGATTGACGGCGCTTCGCTGACGCGAAGCTCCGTCTAGTCACGGAGGAAAATGGGGGCCTCATTCAGACGTCCCCGTTTTGTTGTGCGTCTCTCGCGCTTTCGGTAGATATCCGGCGATCGCGCCTGCAGATTTCATTGGCCGCGATTCTCAGACCCATCGAATTTTCTGGTCATGTCCCGAGCTGAAATCACCACCCCGGAAATCATTCCCGACGAAAGTGTAGTCGAGCTCTCGTTGCGCCCGCAACGTCTGTCCGAGTTCATCGGCCAGGACCGGGTCAAGGAATCGCTGCGCATCTATATAGATGCGGCATTGGAGCGCAGAGAGCCGCTCGACCACACTCTCTTCTTCGGCCCGCCGGGACTCGGCAAAACCACACTCGCCGAGCTGATCGCGCGCGAGCTCGGCGTCAATGTCAGATCCACGTCGGGTCCTGCGCTCGAGAAGCCGGGCGATCTCGTCGGCACTCTCACGAATCTCAGAGAAGGCGACATCCTCTTCATTGACGAGATCCATCGCCTCAAACCGATCATCGAAGAATTCCTCTATCCCGCGATGGAGGACTACAAGATCGATATCCGCCTCTCCGAAGGACCCAAGGCGCAGACGATCACCATGGGGATCGAGAAGTTCACCCTCATCGGCGCGACGACGCGGCTCGGCATGCTCACGCCGCCGATGCGCGCGCGCTTCGGCATCGAGATGCGGCTCAACTTTTATCCCGCCGCCGATCTCGAGCAGATCGTCCACCGCACCGCCGAAGTGATGCAGGTCGAAATCGACGACGCCGGCGGAAAGGAAATCGCCAAGAGATCGCGCGGCACTCCGCGCGTCGCCAATCGTCTGCTGCGACGGATCCGCGATTTCGCGCAGGTGCGCGCCGGAGGAAAGATCGATCGCAAGGTCGCCGCCGATGCGCTGCAGCTGCTCGAGGTCGATCAGTTCGGGCTCGACGACATGGACTCGCGCATCCTCAAAACCATAATTGAAAAGTTCGAAGGGGGACCGGTCGGTGTCAGCACGATCGCCGCGGCAGTTGGCGAAGACGCAGGCACTCTCGAGGAAGTGTACGAGCCGTTCCTTGTCCAGAACGGATTCCTCCAGCGCACTCCGCGCGGACGCGTCGCAACTGCGCAGGCGTATCGGCACTTCGGCTTCAACCCGCCGAGTACGAACGCGGGAAGTCAGCAACCGACTCTTTTTTAGATCGGAGCCGTAGGAACAGTTATCCTTCGAGTCGAGGCAACGATGAATCTTCCACAGGTTTTCTTCGGTACCCTCCGAGAGCACTACATACTGCTCTTCAGCGTCGCGGGAGCCGTCGCCATGGTTGCTGGATTTGTCGGCGCCTGGATCGGCAGTCATCTCGCCAGCCGAAGGGCCGCCCGCCTGGTCTTGAAGGACCTAGCCAGCGAAGTTGCCCGCGCACCGCAATTTCAGCAGATAATGCAGGCGATGGACGTGCTGTCGGTGGAAGTGGAGCGCCTCTCGGAGGGGCAGCGCTTCGTCGCCCGGCTGCTATCGGAGCGGGCCGAGCGCGATCGCCTGGCAGCGCTGACCGGCCGCGAGAGAAAATCGGAGCACATCACACCGCACTAACCGCAGAACTGGCGAGCATCAGTGCTCGATAGCATCGCATGTACTCGACCTGCATCTTCTGCAACACGAGCCTCGGCGCGAACGAGTCGATCGAGAAATTCCCGGTCGGCCGCCGACTGGCATTCGACGCGACTAAAGGAAGGCTCTGGGTTGTTTGCCGTAAATGCGAGCGTTGGAATCTCACTCCCCTCGAAGAACGCTGGGAAGCGATCGAGGAGTGCGAGCGATCGTTCCGCGCTACGAAACTGCGAACGTCCACTGATCAGATTGGACTCGCTCGACTGAGCGAAGGTCTCGAATTGGTGCGCATTGGCAAACCCCTACGGCCTGAGTTCGCGGCGTGGCGATACGGTGATCAGTTCGGGGCGCGCCGGCGCCGAACCATCATCCAGACGACCGCAGTGGTTGCAGTTGCGGCGACGGTTCCCTGGATCGGTCCGGCGTTGGGACTCACAGCGGGTGGGGGAGGATGGATGCTTTTTAACGCCGCCAGTCTTGCGCAAGGTCATTATCGCCGAACCAGAATCGTTGCTCGCGTTCATACACCGGGCGGAAATCTCCTGACCGTCAGACGACAGGACGCCGACGAGACGCAGCTGCTGCCCCCGATCGGTCACGAGCCCTGGGGTCTCAGGATCCAGCATCGCGCGTCGCCAGATCCCAACGTGCCGTGGTGGCAATACGCCCCCGACATCGGAAGGGTCGATATCCGCGGCGACGACGCCGTACAAGCCGCCGCGCAGCTGCTCCCGCGACTCAATCACAAAGGCGCGTCAACACGCGTAGTGCAGAGGGCCGTTGAATTCGCGGCCCGGAGCACCAATCCAAGTCACACGTTCTCGGATGCCGCACACCTTGCCGCAAGGCAGCGGAACTGGAATGACCTCGGCAAGCGGGCGAAGCTCGCCAAAATGCCTGAGGAAATGAGGCTCGCGCTGGAGATGATCTCGCACGAAGATGCAGAGCGACGCGCGCTCGAAGGTGAGCTCCATCTCCTCGAAGACGCGTGGCGCGAAGCGGAAGAGATCGCCTCCATCGCCGACGACATGTTCCTGCCGGAAGAGATCTCGAAGCAGCTGGCCGAGATAAAACGGAAGTAGGACTTCCTATGACGGGATGGTGTCGCGTGCCGTGTCCACCGGGGGCTTCGGTTGTTCGCGCGGTTCTCCCTCACGCGTGACCGAGTCACTTCCTCGCCCGCCCTTGCGGACGATCGCCGAGTCGAGCGTTGGGACTCCTGCTGCCTGCTCGACCTCTGGCGCGGTGTTAGTGGGTGACTGCACGCCAGCACTGCGCGCGTCAGTTTCATCAGAGGTGTCCACCCGGTCTCCGATCGCTCGTGCCACAGTGCGAGGCTGCAGGATCTGCGACTGGTATCGCTGGACGAATTGAACGTTCTCAGGCGGGACCGTGACGCCAGCGGGCGGGTTTCCTGTTTGCGCTTCCGCTGCCTGGGCCAATGCGATCGTCTCCACGACGAAGTCTCGCACCGAAAGTCCCGTTCGCTCGATCGCGGTTCTGGCACGAGGGCTCGCCTCGAGCATCTCGACCGCGCGATCGATGACACTCCCCTGTGCACCGGACGCGCTGGCGAAGGCCGAGCGGGGAAGCGCATCGAGAAACCGCTCCGCCTGCTCCCATTGGGCATAATTTGATTCGGTGAGACGATAACTGACGGGCGTCGCCAAGGCCTCGCGCGCGGCCGGTGACATGGCGTCGAAGAGGAGCGACGTGAACTGGTTCCTTGATGGAGGAGCGCTGTCTTTTTTGCAGCTCGCCAGCGTGAGCAACATTACCGTAGCAACCGCTGGCATCGACCAGATTCGTGAGTGAGTCATCGTCGTGTCCTCACATTCGATTCGCGAATTACAGGCCATGACACCCGGCGTTGCGCCATGCCGCGGATTTCCTCAAATGGCAGAATCACGACGATGGTTGTCATTGTCTATTCCCTGCCCGCGCTCGCAGCTTTGCACGTAGCTCAATCCGCTCGTTGCGGAGGTTATATGTGCGCTCCTGTAAATCGTCGATCATTCGTCGCCTCGATGGCGGCGCTAATTCCAGCTTCTGCCCTTTTGCGTCCTCCAGTCGTGATGGCCGCGGCGCAGCAACCCAAGCCCCGCGTCAGCTTCACGACGCCCGGAGCTGCGCCCGGCTCTTACGTCTGTCCACCCTGCGGACAGCCTTGCGACAAGCTGACGTTCGATAAGCCCGGATCTTGTCCGGTGTGCGGAATGACGCTCATTCCTTCCGGCGGAGCTGGAGTTCCAACGGTCGCGATGCTTCTCTACGAGGGCGTCGAGATCATCGACATCGCCGGACCATGGGAGGCGTTCGGGACCTCGGGCTTTCTGGTTCACACGGTCGCGGAGAAGACGGACCCGCTGACTTTGGTGTTCAATCAGAAAGTGGTTCCCGATTTCACCTTCGACAACGCGCCGCACGCGGACATTCTGCTCGTTCCCGGCGGAGCGTACAACCTGGCAATGGAGAATCCGAGCCTGATTGCGTGGCTTCAATCCAAGTCGAACGCCGTCAACCACGTGATGTCGGTGTGCACCGGCGCCTTCATACTCGGCAAAGCGGGATTGCTGTCGGGACAGACGGCGACGGCCACCTACGGAATGGTCGATGACCTGCTCGACTTCCCCAACGTGAAGGTCGTGCACGACCAGCGATTCGTCGACAACGGCAAGATCCTGACGACTCAAGGGCTCACCTCCGGAATTGATGGCGCGCTCCATCTCATCTCGCGCGTGCTCGGAGTCGGCGCTGCTCAGTCATCGGCGCTCGAGATGGAGTACGCCTGGAATCCCGCCACTCAATTCGTGCGCTCAACTCTGGCCGACAGATTTCTTCCTGACGGCCTCGTCTTCGGCAAAGGGAGGATTCAGGGAGCGACGACGAAACTGATCTCGACCGAAGGCACGACCGATCGTTGGCAAGCGAAGCTCCTCGTATCGGAGCCGCGCACCGACAGCGAGATTATTGACATTCTGCGGAAGCGCATCGCTGCGACGGCAGCGCGGGACGTGCAATCGATGGAAGGGGGACCGCCCGCGCATCCACGGCCCGTAAGTTTTGCGAGCGGGAAGCGGGACGCGGGAAGCGGGAAAAGGGAAAAGGGAAGCGGGAAGAGGGACGTGGGAAGCGGGAGGCGGGACGGGGGGAGCGGAAATTCAACGACCGGCCCCATGCAGCTTGTGTGGACCTTCGCCGATGAACAGGGGCACCCGTGGAAAGGAATCGGCGTGGTCGAGCGTGATCGATCGATGCCTGATCAGTTTCGGGTTACGCTGAGCGTTGGTCGCACCGACCGCAGCGCGCACGTTTAGTATGTCGATGTCTCCTTCGATTCGATACGGCCTGCTGCCGTTCCTCGCGCGAGTGCTGCTGATTTCGGAATTCGTGGTGGCGTTGAACGGAAAGATTTTCGGTTGGTCGGGTCAGGCGGCATACATGGCCGCAAAAGGAATGACTTTCATTACGCCACTTCTTGCAGCCGCGCTGGCGATCGAACTGATCGGATCTCTCATGTTGATCACCGGCTTCCGCGCCCGAGCTGCGGCGGCGGTCATGTTCGTTTACCTCGGTATCGTCAGCGTGCGCCTGCACGCGTTCTGGGCAGAGACCGGCAATGTCGCCGGCATGAACGTGGGCCAATTCTTCAAGAATCTTGGTATGATGGGAGGACTTCTCATGATTGCTGTCTATGGGGCTGGAACGTGGTCGATCGACGCGCGCCGGGCGAGGTCGAAGACATGAATCGAGTCACGCGTTGCGCCTTGGCCTTTGCTGGTTTGTTACTGCTCGGCGCGAAGCAAACCGCCGCACAGGCAGCAACCGACACGGCTGGTATCAAAGCAGCCGCGATGGATTACATCGAGGGATGGTACGCGGGCGATGCGGCGCGGGTGGAGCGCGCGGTGCATCCCGAGCTGGTGAAGCGCATCGTCACGCCGAATCCGAATATGGGCGGCCGCAGTCAACTCGAGTCTATCGGCGCGATGACGATGGTTCTCCGCACGCGCGCGGGAGGCGGCTCCAGGACGCCGGCCGAACGACAGCAAAAAGATCTCACCATCCTCGACATCTTCGGCAACGCGGCCGTCGCCAGGATCATTGCCTCGGACTGGGTCGATTACCTTCAGCTCGCGAAGTGGAATGGGCGGTGGGTGATCGTCAACGTGCTGTGGGAACTCAAGCCAAAGCCTGCGTGAGCGGAATCAGGCTCTGATGGCGACACGTCGCGTTGTAATCGTGGGCGCGCCGGGAACGCAGATTCTCGATTTGGTGGGGCCTTTCCAGATTTTCACCCGCGCGGCGGAGCTGTACGCGAGAAAGAACGGGTCGCGCGCGCCGATCTATGAGGTGGAAGTCGTCAGCACCGCGCGCGGCCGGCCGATACTGACTAACTGCGGCCTGGGCCTGATGGCGCATCGCACGTACCGCCGCTGTAAGGGGAAGGTCGATACACTGCTCGTCGCCGGCGGAAACGACATCGAGTGCGGGAAGATTGGCTCCGACGCCGTAGAGTGGCTGAAAGACATGGCGCGCCAGGCGAGACGCGTCGGCTCGGTCTGCACCGGAGCATTGCTACTCGCCGAGGCGGGATTGCTGGACGGGAAGAAGGCGACGACGCACTGGAAATACTGCGAGATGCTCGCGACCCGATATCCGGACATCGATGTGAATCCCGATCCGATCTTCGTTCGCGATGGAAACGTCTATACATCGGCGGGCGTCACGGCGGGGATGGATCTGAGCCTGGCACTGGTCGAGGAAGACCACGGCTCGAGACTCGCGCTCGAGGTCGCGCGCGATTTTGTCCTCTACCTCCGTCGGCCGGGCGGTCAGGCGCAGTTCAGCGCGGCACTCTCGATGCAGGCCACCGACCGAAATCCCTTTCAGGATCTGGTTCCGTGGGTCCTCGACAACCTGACCGAAGACTTGAGTGTCGGCGCGCTCGCCGAGCACATGTCGATGAGCCCTCGCAATTTCGCGCGCGTGTTTACGAAGGAGATGAAGAGCACGCCGGCTCTCTTCGTCGAGAGATTGCGCGTCGAAGTCGCACGTCGCCGTTTGGAGGAGAGCCGGCATAGTCTGAAGGCGATTGCTGCCGAGTGTGGCTTTAAGAGCGTGGGCTCGCTGCGGAGCTCTTTCCAACGATTACTCGGCGCTTCGCCGGGGCAATATCGGGAACGCTTTCGATAAGGGGGAAGCGGGAAGCGGGAAGAGGGAAGCGGGAAACGGGAAGCGCAGTCTTGCGATCCGGCGTTTATACGCCCAGTCTAAACAGCACAGCAAGTCGCTCATCGTGGCGATCGAGAGCAGTTCCTCTCGCAAGAACTAAAAGGAGTTGTGCATGCGTCCTCTGTTGTCAGCTCTTGCTGTCGCCGTCACGATTGTCGCAGGCGGATGTTCCGACTCGCTTGGCCCGCAGAGCATCGCGGGAACGTGGTCGGAGAGCTTCACCATCCCTGGGAACTCTTTTGTAATGCAATTGACGGTAGCTGGCTCCGACGTCTCCGGCATCGCACATGGGTGTGGGGAGGCCGGCACGTGCGCGTCGAGCGTTATCACGGGAGCGTCCGATGGAACTGGCGTGCACCTGGATATCGCTAGTACCAGCGACGCCTCACCCCAGACAGTGACGATTTCGTTTTTCGATGGCACGTTCGTGAACCGCAATACGCTCAGAGGGACACTGGTCTATCTCGTGCCCCCCGACGCCGCCGATTCGCAGATAACGTTCACGCGACAGTAACAACGGAATGTATTGTCGCGGAGCGCCTCAGGATTCAGTCTAGCAGCGAGCGTCCTGGATTCAGTTTAGCGGCAACGAAAACCCCAACCCCTTCCCTCCGTCGGGGAGTGGAAAAACCTGACTGCGCAAAATCGCCCGATCAAGGAAGTTTTTCGGGTGCGCGTGCGCGTAGCGGACGATCTTCAATCCGCTGAAAGTTCCGACCGCAGCGCCGAGCACGACATCGCTCGCCCAGTGCTTGTCGTGGTACATCCGCGAGAGTCCGACGAGTGACGCGCCTCCATACATCACCGGCGCGACGAGCCAGAAATGTCCCGGCCAACCGCGCTCAGCTTCGCTGGTCACGGCGGCGGCGGCAGCGAATGCCGCGGTAGTGTGTCCGGATGGAAACGACTGCCGGTCGGCGTTGCCGAATCCACCACCGAACTTGAAATCGTGCGCGGTCGTGTCGGCCGTCGCGAAGGGCCGCGCACGCCCCGTGAGTCCTTTCGCAATCCAGGTTATTCCGCTGCCGAACAAAACGGCCTCGGTCCCGTGCCAGCCGAGGTCTTCGATGCCCGGATGATCGGTGACGCGGCCGATCACATAGAGTGACGTGCCGATGATGATCGAGCCGGGATCGGCGATGATCTCGACGCCCTTCGACGCGCCGTTAAGAAAGCGGTTGGCCTTCGAGCGCTCGTTGGTGAGGCGCTTTGCGATCGAGCGATCGACGGGGAACATCGCGACGGTGAGACCTGCAAACCCCACTGCTCTTATGATGTCGCGACCGTTGAAGAGCGGCGCGCCGCGCGAGCTGTCGGGCGTGGGCGCGACGGTCTGAGCTGTTGCGATGGAGAGCGGCGCAGCGGCAAGAAGAACCGTCAGGAGCGCGCGCGATGTACGGTGTTTGTGCATGGCGTCGGGTGAGTGTGACACCGTGGGGAAAGGCAATGACAGTGCCGCCGAAGATTGCACTGGCATTACAGGCTTATTCTGCCCATGCAATGAGAATCGTCTGAGCGACTTCCAATCGGTGAGTCGATGGGTTGCGAGTCAGCAGCCAGACAAGTCTGTGCCAATTTTGGCCGGCGCTTCCAGCGGTTGCGTCCTCGACAAGCACCGACCACGCCACCTGTGATGGGTCGACCGGCTTCTGATCGCTTCGTCGCATCTGCCTAAGCTCCTCCGGCTCCCCACGGACAGGAATCCCCACCGAGATATAGCGCACTGGTTTCTTTGGGCAGCCCGCTCTGGGATAAACACTGCGCGTGGGCGCTGAACCCGGAACCGGATACGGCATTAGAGTGCCAGCACATTGCTGAAACGACAGCGGACCTCCCTCAGTGAGGCCGTTCCTTTTAAGCACCTCTCTCCTCACGCTGATCATTCGAGCAATCGTCGAGGAGTCCGGCGCCACGAATAACGACGGTGAGCCTCCGATCGACCCTCCGGCTGCGATGGGAAAGCTGGTTTGACGACCATAAGGCCGCGCATCGAATCGCGCCGAAATCGGAGTGAATAGGAACGGTTTCGTTTCCAGGGCCGGGTGAGGAACGACGACCGCCTCGAAGACCTCTGAATCAGCTCTTATCAGACCAAGATCTTCCGTCGAGAAACCGGTAGTCGGAAGCGTCCGACACGCTACCCCCGACAGGCCAGCGACGACGAAGCTGAGTCTCGCCGCGAGATTCCGCATGCGCCTAGTCGACTACCCCTATCAGAATCGTGTCTGCGAGCTCGAGCTGCCCCGACCGATTGCGCTTGAACAGCCATGCGTATTGCGACCAGGTCCATCCGCTCGGTCCCGCCGAATGTTCGTCTACCAGCACGCTCCAGACATCACCCCTGACCGATACGCGATCACCCTTCAGATTCCGTGCGTTTTTCAGCCCCGGCGGTTGTCCCCGAACAGGTAGTCCGACCGTGATGTAATACTCCGGTGACGATGGACAACCTGCGTGTACACCGACAGCCTTCGCGCGCGTCTTCGTCCGGCGTCGCGGCGGCGGTGGAACGGGAACGCCAGCACCGGCGCACTGCCGATAGTTCAGCGAGTTTCCCTCGGGCACTCCATTCGCGTCGAGTATCGCTCTCCGATGATCGACGACGTCGGCGATCTCGGACTCCCCCGCGCGTCCGAAGGTGAGGGTAGGGTCGATCCCCTGCACTCCCGCAAAGTTTTCAGGATATCCGGTTTGACTACCGTAAGGACGCGGGTCGACGCGCATCGATTCCAGGTGACGCGGGTACTCGTCATCGTCGCTCGACGCCGACTGCTGCGCCTGGACCACCGCCGCGAACACCTCCGAATCCGCCCTCACCAGCGTCATGTCGACGTCGGCGAGTGGCGTGCCCGGCGCGGGTGCCGGGGATTCATTGGGCTGCGGACGCGAGGCGCAAGCGGCGCTCGCGATGACGAGGCAGCTCCACGCAATCGCGAGGCGTCTAACGTCGTATTTCGATTTCATTTGGTCGGAGTCTTTGCACAAAAAGGGCCTTCACGTTTGCGATCGGATTTCGCGTTTCCCATTGGCTAGAGCTCTCGCGCGTTTGCGCGCCGGTGCCGAGCGTAGATTATCGACGTGTATTCCACATGTTTGTTCTGCCACACCAACTTGGGCGCCAATGAGGAAGTAGAGCATTTCCCGATTGGGCGAAGGCTCGCGTTCGACTCGGCGAAAGGGCGGCTCTGGGTGGTCTGTAGGAAATGCGAGCGGTGGAATCTTACACCAGTCGAGGAACGGTGGGAGGCGATCGAAGAGTGTGAGCGATCTTTCCGCGCAACCAAGCTTCGTGTATCCACCGACGAAATCGGGATGGGGCGTCTCAAGGAAGGACTCGAGCTCGTACGAATCGGGAAGCCTCTCCGCCCAGAGTTCGCAGCGTGGCGCTACGGAGATCAGTTCGGACGAAGGCGGCGCAACAAGATCTTCAAGGGCACTGCGGTCATGGGCGCCCTCATAGCTAGTCCTCTAATCGGTCCGGCCCTGGGGCTCTCCCTCGCGGGCGGGGGATACTATCTCGCCGACGGACTCCGGTTGGCATTCCAGATGTACGAGAACGTCCGTGTGATCGCGCGCGTACGCACGGAAGACGGCAAGGTCTTACCGGTCCGAGGCAGTGAAGTCGATGAAACGGTATTGCTTCCTCCGCGCCGCGATCGGCCGTGGGGACTTCGCATTACTCATCGCGGAAACCCAGACCCTTCAGAGCGGTGGTGGCAGTATGCGGGAAACGATGCCCAGACCGACATTCACGGCGACGCCGCGATTAAAGTTGCCGGCCAGCTTCTGCCGCGATTGAACCAGGCTGGAGCTTCGCGCAGACAGCTGGAAGAGGCGGTTGCGCTCGTCTCGAAAAATCCGGACCCGGCAATTGCATTCGATCGCACAGCGCGAATCGCACGACGTGCATGGGTTGAATACGGGAAGGGAGCGATGCTCACACTCGTGCCTACCGAGGTGCTACTGAGCCTCGAGATGGCATCGCACGAAGATTCGGAGCGCCGAGCTCTCGAGGGCGAGTTGAGCGTACTGGCTGACGCCTGGCGCGAAGCGGAAGAAATCGCCGCCATCTCTGACGACATGTTTCTTCCAACGACTGTTAGTAGGAGCCTCGTCGAGCTCAAGAATCGGGCGTTCCATCGCTAAGCGAGAGCAAAAATCTCCTATCGCGCTACGCGCGTTTTAGGACTCGGCGCCGAGCGTAGATTATCGGCGTGTATTCCACATGCCTGTTCTGCCACACTGACCTCGGCGCCAATGAGGAAATCGAGCATTTCCCGATTGGGCGGCGGCTCGCGTTCGACGCGGCGAAGGGACGACTTTGGGTAGTCTGCCGGAAGTGCGAGCGGTGGAATCTTACACCGCTTGAAGAACGGTGGGAGGCGATCGAGGAATGTGAGCGCTCGTTCCGCGCGACCAAGCTGCGCGTGTCAACGGACGAAATCGGGATGGCGCGTCTGCTCGAAGGATTGGAGTTGGTGCGAATTGGCAAACCGCTCCGGCCTGAGTTCGCAGCGTGGCGGTATGGAGACCAGTTCGGACGCCGTCGCCGTAACAACATGATCAAAGTGGGCGTTGGAGTCGCCGTGATCGGGACGTACCCGTTCCTTGGAGCGACTTTCGCGGCGTCTCTTGGTGGAGCAGGAGCCATGGTGCCGAACATGTGGAGCTTCGGATACGCCATGTACCTCAGGCGGGTCATAGTCGCGCGAGTGGCCGGTAGCGACGGAAACGTCGCCTATGTCAGAGGCACCGACGTTCACAGAACCGTAATTCTGGCGCCCACGCGTCACAGGGAATGGGGACTGCGTTTCAAACACCGCGCTTATGACCGGTCTGAAGTGCCCTGGTGGAGGTACTCGCCCGACTCCGACGAGAGCGAGGTCTACGGCGAGGAAGCTGTTCATCTTGCCGCCGGTTTGCTTCCGCGATTGAACAGGCGCGGCGCGTCGAAGGGTCAGCTCGAGAAGGCGATTTCAGTCATGACCGAGTATCCAAACCCATCGGCGGTGTTCGATCGCGCGGCTAGGCAGGCGGCGAGCAAACGGAGCTGGAAAGACCGCAATTTCCTGCTGCCGTCGTCGCCCGAACCCGGAGAAGGCGGACTGATGATGCGTGTTCCCGCCGAAATCCGACTGGCGCTCGAGATGGCATCACACGAAGAATCAGAACGGCGCGCGATGGAGGGTGAGCTGGAGCTCCTCGAGGCCGCGTGGCGCGAGGCCGAAGAAATCGCGTCGATTTCTGACGATATGTTTCTCCCAACCTCAGTGAGCGAGAGCCTTGCCGAAATCAAGAACCGCGTCAGCCCGCAAAAAAACTAAACCAAAGTCAGCTCAAAAGACTAAGCCACAAAATAAAGTCGGCAGCACTGGTTCTCGGCGTGCGGCGCGAGTTGCGCCGGCCGATCTCGCCCCGGACGAGTTCCGCTCCCTCGGACACACACTCGTCGATTCCGTCGCCGATTTTCTTGCTCGCCTCCCCGACGCTCGCACGGGCGCTCCTCTTCTGCCCGATGCAATGCGCAAAGTCATCGGGAAGAGAGAGCTCCCCGAGACAGGTACTGACATCGGGCCAGTCATCGAAAAATTCAGCAAGACTTTCTTTGAGCAGTCGACCCACAATGGCAGCCCGCGATTCTTCGGCTACATCACGTCCTCGGCCGCGCCGATAAGCGCGCTCGCAGACATGCTTGCCGCGGCGGTGAATGCAAACTGCGGCGCCTGGGCGCTGTCACCCGTCGCAACCGAGATCGAGAACGAATGCATCCGCTGGCTCGCGGAATTCATGGGACTACCCGGCAAGTGGGACGGCATTCTCGTGAGCGGCGGCAATATGGCCAACATCGTCCCGTTCATCGCCGCGCGAAAAGCAAAGGCGCCGTGGGACATTCGCGCGAAGGGCTTCACCGACGAATCCAGTCGCAAGATGACCGTTTACACTTCCGCCGAGACACACGGCTGGGTGAAGAAAGCGACGGACATTTGTGGGATGGGGACCGACTCGATTCGCTGGATTCCCGTCGACGAGCAGCTTCGGATGCGCACCGACGCATTGCGAAAGCAGATCGTCGCCGATCGCGGGGCGGGCCTTCACCCATTTCTCGCTATTGGCACTGCGGGCTCCGTTGGAACCGGCGCGATCGATCCGCTGCCGGAGATCGCGAAGATCTGTAAGGAGTTCGATCTCTGGTTCCACGTCGACGGTGCTTACGGTGCGCCGGCCGTCGCGCTCGACGATGCCACCGCCGATCTCAAGGGTCTCAGGCTCGGCGATTCCATCGCGATGGATCCGCACAAATGGCTGTACAACTCCATCGAAGCGGGCTGCGTCCTCGTGAAGAATCCGAACGCGCTGAACGACGCTTTCGGATTTCACACGCCGTACTACCAGTTCGACGACAACGAAGGGCAGGAAGTGAAGAACTTCTACGACCACGGCCCGCAGAACACCCGCGGCTTTAGAGCGCTAAAGATCTGGCTGGGATTTCAGCAGTGCGGAGCGGCAGGGTACAGACGCATGATCGCGGACGACATCGCGCTCGCCAATCGACTGAACGAATTCGTCGGCAAAGAAGATCTCCTCGAGCAGGGAACGATCGGTCTCAGCATCTGCACCTTCAGATTCATTCCCGCCGACTTGCGCCCACGCGCGAGCGAGCCCGCCGTCGCCGACTACATCAATGCGCTCAACGAGCGGCTCGTGACGGCGATACGATTGGGCGGCGAAGCTTTCGTTTCGAATGCGCACGTCGGCGACAATTACATGATCCGCGCGTGCATCGTGAACTTTCGGACGACGCTGGCGGACGTCGCAGCGCTTCCCCCGCTGGTAGTGCGCCTGGGTCGCGAGCTCGATGAGAAGCTTAGGCCGAGAACGGAAGCCAGAAAACGAGACTAGCAGTTAATAAGTTTTTTGGCTCCTAGCCAAGCTGCTGCAAAGCTTGCGGCTGCCCGCTTATGTATTCGATAGGCAAGTGAACCGAGGGGAGCTGTATGCCGAGAAAAGCTATCCAGCTAATTTCGGCGTCGAGCTCCGGTCGCTTCGACCACCAATCACAAAACCGAAGCGGGCAGCTACAAGCTTTGCAGCAGCTTGGCTTAGAGCTTTTGACCTACCTATCTCGCCCCGTCATCGCTTACTCCGCATACGAAACCAAAAATCTCTCCACTAACGCAAGGCGATCGGTCTCCGGATCCCTGCGCAGCAGACACGCGTACTGCCGCCACGTCTGCCCGCTTGGCCCGATCGTGTTCTCGGTCACGAGCACCGTCCAGAGCTCGGCACTGGAATCCGGCGGCGCCTCTTCCCGGTCTCGAAGCTTGCTCAGCACCGCGGCAGCTCCCCTCACCGGCAAGCCGACCGTGACGTACCGCCGCCACTCGGCAGGGCAATCCGAGCCGGTGGTAGTCAGGCTCGAATCGCGCAGTCTGTGCACTCGCGTCCCCCCGCACGCCGGATAAAGAAACGGTCCTCCTTCCTCGACATGCAGATCGGCGAGAATAGCCTTCCTTTGCCCGGCGACTTTGGCCAACGAGTTTGGGGAAAGTGAGTCGGCCGAAGAATCGATATTCAATGGTGCCGGCGGCTGGGTTCCCGTTGCCAGAGGGCCCGTGTCAGCCACAGGACGAGAATCCACTCGCAGAGATCTCAATGCCATCGCGGAATCGCCGGCCGCTGGGGTGATCTGCGATTGCACGACAGTCTCGAATACGTCGGCGTCCGCCTTCATCAGCGAACGTTCACCTCTGGAAGGACCGCTGCACGCCGTAGCGACACAAGCAGCGATAAGAAAACCAGGTGATCGTAGACGACGCGGTTGGATACTATTCATCGGATTCGATCGTTGCAGTTTCGAGACCTCTTCTTTTTTCATCTGGCAATGAAGGACGGCTCCCGCACATCGCATTACGATTTCGATCTCCCGGCCGACCGCATTGCGCAGCAGCCTACCGAGCGGCGCGGCGAGAGCCGTCTCATGGTGGTAAATCGGGCGACGGGGGAGATCGCGCACAAGCAGTTCAGCGACCTCGAGCAGATGATTCCTGCGGGTGACGCACTCGTGCTCAACACCACCCGAGTCTTTCGCGCCCGACTACTCGGCGTTCGCGACAATGGAACGCCGGCAGAAATTCTTTTGCTGCGGCATCTCGAGGGCGCTGAGTGGGAAGCAATGGTGCATCCGGGAGGAAAGCTCAAGCCGGGAAAGGTCGTCCGCATCGGAGAAGATTTCGAGGTGACCATCGTCGCCACGACTGAGCGTCGGACGCGCGTCGTCAGGCTCGACTCGTCGATGGACGTCGACAATGCAATCGAGAAGCACGGCCACGTTCCCTTGCCGCCCTACATTACGAGATCAGACGAGGCAGCGGACGCAGAGCGGTACCAGACGGTCTATGCGAGAGAAACCGGCTCCGTCGCCGCGCCGACCGCAGGGCTGCATTTCACCGCGGAGCTACTCGACCGACTCGCTGCGAAGGGAGTGAATCGCGCCGACGTGCTGCTTCACGTGGGCGCCGGGACGTTCAAGCCAGTGGATGTCGAGCATCCCGCCGACCACGTGATGCACGAAGAGTGGTATCGCATATCCGCAAGCTCGGCCGACACCCTGAATGCGACGAGAGGACGAGGCGGAAAAATCTGGGCGGTGGGCACGACCAGCGTTCGGACTTTGGAGAGCGCGATCGACGATGACGGAGTGTTCCGTGAAAAATCCGGTGACACGCGGATATTCATCCGTCCACCGTACGAATTCCGCGCAGTCGACCGCATAATCACCAATTTTCATCTCCCGCGCTCGACGCTCATCATGCTCGTCGCCGCGTTCGCCGGTTACGACGTCACGATGCGGGCGTACGCTGAGGCGATCGCCCAAGGATACAGGATGTACTCCTACGGAGACGCGATGGCGGTGGTGGGCTGACCACTCTTACGCCTCATCGAGAGCCCGCAGGGGCGAGGCCAGTATCCGCTGTGGACTTCCGCTCGTCACTGTTGGAGATTGAATTGTATACAGCGCATTCGCGGAGGTGACCATGCGGTCTGCTATGTTGGTGATGTTGCTGGTTGCGGTTGCGGCGGGATGCAGCTCTGACACGCTGGGTCCGAAACAAATCGATGGCATCTGGCTGGAAGACATCTTTACGCCCGGCAGCTCTCTGGACATGAACCTGGTTTCCAGCGGCTCGACGATCTCGGGGGACGGAACCTGGTGCGGCGAAGCGCTGGGGTGCGGCACCGTGGCGGTTACTGGAACCGTTAACGGAAACGCCGTTCACCTCGACCTCACGCTCACGGAGCAGACGCCGCAAACCGGACCAACGGTCGTCGAGCACTTCGACGGCACGGTCACTCTTGTCAACACTCTGGACGGAACGCTCTCGAACGACCCGCCCGGCATCTCCTCGCAGCACGTGGTCTTCCGACATCCGGCGGTCGACCCCGTTTGACGCACGGATGATGTAGGCAGCCCGGAACCCGCTTAACATTCCGGGATGAACTTCCCTTTCAGGATCGACGCAAACGCCGGCGCAGCACGAGCCGGCGTTTTCGTCACTCCGCACGGCGAAGTCGAGACGCCTGCGTTCATGCCTGTTGGCACCCTCGCGACCGTCAAGGCGCTCGATCCAGAAGACCTCGTCGAGATGGGCGCGTCGATGATCCTCTCGAATGCCTATCATCTCCACCTCCGTCCGGGCGACGAGATTGTGCGCGAGATGGGCGGACTTCACCGATTCATGCACTGGGACCGGCCAATTCTTACCGACTCTGGCGGGTTCCAGGTCTTCTCGCTCGCGCAGCTCCGCACCATCAACGAGGAAGGCGTCGAGTTCCAATCGCATCTCGATGGTTCGCGCCGATTCTTCACGCCGGAGCTCGTGATGCAGATCGAGCGTAACCTGGGCGCGGACGTCATCATGCAGTTCGATCACGTGATTCCCGGCCAATCAGACGAACCTTCCGCCCGCGACGCCAGCGAGCGAAGCATACGTTGGCTCGCGCGATGCCTGGCCGAAATCGAGCGGCTGGAAACCGGCCAGCCGCTCGACGAGGATACGCCGCGCGAGGAATTTCCCCTCGACAATCCACGGAACGAGCAGGCGCTCTTTCCGATAGTACAGGGTGGAATCCACGCCACTCTCCGTCGTGAGGCAGCGCTCGCAATCCGCGACATGCACGATTGGCCTGGTTTCGGAATTGGTGGTTTATCAGTCGGCGAAGCAAAGGACGCTATGTACGACATGCTCGAAATAGTCGATGACGCGCTCCCGAAAACACGTCCGCGCTATCTCATGGGGGTGGGCTTCCCCGAAGACCTGATCGAGGGAATTCGGCGCGGCGTCGATCTCTTCGACTGCGTCGCGCCCACCCGCATTGGACGAAACGGCGCCGCTTTCACCCGCGATGGCCGTCTCAACATTAAACGCGCCGAGTTCCGGACGGATCCGAGGCCGCTCGATCCGGAATGCGACTGCTCCGCCTGCGCCAGGTTCAGCAGAGCGTACATCAGACATCTTTTCGTGTCCGACGAGATACTGGGACTGCGCCTCCTCTCCCTGCACAATGTACATTTCCTTCTGTCGCTCGCCCGGCAGGCGCGCCAGGCGGTCGGCCGCGGTGATCTGGACTCGTGGTCCCGCGACTGGCTAGCGCGCCATCGATCTTCGCCTTCGCTCGTGCTCTGAACTGTTTCCCAACTCATTCCTCTCGCTCTCCCTCTTCCCTCTTCCCTCTTCCCGCTTCCCGCCTCCCTCTTCCCGCTTCCCGCTTCCCGCCATGCCAAGCAATCCAATAATCGGCTCCATTTTCATGTACGGAGCCATCTTCGCGATCTTCTACTTCATTTTGATACGCCCGCAATCGCAGCAGAGAAAAAAGCACGACGAGACTGTGCGAAGCCTGAAAAAGGGAGACGAGATCGTGACGACGGGTGGTCTCGTCGGAGAGGTGATTTTCATCAAGGAGCGGGGCGGCGACGATAAGTCCAGCGGAATGGAGGATCGCGTCACCATCAAGTCCGGGGACACGCGTGTCGTGATCGAGAGGGGCCGCATCGCGCGCATCAACAGACCTGTTAGCGTCTCCAACGCGAGCGCTGGGTGAGCATCCTCGACATCCGGGTGCTTGGCGACCCGGTTCTTCGGAAACCCACCAAGCCGGTCGCCGAGATCACCGACGAGCTCAGGAAGCTTATCGCTGACATGTTCGAGACGATGTACGCAGCCGAGGGGATCGGACTCGCCGCGCCGCAGGTCGGACGAACGGAGCGAATCACCGTCGTCGACGTCGAGGGCAAGAAGTACGCGCTCGTCAATCCCGAGGTTCTCGAAAAAAAAGGGACAGTCGAGAAAGACGAAGAAGGCTGCCTCTCGATCCCCGAGATCTACGGCGATGTCGAGCGGCCGGCGGAGGTGAGCGTCCGCGCGCTCGACGAGAACGGCAACGAGTACGAGCTCACCGCCACCGAGCTGCTCGGCCGCTGCATCCAGCACGAGGTCGACCATCTCGATGGGCGTCTCTTCATCGATTACCTGAGCCCCTTGAAGCGCAAAGCGGCGCTCACCAAGTGGGAAAAGTCGAAGGACGAGTACCCTGGCTACATCCGGAAGGTGCGCGCCGAGGAAAAGGGCGAGCACCACCACGAAAACGAATCGGAGATGTAGTGCGGGTCCTGTTCTGGGGCACGCCCGAATTCGCGGCGCCATCGCTGCGAGCGCTCGTGGGCGAGGGGTTCGAGGTGGTCGGCGTCGTTACGCAGCCCGACAAGCCACAGGGCCGGTCGCGTGAGATAATTCCGTCGCCGGTGAAGACGATCGCGCTCGAGGAGGAGCTGCCGCTCTTCCAGCCGAAGAACGCGCGAGAGCCCGGCCTCGTCGAGAGGCTGAAGGAGATGAAACCCGACATCTCCATAGTCGTCGCTTATGGACACATCCTGCCGCAGGCGATCATCGATCTCCCCGAAAAAGGCACGCTGAACATCCACGCGTCGCTTCTTCCTTTGTTGAGAGGCGCGGCACCGATCCAGGCAGCTCTCAGACAGGGCTTCACCGAGACCGGCGTCACGATCATGCGCGTCGTCCAGGCTCTCGACGCCGGTCCGATACTCTTTCAGACGCGATCGCCCATTCTCGAGGACGAAACCTACGGAGAGCTGCGTGAGCGTCTCGCCGAGCTGGGCGCTCTCGCCCTGATCGAATCGCTTTCACTCATCTCGATTGGCAAGGCGCGCGAGGCGCCGCAGGACGATTCTCGCGCGACGTTCGCCCCAAAGGTGAATCGCGAGTCGTCGCGCATCGACTGGAATAAGAGCGCGCTCGAGATATCTCGGCTCATTCGAGCATCGGACCCGACGCCGGGCGCGTTTACCACGACGCCCAAAGGTGACCTGAAGATGTTCGGACCCAAAGTCATGGACGGCATCCACGGCAAGCCTGGCGAAGTCCTCAAGACAACTGGTGAGCTGATCGTCGCCTGCGGCACCGACGCGCTCCGCATCGCCGAAGTCCAGGCATCGGGCAAGCATCGAATGACGGCCCACGAGTACGCTCGCGGGCGCGCGACTGCCGTCGGCGAGAGATACGGCGCTTGACCGCTCCCGCGACGAAAGCTCCCATGACCGCGCTCCCCTGGATTCACGCCGTCACCAACGACGAGATCATGCTCAGGCCCGGCTTCCTCAGAAAGGCGATGGGAGTGATGCGTGTTTTGGGAGATAAGGGCGCGATTCATGTGAGGTCGCAGCTCCTCGACTCGCCTACTGTGTACTCGATAACGCTCGCGCTCCTCGAGCTCTACGAGCAGACCAGTTGCTGGTGCATAGTCAACGATCGCGTCGACGTAGCACTGGCGTGCGGAGTCCAGGGAGTCCAGTTGACCCATAAATCGATTTCGGTTCCCGACGTGCAGCGAATCGCTCCGGCGCTGAGAATTGGCGCCAGCGTCCACTCGCCCGCTGAAGCCGCGGACGCCGAACAGGCGGGCGCGGACTGGTGCGTCGCGGGTCACGTCTTCGAGACGCCGTCGCATCCAGGCGCTCCACGCCAGGAAAGCGGCTTCATCAGCGAAGTAGTCGTCGCGGTGAAATTCCCGGTGATCGCGATCGGCGGCATCAGGCCCGAGCACGTGCGCTCGCTGGTGCATCGCGGCGCGCACGGCGTCGCCGCCATTCGGGGAATATGGAACGACGAGAATTCCGAACTTGCTGCCAGCCGCTATCTTTCACAGGTATGATGGGAACCGAAGTAGTTGAAGCGGAAGTCGCTCTCACTGTGAACGGGACGGAGCGTCGGATCCCAGCGGGTTGGACGCTTGCGGATCTCCTGACTTCTCTCGAGCTCGATCCGCGCGTCGTCGTCGTCGAGCGCAACGGCACGATCGTGCGCGATCGATCGTCGTTTGCGTCGACCTCTCTCGCCGCTGACGACGTGCTCGAGATCGTCCACTTCGTCGGAGGGGGCTGATATGGCTAGCGAGCTCGCTACTATGCCATCTCTCACGGCGCTCGAAGACCCGCAGCCGCTCGTCATCGCCGGACGCGAGTTTCGCTCGCGCCTGATGGTCGGGACCGGCAAGTACGCATCGAACGCACAGATGATCGACGCGATCGAAGCCTCGGGCGCCGAAGTCGTGACCGTCGCTGTGCGGCGCGTCGATCTCGATCGCTCGAAGGACGAAGCAATTCTCCATCACCTCGATCCCGATCACTATTTCCTGATTGCAAATACCGCCGGCTGCTACAACGCCTCCGATGCCGTCCGCTATGCTCGGCTCGCACGGGCCGCAGGATTCAACGAGTGGGTGAAGCTCGAGGTGATCGGCGATCAGCAGACGCTTCTTCCGGACACGACTGGACTTCTTCAGGCGACGAAGACGCTCACCGACGAAGGGTTCAAGGTGCTCGCGTATACCAACGACGATCTGATCACCGCGCTGAGACTCGAGGAAGCGGGAGCCGTCGCCGTGATGCCTCTGGCTTCACCAATTGGCTCGGGTCTGGGGATGCTCAATCCCTTCGCGATCCGAACCATCAAGCAACGCTTGAAGGTGCCAGTGATCGTCGACGCCGGTGTTGGTACCGCGTCCGACGCGTGCATCGTGATGGAGCAGGGCGTCGACGGAATTCTGATGAACACCGGAATCGCGGCGGCAAGTGATCCAGTACGCATGGCCGCAGCCATGAAAAGCGCGGTCGAGGCTGGAAGACACGCTTACCTCGCCGGACGGATGCCGCGACGCGAAGTCGCGGTGCCATCGTCTCCGACTACTGGAATGATCGGATCATGAGCGCGACCGCTGTATCGTCCGGCGCCGTTACCGCCGCACGCGCCGTCGCCGCTGAGATCTGCGTCGATTTGCGCCGCGGCGAATTCCTCGATCAATCGTTCGATCGTCGCATCGCACCGCTCGATGCGCGGGACCGCCGCTGGACTCGCGAGCTCGTTTACGGGATGCTGCGTCACCGCGGCTGGATCGATGCCATTCTCTCCGATCGTGTTCGCGGCGGCCTCGCGCGTCTCGATCCCGACGTGATCGATCTCCTGCGCCTCGGCGTCTACCAGCTCACCAACATGGGGAGCGTTCCCGCTTATGCCGCCATCGCCCAGACCGTCGAGCTCGCGAAACGCAGACACGGACTCGGCGCGAGCAAGCTCGTCAACGCAGTCCTGCGCCGAACCGATCGCGAGCGGGAGGATCTCGTTGCTCCCGCTGCGACCGATCCGATTGAAGCGCTTGCGATCAGGTATTCGCATCCGCGCTGGCTCGTCGCGCGGTGGATCGAGCGCTGGGGAGAGCAGGACACCGAGCGCCTGCTGACTCTGAACAACGCCGAGGCGCCGATAGTTTTGCGTCCGTACGGAATAGTCAGAGAGCAGCTCGAGGCCATGCTCGAGGCAGCTGGCGTTCACGTCGCCGACGCGCCTTACGTGAGCGACAGCATCGCGATCTCCGGCGGCATCACCCTCACCGAGCTTGGCGCGTTCAAGAAGGGATTGTTTTTCGTGCAGGATCCAGCGGCGACGCTAGTCACCCAGTACGCGGCGATCCCGACTGGCGCGACGGTCGCGGACCTCTGCGCCGCTCCGGGAGGGAAGGCGCTGGAGCTCTCCCGCACCGCTGACACCGTAGTCACCGGCGACAAGTCGATCGCGCGCCTCCAGCGATTGCTCGCCAATGAGCGTCGACTCGAGACGACCAATGTCTATCCGTTCGTCGGCGACGCGCGTCACCCGGCGATCCGTCCTTTGGATGCCGTGGTCATCGACGTTCCATGCACCGGCACCGGCACTTTCCGGAGACATCCCGACGCGAGGTGGCGGCTCAAGATCTCGGATCTCGCGGTGATGTCGGCGTTGCAGAAGACGATTCTCCGCGCTGCCGCCGAGGTGGTGAAGCCCGGAGGACTTCTCGTCTACAGCACGTGCTCGCTCGAGCCCGAGGAGAATGACTCCCAGGTAGACGCGTTTCTTGCCGATAACCTCGGCTGGATTCTCGAGCCTCCGCCGGCTGGTTCGGTGTCGCCCGATCTGCTCGATCGCGGGCGCCTGCGCGTGCTGCCTCAGCGCCACGGAACCGACGGAGCCTTCGCCGCGCGATTGCGCAGGGTAAGCTAGGTGGGCTGGCGCACACTTCCGCGCCGGGTATTTCCGTATTTGATAGCTGCGGTCGGTGGATTTCTGCTCGCCTACCTCGTCGTCTTTTTCTTCTTTTTCCCCGCGGAAGTCCTTCCGGACGACGGCATTCTTCCCAACGTGGTCGGCGCGACTTTCGCCGATGCGTCGGGACGGCTACAGAAAGCTGGATTCCCGGCGCAGCAGGGCGACTCGAGATACACGAAGAACAGTCCGCCGAACATAGTGCTACAAGAGGATCCACCCGCGGGCAGCAGGCAGAAGCGCGGAACTACGGTCGTGCTCGCATTGAGCGCGGGTCAGAAGAGCGCCGAAGTGCCTGTGACGACGAACATGTCGCAGCAGCAGGCGCGCATCGCGATCGAGAATACGGGTCTGATCATGGGTGCCGTCACGGAACAGATCGGCGATCAACCGCGCGGACTGGTGATCGCATCGTCGCCACCAGCGGGAACTACCGTGCAGCTTCCCGGAACCGTGGATGTCGTTCTGAGCAAAGGGCCGGCGACGGTGCAGCTTCCGGATCTCTACGGACGGAGCATTGGCGAGGCGCGCTCGATGATCGAACAGCTCGGACTGCGCGTCGCCGGAATCTCGCGCGACACGAGCTCCATCCAACCAGAGAACACCGTCATCAGGCAATTCCCCGCAGCCGGGCAATCCGTCGCGGCGGGTGGCCCGGTGAGTCTCACGGTTTCCCACTTCCCGCCTCCGCCAGGAATCCCCGGAGTCAGGATCGACACCTCAGTGCCTCCGCCGGCGGCAGACAGCTTACGTTACTGAAGCTGCGAACCAACTGCCTCGGATATCCGGAAAGATGAGCGTTCGAATTGCACCGTCGATCTTAAGCGCGGACCTGGCCAGGCTAGCCGACGAGATCGCGATGGTCGAAGCTGGGGGCGCGGACTGGATTCACATCGACGTAATGGATGGACGGTTCGTTCCGAATCTTACCTTCGGTGCGAAGGTGATCGAGTCGGTGCGCAAGCTGACCAAACTTTCACTCGACGTGCACCTGATGGTCGTCGAGCCCGAAAATTATTTCGACAGCTTTGCGGCAGCGGGCGCGAATGGGATGTCGATCCACACTGAAGTCTCTCCCCATCTCCAGCGCCAGCTCAATCGCATTCGTGAGCTCGACTGCCGCGCCGGTGCCGTCGTGAATCCAGCGACACCGCTCACCGCCGTGAGCGAGGTGATTCCCGATCTCGACCTGCTGCTCGTCATGACGGTAAATCCGGGCTTCGGCGGGCAGGAGTTCATCAAGGGATCAGTGGACAAGGTGCGTCGCGCCCGCGAGCTGCTCGCGGAAAATGGAAGCAAGGCGTTTCTCGAGGTCGATGGCGGCATCGACCGTGACACCATCAAATCGGTGTGGGAAGCCGGAGCGGACACTTTCGTGGCCGGTCACGCGATTTTCGGATCCAGGGATCCAAAAGCCGAGGTAGGCGTGCTTCGCGCGCGCTGCACGCAGCAGGCATGACGGGTCGTCAGCAGCTCGCGATTGCGTGCGTTGTAATCGGCATCACTGGCGCGATCGCCTACGGAGCGACGAGGTACCTGCGCAACGAGCTGTTTCCCGTGGAGCTCGGAACGAAAGCTCCGGACTTCACCGCTTACACGCTCGATTCGGTTCCGCGCGAGAAGCACCTCGCCGACTATCGTGGCAAAGTATTGATGATCAACGTCTGGGCGACCTGGTGTCTTCCCTGCAGAGTGGAAATGCCGAGCATCGAGGCGTTGAACAAGGACTACGCGCCGAAGGGCCTCAAGATCCTCGCGGTCAGCATCGACGACCCCGGCACCGATTCCACAATACGCGCATTCGCGAAGCAGTACGGGCTGACCTTCGAGATCCTGCACGATCCGCAGGCGAAGATTGTTCCGTTGTACGATGTCACCGGTTACCCGGAAACATTCATCCTCGGAAAGGACGGAGTGATCAGAAGAAAGCTGATGTCCGCGACGAACTGGGATTCGCCCGACGCGCGCGCGCTAGTGGACAGGCTGCTCGCCGAGCGAACGAACTAGATGCATGGTCGCTAATAGACTGCCGACAGGACGAGCGTGACGCGCATTCTGGGGATCGAGACATCATGCGACGAAACGTCAGCAGCCGTGCTGAACGGTACAGGCGATGACGTCGTCCAGCAATCGCTCGTGATTCTCTCGCAGGACGTCCATCGAGTGTTCGGTGGCGTTGTACCCGAGATCGCCTCGCGTGCCCACCTGACGAGTATCGTGCCCGTTGTCGAGCGCGCGCTGGTCGAAGCGGACACCACTCTAAGTGGAATCGATGCCATCGCGGTGACGAACACACCGGGACTCGTCGGCGCGCTGCTGGTCGGCGTGAGCTACGGGAAAGCTCTCGCCTTTTCGCGCGATATCCCGCTCCTCGGCGTCCATCACATGGAAGGACACCTCTTCGCCGCGGCGCTCGAGCACCGCGACGCGTCGCCACCTTTCACCGCGCTCCTCGTCTCCGGAGGGCACACGCTTCTCCTCGACGTCGAGTCGTGGGGAAATTATCGGCTGCTCGGCGCGACCCGCGACGACGCCGCAGGGGAAGCCTTCGACAAAGTCGCCAAGCTGCTGGGTCTTCCTTATCCTGGCGGACGCTACGTCGAGGCTCTCGCTCGCGAAGGCAAGTCCGGTCGCTTCAAGTTCGGCAGGCCGATGCTTCGCAAGAATGCACTCCCGGAAGACGACGACTATTACGCTTTCTCCTTCAGCGGACTCAAAACCGCCGTTCTGAATGCGGTGCGTGGCTCGCCCGCCATAGAAGCCGACAAATCCGACATCGCGCGCGGATTCCAGGATTCGCTCATCGAGACTCTGGTGGAGAAGACGCGCCGCGGCGCGAGGGCCTTCTCGCGTGAGCGCGTTGTGCTGGGCGGCGGCGTCGCCTGCAACCGCACTCTCGCTGATACAATGCGCGCGACACTCGACAAAGATGGAATCACCGTCTTCACACCCTCACCCCGCCTCGCGACGGACAACGCAGCCATGATCGCTCGCGCGGCATCCTTCAGATTCGAGCGCGGCGAACGCTCGGGTCTCGACCTGAACGCCTACGCAAGCTGCCCTATCCCCGGCCTCGCCGCCGCCTAGATTGAATCACAAATGAAAATGATCTTTGCATCGATAGTACATCACCCGCTGTCGTACGACGTCGGGCCACTGCAGCTCACGGGATTTGGCCTCGCCGTCCTCATGGCGTTCGTCATCGCGCAGATAATCACCCAGCGCGAGCTGGCGCGCAGGGGACACGACGCTGAGCCCGTCGGGGATCTCGTTTTTGCCGCGGTCATCGGCGGACTCCTTGGTGGCAAGATCTACTACGCCATTCTGATGCACGACACCAGCGCGCTTTTCAGTCGCGCCGGGTTCGTGTTCTGGGGCGGACTGATCGGCGGAATACTCGCCTG
>JBOHTB010000049.1:0-25873 GCA_050733435.1 Gemmatimonadaceae bacterium | reverse complement strand
GCCTGTGCCGCTACGCCAACGAAACTGTCAAGATATCTGCCCAGAGCAGGCAGCATTCCAGTCTGACAGCCCGCACCAATGAGTGAGGGCAGTTGCACCTAGCAGTTAGTCCGCGTCCTCGGTCAAGCACCTTCCGCGTCCCGCGTCCCGCCTCCCGCTTCCCGCTTCCCGCTTCCCGCTTCCCGCTACTTCGCCGAATCCGTCTTGAGCCCTCTATCCTCGAGCAGCGCCTCCACATTCGGATCGCGGCCCCTCCAGTTGCGGTACATCGTCGCCGCGTCTTCGCTGCCGCCGCGAGAGAGGATCATGTCACGGAAGCGCTGGCCGTTTGCCCGGGTTAGGCCGCCGTGCTCCTTGAACCACGCGTAGGCATCGTCGTCGAGCACCTCGCTCCACGTGTACGCGTAGTAGCCCGCCGAGTATCCGCTGTCCCAGATGTGCGAGAAGTAGGTGCTCCGGTAACGGGGCGGCACTTCCGGAACCGCGACGTTGTATCGTCGGAGAGCTTCCGCCTCGAATGCGTCAACATCAGTTGGCGCTCCTTCCGGTGGCAGTGTGTGCCAGGCGAAATCCAGCAGCGACGCTTCCAGCAGCTCCGTCGTCGCGAATCCCTGATTGAATGTTGCGGATTGCTTGATCTTGTCGACGAGCGAGGCAGGCATCGGCGCACCCGTCTGGTAGTGCTTCGCGTAATTGGCGAACACGATCGGATCCAGCGCCCAGTGCTCGTTGAACTGCGATGGGAATTCCACGAAATCACGCGGCACGTTGGTCCCGGCCAGCGATGGAT
Organism: Gemmatimonadaceae bacterium; assembly: GCA_050733435.1. Lineage (GTDB taxonomy): Bacteria > Gemmatimonadota > Gemmatimonadetes > Gemmatimonadales > Gemmatimonadaceae > UBA4720. Next base: position 25,083 of record JBOHTB010000049.1, on the reverse strand, counting down.
ACTGCACGTTGGAGAACATCCCGTGCAGCGCGTGGCCGAACTCGTGGAACATCGTCGTGACATCGTCGAAAGTGAGCAGCGCCGGCTGGCCGGGCGCGGGCTTCGTGAAGTTCGCCACGTTATACACGACCGGCTTCTGAGCGAGAAGACCAGACGGATCGACCCAAAAATCCATCCAAGCCCCGCCACTCTTGTTGTCGCGCTTGAAGTAATCGCAGTACCAGAGCGCGAGCGGCTGGCCGTTCGACTCGAAAACCTCGAACACCCGGACGTCGGGCTGATAGACCGGGATGTCGTGTCTCTCCTTGAACGTTATACCATATAGACGGTTCGCCGCGAAGAAGACACCGTTCTGGAGAACATCGTTCAGCTCGAAGTACGGCATGATCTGCGATTCATCCAGGTTGTACTTCGCCTTCCTCACCTGCTCGGCGTAGTACTGCCAATCCCACGGCTGGAGCTTGAACCCGCCGCCCTGCTCATCGATCAGCTTCTGCATGTCGGCAGCTTCCGCGTGCGCCTTCGCCACCGCGGCAGGAGCAAGATCGGTCAGGAGCTTGATCGCGTTCGCCGGCGTCTTCGCGCCCTCCGGCTCGAGCACGTAGGTCGCCCAGTTGGGGTAACCGAGGAGCGCGGCCTTCTCGGCGCGAAGCTCCGCCAGACGCTTGATTGTACTTCTCGTGTCGTTGCTGTCGCTGCGCTCGGTGCGCATCGTCGAGTTCTGGAATAGGCGCTCACGGATGGGGCGATTCTTTAGCTCGGCCTGTGCCGGCTGCTGCGTCGTGTTCTGAAGCGGAAGCACCCATTTGCCCGCGAGCCCGCGATCCTTCGCGGCCTGCGCCGCCGTCTGAATTTCGTCGGCGCTCAATCCGTCGAGCGCGGCCACGTTGTCGAGGACCAGCGCGCCCGCTTTCGTTCCCGCCAGCAGTTTCTTAGAGAACTCCGTTGTGAGCGTCGAAAGTTCCTGATTCAGGGCGCGCATACGAACTTTGTCGCTCTCAGAGAGCTGTGCTCCGGCCCGAACGAAATTGCGGTTGTAGCGCTCGACGAGCCGCATCTGTTCAGGCGTGAGTCCAAGCGTCTCTCGGCGGTCGTAGATGCTCTTCACGCGCTGATAGAGCTGGTCGTTCAAATAAATCGCGTCGTTGTGGGATGCGAGCTTTGGAGCTTCGATCTCCTGCACCTTTTGCAGCGTGTCGTTTGTATTGGCGCCGATCACTCCGAAAAATGCCCGCGACGCACGCGTGAGAAGCGCGCCCGACTTCTCCATTGCGACGATCGTGTTGTCGAACGTGGGCGGCTGGGTCTGCTTTGCGATAGCGTCGATCTCCGCGAGCTCCCGTCGCATTCCTTCCTCGAGCGCGGGCTGATAATCCTCGTTCCGAATCAGATCGAAGCGGGGCGCGTGGTACGGGAGCGCGCTCTCGACAAAGAGCGGATTGGAACCAGCTGCAACTCTTGGTGTGGGTCCAGACGTCACTTGTGTGGCCACGTGCGCGCAGCTCATCGCGCTGACCGCAGCAGTCGCGACGCCGAGAACCAGGGTGAAAGGAGTCTTGCGAGAGCGAACGCGATAGCTAACCGGCGTAGGGGGGATCTGCATGGAGGTACCTGGGGAGAAAAAGGGACTCATCATTCCCGTAAACGGGAATAATGAAAACTGACGGGCTGACTCGCGCTATTCCAGAGGGGTTGCGGCACTCCTCAATGTCGATGTTGAAGCGCGCTGCCTATCATTACGCTGTGCAGAATGCAAAATACCTCTTAATAGTCGCTCTCTTAAACGGCATCGTGGCGCCGCGTGTGATACTTTCGCAAAAGACTGACTCAAGCTCCACTAATCGCAACCCGCACGCCGTTCAACCCGAAAGACCCACAGTCGCGACGCACGCTGGAACTGTTGCCCGCGGGTGGATGGAGCTCGAGGAGGGCGGCGAATGGGACCGGTTTCCAGATAAGACGAAATCCTTCTTTGCCCCCACGAATCTAAAAACAGGACTTGGCTCCAGGACTCAGCTCAATCTGATGGTCAACGTGATCAAGGCGACTGACGTGAACGGAGGAGCCATCACAGCGGGAGACGTCACCCTCGGCGTGAAGTACCGAATCGTCGACGACGACCGCATTCTTGGAGATTTTGCAATACTTCCGGCCGTCAAGCTCCCAACCGCATCAGAGAGCACTGGAGCAGGCACCGGAACCACGGATTTTTCGCTCCTATTGATATCGAGCCGCAACCTTGGCCCCGTCGCGATGGATCTCAACATCGGAGGAACGAAGAGATCAGCGAGTCGACCGGGCGCGCCAACGAATGCCGGAATCTGGACCGCGTCGTTCGGATTTCCGCTCTATGAGGAAAGCGGGTGGGTCGCGGAGCTGTTCGGTTATCCTCGGACGGGTGGGGTCGATGGGACTGGACCGATTGCAGCGTTTTTAACAGGCCCGACGTTCAGCGCTCGCGAGTGGCTCACGCTCGATGCGGGGATCATCGTACCGATAACCGGAGCGCAGCCCCATGCGGCGTACGCCGGATTCGTCTGGAACCTCGGCTGCGCTTTTCCGCGAGGCCACTGCCGGTAATTACACCGTGACTCAGTGCGAGCTCGGCGGCTCGACCACCATCACCATGAACGTCCCCGGCAAGATCGGCGGGCGGCGCCTCGGATTCGCAGCGGTTGATTCCGCGGGAACCGGGCCGAATTTCGCCGAGATGACGTAGATGCGGTGAGTCGCCGGGTCGATGCCCATGTTCCGGGCACCCACCGCGGTCTGAACGTTTTCGACGACGTGGTACGTGTCGGGAGTGTCCTCATGTATCACAGTCAGAGTTCCGTCTGCGTTTGACGCATACACATCGTGCGTGAACGGGTCGTAGCCTGCGCCGTCGGTTCCCTTGCCGATGGGCACCGTTGCCACGACTTTCCCCGCCTTGTAGTCCGAGATCGCCATCACTCCGCTTCTGCATCCGCTGAACAATCTATTGTTGCGGACATCGATGGCCATCGGGACGGGATTCGCGCAGGGCGAGGTCGACCAGCTTTTCCCCGTCAGCTTTGCGTTGCGCGCGTCTATCTCAACGATGCGGCTGCTGTCGGCGAGATTCACGTAGACCATGCCGTTGCGCGCCGACTGCCCGTACTCTGGTTTTCCGCCCAACGGGATGTTCGTAATCAGAGTGCCCTTGCGCGCATCGACCACCGTCGACGAGTTCGCGTCGCCGTTGAAGCTGAACACCCGCTTCGATGCCGGGTCGTAGATGATCGCGTCGGCATCTTCAGCAGCTGGAATCCTGCCGGTCGGCTTGTAGGTGCGCGTGTCGAATATCACGATAGAGCTGTCGTTTCCCGACGTCGCGTACCCCAGGTGCGTGCCGGGCACTATGGCGGTGCCGTGGGCGCCGTTGATTCCCGGCACCTCGCCAATCAAATGGCCGTCGTTCATGTCCACGACCATGAGCCTGTTCGATCGGCCTATGAACAGGCGATGGTTGGGAGGATCGGGCACGACATAATCCCAGCCTCCGGCACCGCCGAGGGTGTAGGTGTGGGTGATAGTGTACGACTGCGCTTGTACGGACTGGGCTGCGAGAGCGACCAACATGAGAAGGGGCGAACGCATTTTCATCCTCGCGATTTGATTGATTTGGCTCGGCGTCACAGGATCAGGAAGGGCTTTACAGCCTCCCCGGATGCTCCGAATTGTGGAGCACGCTTGTTGCTTTAAGGGTGCACGCGCACCAGTGATAACGATAATGCAAACGCTCTGGTGGGCGTACCGCTTGATGAAGCCCGAAGTCCATCACCCCGACACTAATGCGATCGAGACATATCCTTACGGCAATCTCACTGGCCATCACCGGGCTTTTTACATTCTCTGCCTGCTCGAAAGGACAGGGACCGTCGACGGCCGGACCGAACGGAGCGCCCGCCGCTTCACCGACGGCGATCACCACGTACAACGCAGCCGGAACCGTCACTCCCTACGTGGCGTCTCCCGACGAGCGCCAGCTTTATCTCAGCGCGGCGCGTACGTCGTGGAATTTCGTGAACAGGATTACCGAGCCGTCGACCGGACTCGCGAAGGCGCACGCAACCTATTCGTACGTCACGCTCTGGGACATCACCGGCGTCATCGCCTCGAACTATGTCGCTCACGAGCTCGGCTTTATCAACAGCGCGACGTACGATTCGCACATCAGACGGATTCTCTCGACGCTCTCGACGCTCGATCTCTTCGACCGCTCCGCATTCAATCGGATCTATGATGCGAAAACGGGCAGAATGGTTGACAACGCGGAGAAGCTCTCGAACGTCGGTGCGGGCTGGTCGTCGGTGGATCTCGGAAGACTTCTTGTCTGGCTCCGCATTCTGGCGGTGAAACAACCGCAATATGCCGCCCTCGCGACTCAGATCGTGCGGCGTCTCGATATGGGGAAAGTTCTAAACGATGGCTACCTCCAAGGCGTGGACCTCGATCCGAAATCGGGCAAGCGAACGACATTTCACGAGACAGAGATCGGGTACCAGCAGTACGCTCTCAGTGGCTTCGCCCTGTGGGGCGCTCGCGTGAACCCCAGTGGTCTGGATGTCCGCGACAATGTGTCGGAGGTAAAAGTTCTCGGTGTGCCCGTTCTCATCAACAACCGAGGGAACGACCGGGTGATGAGCGAGCCGTTCATAATGATGGGACTCGAGACGGGATATCGTTCACGTGAGCTCGCGCACCAGGCTTCGCAGGTTCTCGCCGCGCAAACCGCTCGCTATCAGCAGACGCACATCGTAACTGCCGTGACAGAAGACGCGATGCCCGATCCGCCGGATTACTTCTACTACTATAGTGTCTACCATCGCGGCCAGCCCTTCCTCGTAGAGAATCTGGACGACAAGGTTTTCCAGCATCCGCGCTGGGTCAGCGCAAAGGCTGCCTTCGGTTGGAACGCCGTTCTCCCGAATGCCTACACCCAGCTAGTTCTACGGACGGTTCAGCCGGCTGGTACGCCGGCTGGATGGGGCGCTGGGGTGTACGAGGGGACGCTCAAGCCAGTGGGTGTGCCGAGCCTCAATACCGCGGCGATCATTCTTGAGTCGGCGCTTTACAAAACGCGCGGTCGACCAATAATCGCGAATTAGGAAATCACATCCTCTCGCGGATTTTCGCTCTTGTGCTCGGGGGTGAAAGGAAGCACGTCGTACTTCCAGTGAACCTGCGCCATCCGATCGAGCAGCGAGCTGAAATCCTCTTCGCTGAGTGAGGCGCAGATGCGCGTGAGTCGTCGCGCGAGCTCGCGACGTACCGCAGAAATGGCGTCAGCTTTTCGTTTCTCGTCCATCGAGCCTGGGCAAACGGTGCTCGGGAAAGTCCGTCAGGCCTGCAAGAATCTTTCCCGAAATTCCGCGGGTGCTTTAGCATAGCGGATTTATTTCGGACGCATATCAGTAGTTCTACTGGGCCGCCGGGGGGCGCTTAGTCGGCGTCTCCCGCTCGAGAATCGCGTCGCTTTTTTTCCAGTGGTGGGTCTTCCGGCAGGCGGGGCACTCGATTGGATCCATTTCCTCGATCGGCGACGATTCGAAAGTCTCGATGTCCATCGCAAAACCCGTATAAATCAGCTTGCCCGTATTCGGGCACTTTATCAGAATCCGATTCACGGCTTCCTCGCTACCGGCTGAGCACCGGACAGTATGCAAGGAGGGTTCCCCCGGGGGAGCCGCGGCGTCTCTACCTAGCGCACTTAACCTGTGCTTTCACCTGCACGACTTTGCTCGTCGGCGACATCTCATTTGAGATCACGAGATGATAGGTACCAGCCGCGGGAAGATCATAGCCGAGCGGGGTCTCGGATCCGCGGATCGTCTCCCAGGACGAATGCGGAATTGCGGCCGGGTTCGCATGCCAGAAGAGGTACTCGTCGTCGGTGAGAAGAAAAATCTCGAGGTCGCGATCGAATCCGCCAATTCCATGCACGTCGCCGACGAGCCGGCACTTCTGATCCGTCTCGGGCAGCACGAAATCGTAGTCGAGCGCATCGTGCGCCTCAATGTGCGCGGCCTTGTTGTCTGAGACCTTGATGACGAGAAGTTTTGCCGTTGGGCCCATCGTCGGCAGAGCCGGCTGTGCATTTGTCGGAACCACTCCAACAGAAATCGGCTGGCCCATAACCGGCGGCGCGTCCGGCTCGGTGGGCGTTTCAGCCGGCGAATCGGACGTCGAATAAAACGGCGTGCTGACGGTCGTCGCGCGCGCGACATCGGGCGTGCCCTGGATCAGAAACCACATGACGGCGTACGCGACGACTAGTCCAGCCGCGACCCCGGCGCGCGCCTTGTTATCGGCGGGGTCGGACGATGGCGGTCCGTCCTGCGATCGATCCCATCCGCACTGCTTGCATTCCTTGTCCGCGTCCTGCAGCGGCTCGCCGCAGAAGTTGCAATATTTTTTTCGCATGGCGTCCTCTCGATTCCGAGCACGCGCCGATCGAGCTCGGCGGCGCTCCAGCTACAGTAGAGGACGAGCGAGTCGGCCCGTCGGAACCGATCACCGCCGAATCGCCATGCGAATCCCGGAGCGGGTTACTCCTTTCCGATTGCCATGAATCGCAGCATCAGGGCGCTGTGCGGTCGCACCTCCGCCGAGTACTTCCCCTTCACCTTGCCGACCTCGGCGTGCGCCCACAGATCGCGGACACTGGCCGAGTCGGTGTGGATCCCGACGCGTGGAAGGTAGGCGGTTATGGTATCGGCCTTCTCCGATCGATTGAGGAGCACCACGGCGTGTGTTCCGTTGCGGAGCGGTCTCTCCCACACCTGAAGGTCCGGCACGGGTTCCCACACGAGTATTCCCTGCGCGCCGAGCGAGTCCTGATCGACGGCGATCACTTCCGGATTCGTGAGGATGATCCTCGTCGCCTCTGACATGTCGCGCAGATCGTTCCCCGCGATGAGCGGCGCGGCCTGTATCGCCCACAGACTCATATGGGCACGGTACTCGTCATCGCTCATTCCCCCGTTGCCGACCTCCAGCATGTCGGGATCGTTCCAGGCACCGGGTCGCGCGATGTGCGAGTGCTGCGCCGACTGATCGAGATTGGCAAGCATCGAAACCCACTTGTCCTCGATGTCGTCGGTGGTGCGCCAGAGATTTCCAACGCCCGGGGCCCAGTCCCACGGCTGATTTGATCCCCACTCGCAAATGCTGAGCACTATGGGGCGTCCTGTCTTGTCGAGCGCTTTCCGGAAGATCGGGTAGCGGACCTGCGCCTTGAGTCCGCCGGCGTTGCACCAGTCTTCCTTTACGTAATCGACGCCCCACGACGCGTATGTGCGCGCGTCCTGATCTTCATAGCCATAGCTGCCTGGCCGACCCTGACAAGTCTTCGTCCCGGCGTCGGTGTAGATGCCGAACTTGAGACCCTTGCTGTGAACGTAGTCAGCGAGCGCTTTGATCCCGTGCGGGAAGCGCACGGAGTCCGCGACGATCGTCCCTTTCGAGTCGCGACTTACCTGCCAGCAGTCGTCGATGACGACGTACCTGTACCCGACGTCGCGCATTCCGCTCGTGACCATCGCATCGGCGGTTCCTCTTATCAGTGAGTCGCTGACGTTGCAGCCGAAATGGTTCCAGCTGTTCCAGCCCATCGGAGGCGTAAGAGCGAGTGAAGGCGCGCGTGGATCGAGAAGTCTCGCGGCGCGCGGAAGAGAAACCGCACCGATGAGCAGGAGAGGAACGAGGGCGAGTGCTGCGCGTGTATGGGTCCGCATCTTCGAAGTGATGGGTGGGGTTGGAATCAATAAAGTGACTAATCTGCCCCACCCACTGCCAGTCCACGCGCCCTTCCGGGCCAGACGAACTTAGAGCTGCGCCGACATCCCCGAGTCTGTACCGCGCCGGATTCCGGAACGCGAAGCCTTCCGTGTCGGCTCGGAGATCTGCTCTACGACGAGCGCGATCTCCTGCTCCGTGACGTCGTTGTCGCGGCAGGCTCGAGCGATGTCCGCTTGTGAGACTATCCCGACGCAGCGGCCAGCCGAGTCGACTATCGGAATTCGCCGCACCTGAAGGTCGGCCATGGTGCGCTCGACGTCCCGGACGTCGTCGTCGGGCCCGCAACAAGTTGCCACCGATGTCATCAGATCTCTCAACCTCGTGTCGGAATCCCTGCCTTCAGCGACTGCTCGCACGGCGAGATCTCGATCGGTCACGACGCCGATCACCTTGCTCGAATCGGAGTCGACGATTGGAACGCACCCACAGTCGTGATCGCGCATCACCTGCGCGGCCTCGCGAGCGGTGTCTTCCGGCTCACAACATTCGGGGTTGCTGGTCATGATTTCTCTTGCTCTCATCTCGAAGCTCCTTCTCGTGTTCGTAGGGTTTTCGTAAATGAGTTGGCGGCAAGACGCGTGCTGGCTGGCCGCTGTTGGCGCAACGATCCGGGCGTATATTCGCACCATGAAGTCGTTTTTTCTCAGCTGGACGGCGGCACTCACGGCGTCGGCGGTGCCGATGTTGAGCGCGACATCCCATGCGCAGTCGCACGGAGCCAACCGCGCCGCTCAGCTCCCTACCATCGAGCTCAGAGAAGGCCTGGTCATCACTCAGTCCTCTCGCGTTGCACCGCGGCTTTACAAGCTGGACGCAAGGCCTTCGCTCGACTCAGCCGTGATAACGATTCGCGGCGACGACATCACCGTCGACTTCGCCGGTGCGATGATGCAAGGAGTCGCGGTCGGGTCGAACCCTGATCTGGCGAACGGCGTTGCAATCAGGGTCGACGGCGGCCACAACGTGCGCATTCTGAACGCGAATGTTCGCGGCTACAAAATCGGGATACTCGCGCGACACACGCAGAGCCTGTCGCTCATCGACAACGATCTCAGCTACAACTGGAAGCCAAGGCTCTACAGCGTGGTCGAGCACGAGAGCCTCGTCGACTGGCTCTCGTTTCATCACAACGAGAAGGACGAGTGGCTCCGCTACGGCGCTGGCGCGTATCTGAGCGATGTCGAAGCCGGAGAGATTCGCGGCAACACCATCGTCCAGGGAATGAACGGCATCATGCTGGTCCGCACGAATGGCGTCCGCATCTGGAACAACGATTTCTCGTTCAACTCCGGAGTCGGCATTGGTCTTTACAGGTCGACCGGAAATACGATCATGCACAATCGAGTCGACTACGATGTGCGCGGTTACAGCGACGGATTCTACCGGCGGGGTCAGGACGCGGCCGATCTCCTCATCTACGAGCAGAGCGACAGCAACGTCGTAGCGTACAACTCGATCACGCACGGCGGCGACGGCGTTTTCCTGTGGGCCGGCCAAAACACAATGGACACGGGCGCTGGAGGAGCGAACGACAATTTGTTCTATCAGAACGATTGCAGCTTCGCACCCGCGAACGGAATCGAGGCGACTTTCAGCCGCAACACCTTTCTCGCAAACCACGTCGAAGGAAACGAGTACGGGGTCTGGGCAGGATACAGCTTCGATTCGAAGATCGTCGGCAACACTTTCGCCCAGAATCGCACCGGTATCGCGATCGAGCACGGGCAGAACAATCTCGTCGAATCCAACATCTTTCTGGGAGATTCCACCGCGCTCCGCGTATGGGCCGATCCCATCGAGGCGTCTGACTGGGGTTATCCAAAACACCACGACACGCGGAGCAGAGACTACGAAGTAAGCGGCAACATCTTCGCGCAGAGCCGTGTTGGAGTGCGCGCCGCCGAGACGGCCGGCATAACTGTAGCGAACAACCAGTTCATCGACGTCGACTCTACGGCCGCAATTCACGACTCGACGCGCTACACGTTCATTCGAAACGCAATCAGTAACGGCGGCCTGCCCACGCTTTTCGTTGGCTCGTCTCTTCCGCGCGAGTTCGAGGCGATGGTGCCAAAGAGAATTCCGGGTGGGTGGATGCCTCTTCGCTCGGACACAGCGCTCTCCCGGCGACCGCGTTCTTCGATCATCGTCGATAACTGGGGACCGTACGACTACCGCTCGCCCAAGCTCTGGCCCGTCGACAGCTCGCGCGAGATTCCGTTGCGGCTCCGCGTGCTCGGACCTGCTGGAACCTGGCGTCTCATGAATCAGCGAGGCGTTGCAAGCATCTCGAGCACGAGCGGACGCATAGGCGACACGATCCAGGTGACACCCGCCCCGGGTTCGGCCGGCGATTGGGACATCGGGCTCGAGTACGTCGGCCGTTCGATCGTGTCGCCAAGAGGTGTGAGATCGAACGCCGGCGTTCCCTACTCGTTCTCATACGAACGATTTGAGCCGAGAATCGACTGGAAGACCAAATTTTTCCAATGGACCGACAGCACGACCGATCCACGCAAAGGTCCGGAAGCATTGAAAGCGCTAGTGCAGTCTCCTCCCATTCTCACGGCCCACCTTTCTCGGCTGGATTACGAGGGGTCGCGCGCACTTGAGGGGTTACCGCGCGAGAATTTCGCTCTCGAGGCAAGAGGCTCGATCGACCTTCCGCCGGGGGCTTATACTCTGCGAACGATCAGTGATGATGGCGTTCGTGTCTGGGTCGACGGCGCGCTGGTGATCGACGACTGGAAAGCCCACGAATCGGCGCTCGATTTTGCCACCCTCAGCCGCGGCCACCATGATCTTCGGGTTCAGTACTATCAGGCCGACGGGTGGTACGAGCTGAGACTGGACATCGTGCGCGGTCGCGATTGGTCGCCGGCATCGCCGCCTTCGCCCTAGATCTCCTTCAGCGACGCGTCCAGCCGCTTCAGTCCGCCCTCGAGCTGCGATCGCTCCATTCCGAACCCGATTCTGAAGTGATCGTCGAGACCGAAGAAGCGCCCCGGAGTCACCAGCGATTCTTTCTGAAGCAACCGCTCGACCAGAGCGTCAACGCCGGCTGACTCGAGGCGCACGAATCCGACGGTCCCCGTTTCGGGTGGCACCCACGACAATCTCTTTTGCGACTCGACAAAATCGGAGACTATCGATCGGTTCTTGTCCACGCGCGTCCGCTGCTTCTCCAGCAATTCCTCCCCGTTGTCGAAAGCGCGCGCCGCCAGCCGCTCGGCGGGATGCGACATCGAGCTCGCGAAGAGTCCGTTCAATCGCCGAAGCCTGGTCGCGAGATCCGGTTCGGCCAGAATCCATCCAGCGCGGAGCGCGGCGAGGCCGAAGACTTTTGTCAGGCTTCTCGTCGTGACGAATCGCTCCGACAGGTTCAGCGCGGTCGCCGGCTCACCCGGCCAGCCGTAGATCCACTCGAGGTAGACTTCGTCGACGAGAACGTGGAAATCGCGCGCATAGGCCAGACGTCCAAGCTCCTCGAGCTCGGCACGGTGTGCTATCGCGCCGGTTGGGTTGTGCAGATTCGAGAGAATTACCAGTCTCGTGCGCGGCCGGAGCGCGGCTTCGATACGATCGAGATCGAGTGCAAAACGCTTTTCTTCGCTCCGCTCGAAGTAGTCGACGTCGCAGCCGAGGTAGCGAGGAACGGTAACGAGCGGGTCGTAGATGGGCCATTCGGCGACGACGTGATCTCCAGGTCCGACGATCGCGGCGCACGCGAGATGATTTGCCATTGAAGTTCCGTGCGCGAGAACGACGTTCTCCGGCGACACGCGGTAGCGCCTCGCAATCCGCTCGAGGAGCGGCGCCCAGCCGTATTCGTTGTCCGCCACCATGGTGAAGTCGTCGACAGATGGCGACAACAAGCTCACATCGCAGGGCGGGACTCCGCTTATCACGAGGCTATAAGGAAGAGTGCCGTGCGATCGCGCCCATTCGAGATACTCGCTCTCCAGGGGACGGGCGATGTCTGAAGTCACCGAGTCTGCCTCTTCCAGTAAGCGTATGCCGGCGTTCCGAGCGCGATGAGGACGACTCCGAGCAACGCGTTTCGCGGGTTCGACCAGATCGCGCTGATGACGACGTATACAGCCACGATGCAAAATAGTCCTGGCAGCACAGGATATCCCGGCATGCGAAAGACTTTCGGCGTCACTCCAGTTCGCGCGTCGCGACGTCGATAGGCGAACACCGTCGCCACGATCAAGCCAAAGAAGATCCAGTCGCCAAAGACGACGTAGTCGAGCAGCTGGCCGTAAGTGCCAGAGAGAGCGAGCGCGACTGCCCACACCGCCTGGATCACGATCCCGAGTGTCGGCGTCCTGTATCGCGGATGAAGTCTGGCGACCGCGTTGAAGAAGAGGCCATCTGCAGACATCGCCTGGAGCATGCGAGGAGCGGAGAGAATGCCGCTGTTCACGAAACCGATGGTGGAGACGATGATGCCGGCGGCCATGAGCGCGCCGCCGAACCGTCCCATGACGATGCGCATCGTGTCGGCGGCGGGAGCGAGACTGTCGGCGAGACCTGTCGGACCGAGCGCTCTGATGTACGCAAGATTGGCAAGGACGTAAACCGCGATCACGACGAGAATGCCAATCGTCAGCGCCTTCGGCAGCGTACGCTCCGGATCGACGATCTCGCTCGCGATGTTGTTGGAGTATTGCCAGCCACCATACGCGAAGAGCACCGGGATGAGCGCGATGCCCAGCGCGCGAACGGTCCCAAAACCCTGAATGGTTTCGCTCGGAGCTTTGGCGTTCACGCCACCGCGAGCCAGAAAGACGCCCACAAAAATCAAAACGCCGAGCGCGACGAGCTTGAGGACGGTGAAGATGTTCTGCGTTATGCTGCCCGATCTTATACCGAAAAAGTTCACGACCGCGAGTGCGACAAGGAGCGCGGCCGCGAGCGGTTTGATGTAGACAGTGGATACTCCGAACAGGTCGACGCTATACCGCGCGAAGGTAACCGATACGGCGGCGATTCCTCCGCTGTTGATGATGAAGAGGAATGTCCAGCCGTACAGAAATGCGTAGATGGGCCCGAATGCCTCGGTGAGGTAGATGTAGCCTCCACCGGCTTCGGGGCGTCGCGCGCCAAGCTCGGCGAAGGCGAGCGCGCCGATGAGCGCGACACCACCACCGATAATCCAGGTGACGAGAATGAACGCAGAGCTGTGCACCCGCTGCGCGACGATCGCGGGGTTGAGAAAGATTCCCGCGCCGATGATGCCGCCGATCACGACCATCGTCGTGTCGAACACGCCGAGGCGTCTCAAGTAATTCGTGGCGCTCAGGTTTATTGACATCGCGGATGAAGGTCGCTGGGCTGGCGCAGATCTTCAATGCCTCATCCTTCGGTCCGTCGTGGCGGGCCGGGATTTTTTTGGGAACTACCAGATGCTCGCTTTCTTTGCCCAGGCGGTATTCTGGTAGCGGTCCGCAAACGCCTTCGCCGTCGCTTTCAAGGCCGAGTTGTCGTGCGTCGCCTTGTAGCGCGAGACTCCGGCCCAATAAAGAGCTTCGGGCGCGGCGTCGGTATTCGGGAACTGGTCGACGATTTCGCGGAAACGCTTTTCCGCCTCCGGAAACTTTCCGGCCTTGAAATCGATCTGCGCGCGACCGAGCATCAGCTGCGACAGAAAATCGTCGTTCGGAAGAAATCCTTCTATCCTGTGGATTTCGGTTCCATCGGAATCGAGCTCCAGAATCGTCGGCGTCCACTGCGCGTTGTACTTCTCGCCGTAGCGGCGAAACGCTTCAGCATCGTCCTTTACGTGAACGCGGGCCGCGAGGAAGTTTTCGTTGACGAAACTCACCACGCGCTCATCCGGCCACACCTCGGCATCCAGCCGAGCACAGCCGCCTCACATAGGCGCGGCGCTGAAATCGAGTAGGACGAGACGCTTCTGCTGTTTGGCTTCGGCGAACACGGCGTCGACGTCGTGTCTGAACTTGATTTCGTGCACCTGGGCGGTCGTCATCCTGGCTCCTTGTCGCGGTGCTGGGATAAGTGCAGGAAGCACGCCCATATGAGATCGGCGCGACGTACAGCTCGCTTAGCTCACTGGCATCTTCAATACTGAAGCAGGGAGCGGCAAGCGTTGCAGCCGTAGCTCTTGGCTTTCATACTGGCGTTCTTCTCGCTTCGGCTGGGCACTCTGACGAGAAGTTCTTCGGATAAGGCGGATTGACCAGAATCAATCGGATCGATCGCTTTGCGTTCTAGATCATTGCGCCCGGGCTCGGATTCTTTTGTTGGCTGCATTGAGAGCGTCTCTCGGCGCTCCGGCGGAACTGCAAGGTCAACTGAACACTACACGCTGCCGGCTGATCGCGGCCCGCTGACCGCTACTCGCTCGAGACTCCGCCTTCCATGCTTGAGAACCCGTAATCGCGCGCGTTTTAAAGCGAGTAGCGCCTCGCGGGAAGCGATCAGCGGGCAGCGTGCAGTGTTCCGTTGCAGTTCCCAAAAAATCCCGGCTTGGGCGAGATGGGCTGTCACGCCACATGGAGCGATGCCATTTGATCGGCATAATCCGCCTTATCCGAAGCCACCACTGTCAGAGTGGCCAGTCGAAGCGTGCCCAGGAATGTGAGTATGAAGGCCAAAGGCTACGGCTGCAAAGCTTGCCGCTCCTTGCTTCGGTTTTGTGGATGCCTACGGAACGCCGGGTTCTCTAAGTCGCGCTCCAACGCCGCCCTGTCCCATCGGCCAAGGTCCGCCGCCGCCGAGTAGGTGCTCTGAAAGAACTCCAACACCAGTGCCTGAGGCTCGGCGCTCATCCGAACATTCTCGTACGGCAGCACCCATTCGTGCATGTCAGGATGATAGTACGCGCCCGCCGGCTTTATCAGCGCGACGTCGCACCCAGCCGGCTCTGGGTACGAGTAAGCGTAGAAGGCCGGCTCGGCTACCGGTCCCGCGAGCGTGCCCGGCCACCAACCGGCGCTGATGCATTCATGGGAGTACGCCTCGCGCGTCACGTAATCAGGAAGATTGGGAAAACCGCCGGGATGGCGCGGCGCTGTCCGCCCCGAAAATCGTGTGCAGGAGATGTCGAACGAGCCCCACCAGAAGTGCGACGGACTGGATTTGCCGATGAAGCGTCCTCGAAACTCCTTGAGCGCGCGATCGACGGCGACGAGAGCTCGCCAACACCGACTCGCTGCGTCGGGGTCGTAGGAAGCGTGCTGGCGGTCGTCCGGGAATCGTACGACGTCCGGCAGCTCGTTCGGCACCGGCCAGATTCTGACATCTACGCCGACTGAGCGGAGCGTCGACAGATAATCGTCGTAAAAATCAGCAACGGTACGCGGAACGAGAGGAATCGTCCGGGTTTCACCGTCGCTCGCCGTAATTGCGAGAGCATGATCGATGAGATCGAACTCGACTTCGACAGTGCGGTCGCGATACGGCATCGGCGAGGTAGTCAGGCCGCGCGACGTCACGTAGAGCGCCGTCTGCCACCAATGGTTCTGCATCGGTGCAAGCGAGAGTCGCGTTTTGCCAACGATCTGCGTCCACCTGTGAAGCGTGGCCTGCGTGTCGGCCCAGTCCTGGAGATCGAGGCGCGGCCACGCCGTGATTGCATCTGCTGACTGCATTTTCACCATCCTTGCGACGGATCGGTATCATCTTACGATCTAACTATATATAGACCTCGCGCGCAGCAATTGGCGACCCGATCCAGTCGCGATACGCTCCACGACTGCCACTCTTCTTGCAGAAGTGCCCCCTATGAATACAAATCTTCCAACCCGCGAGCTCGGAACATCGGACCTCGACATCACCCTCGTTGGCTTCGGCGCATGGGCAATTGGCGGCGGCGGATGGGCGCACAGCTGGGGACCGCAGGACGACAACGAGTCGATCGCCGCGATGAATCACGCCGCGGACCTGGGAATCAACTGGATCGACACCGCCGCGGTTTACGGGCTCGGCCACTCCGAAGAAGTCGTGGGTCGATTTCTCAAACAGCGCAAAGGAGCGGACAAGCCCTACGTCTTCACCAAGTGCGGGCTCGTATGGGATCCGAAGGATCGCATGAAGGACGCGAAGAGGATCTCTACGCCCGCATCGATACGCCGAGAGTGCGAGGCATCACTCAAACGTCTCGGTGTGGAGCGCATCGATCTCTATCAGATCCATCGTTCCGACGATTCCACAGAGACCACCATCGAGGAATCATGGCGCATGATGGTTCAGCTCAAGGAAGAAGGAAAAGTGCGTGCGATCGGCGTCTCGAACTTCGATGTGTCCCAACTTCGACGCATCGACGTCGTGCACCACGTCGACTCGCTCCAGCCGCCGTTCTCTCTTATCAGACGGGATCAGGCCGCGGCTGAAATTCCGTGGTGCAGGGCGAATCGCACCGGCGTGATCGTGTACAGTCCGATGCAATCGGGAATTCTCACCGAGACCTTTTCTGCGGAGCGGTTGCAGCAGATGGCAGGCGACGACTGGCGCAAGCGTTCGGCGAATTTCCAGACCCCCAAGCTCGAGAAGAATATCGCGCTCCGTGATGCACTGAGGCCGATCGCACAGCGCCACAGCACAACGGTGTCTTCGATCGCGGTCGCGTGGACGCTGATGTGGCCGGGCGTGACCGGAGCCATTGTTGGCGCTCGCTCTCCTCAACAAATCGACGGTTGGATCGACGCAGCGAGGTTGACGTTGACCGGCGAGGATCTCGACGAGATCACGAAGATCCTGGACCGCACTGGCGCTGGCGCCGGGCCGACGCGTCCGGCTACGACACAGGGTACCCGGCAAGCCGAGGCCGGCGCTCAAGCAAGCATTTAACAGCGAGCACGGCCGAGGGCACCATACGTGCGAGTTACGCGGCTGTCGGGAGCGATCGCAAATCCGGCTGTGCGTAGGGTAATCGCAATCGCGAGTGTCTAATCAAGAGAATCCCACCGCTACAACTCTCACGGCTCGAAAATGTTATTACAACTGATGGCAGTCGCCGCGCTTTCGGCGCCTTCTCCAGCGGGACCGCGGATTTCACCGATCGGAATGGCTCGGGTGCCGGCCCAGATTACCGACACGATTGCCCAAGCCGACAGCGTCATCAGAAATGATACTGTTCCTCGACGTAAGCGACCGCGCGCGATCGAGTATAGTGACACGTATTACACGCGCCTCCGCATCCACCAGATCGCGAGCTACACCGAGCTGCCGCTGTTCGCCTCTGAATGGATCCTCGGCGACAAATTGCTGCGCGAAGAGCGGACCGGATTTCCCTCGCAGAGTCTCAAGACCGCGCATCAGGCCGTAGCGCTCGGACTCGGCGCGCTCTTCACTATCAATACCGTCACTGGCGTTTGGAACCTTTGGGATTCGCGCGCCGATCCGGCCGGGCGGACTTTGCGGCTCGTACACTCGGTTGCGATGCTCGGCGCGGACGCCGGCTTTGCATGGGCGGGGGCGAGCGGCGGTGGAGCGAAGCGAAGTCTCGTCGGCGCCAACCATCACCGCAGCATAGCGATTGGATCCATGGCGCTCGCAACCGCAGGCACAGCCATCATGTGGCTGTTCCACGACTGATGATGCTCGCAACCGTTGTAAAAACGATCGAAGCATTCGCCAAGCCCTGGGCCACGCTGTACAGCGATTCGACAGCGATCTCGAGCGCGGTGACTTTTTTCCATCTCGGCGGGCTCCTTTTCGCCGGCGGCCTCGCCATCTCTTCCGACCGCCTGACTTTCAGGGCCTTGCGAGGCTCACCGGAAGAACGCGATCGACTTCTGCACGAGCTGGCTAACTCTCACATGTGGGTCCTGCGTGGGCTCACGGTCATTTTCGCCAGCGGCATCCTGCTCGTGCTCTCGGACGTGAAGACGTTCGCCTATTCCGGCATCTATTGGACGAAGATGGGACTCGTCGTCCTGCTTCTCGCCAACGGTGCTGTGCTGCAACGCACCGAGCAAAAGCTGCGCTCTGTAAGCCTCCTGTCAGATTCGGCGCCTGCTGTCCAAAGACTGTGGACGAGGCTTCGATACTCTGCTAGCGCGAGCATGATTCTCTGGACCGCGATCCTGCTTGCCGGGGTAGTACTGGTTGAATCTTCATAGACAATCTGCCCCCGAACCAATCTCGACAATGAAATACCCTGATTCGGCAAACCAAGCCTCCGGCGCTGATTGCGAAACCTGCCCGCTCGTCTCAGACAGGCGGGAATTTCTTCGCACCGCCGGCGCTTTTGCTCTAGCAGCTATCTCGTTGAGCCTTCCGATTCGCAGCGCGACTGCCAAGGTTCTTTCCACTGGCCTCGGCGGCAAGAAGTATCTCTCGTACCCGGTGCCGGCAACCGACGGCGCGGATATCGATCGCGACAATGACGTCATCATCGTCCGGTACAACAACGAGGTCATGGCCTTCAACCTCTCGTGCCCTCATCAGAACACTGCTCTGAGGTGGAATGAAAGCGTTGGACGCTTCCAGTGCCCGAAGCACCACTCGCAGTATCAGCCGGACGGGCAGTTCATCACTGGCCGAGCAACGCGCAACATGGACCGGCTGGCGATCAGGCGCGATGCTTCGAACAACATCGTTGTGGATCCGGATACTCTCTATCAGAGTGATGACAATCCCGCAGAGTGGGCGGCGGCGGTGATAAAGCTATGAGCACGGGCGGCTGCGATCACTGCGGCGGATCTGCCGGGCCCAGCCGCCGTGAGTTTCTAACGACATCCGCGGCCAGCGCGGTGACCGCCCTACTCCTCGCGGCGTGCGGCGGAACGGGAGACTCCACCGCACCGGTCACTGGGCCAATATCGCTCAATGTGAACGTGTCAGACTACCCGGCCCTTGCGAGCGTCGGAGGCATCGCACAGGTAAGCAACAGGGGAACGCCGGTCGCCGCCGTACGCACCGGTGACACTACGTTCGCCGCGTTCTCCCTGATCTGTCCTCACTTCGGCTGCACCGTTGGGATCAACGGCTCCTCGTTTCTTTGCCCGTGTCACGGAGCGCGATTCGCGTCGACGGGGACATGGATCGGCGGACAACGAACCACGAATCTCACGTCACTGGCTACCAGCTACGATGCAACGTCAGGGGTGCTTACCATCTCGGCGTAGCTCCCGGTGGGTCAGAGCCACTCACTTCGCGGCCAGAACAACCAGTTGCCCGTACATCATCGGTGAGTGCGCGGGAATGTTGCACACGTACTCGAAGACTCCGGCATTGCGCGCAATGTAGTCCGCGATCACCGTCGACTGCGGCCGCAGGTTTACTGCGAGCCCAGGAAGCACGAAAGTGTGCTCGTCGTCTTCAGGGTTGATCAGCGTGAAGTGGATTGTGTCGCCCTGGACAACCGTCAGGCTGCTGGGTAGGAAAGCATAAACCTCCTTGCCTTCCAGCACGCCACCCCTTCCGAAGTCGCGCACGAGAAAGGGATAGGTCGTTTGAAGCTCCTTCGTCAGGAGCGGCACCGCTGTCACGGTGAGGTCGCGGGTTCGCGGCTGATACTTTGGTTTTTCCGCGGCCGACCGGACGCAGCCGAGAGTTGCGAGCGCAAACATCATCAGCGTCCTGCGGAGAATCCTTACCAGAATCGAGCTGATCTCCTCGAAAGTTCGCTCACAGGAATTTCGCGGCCCCCCGCCTATCACCTCGGCCCGCATTTGACGACGCGGGCGGCGGCGCGGCACCACAGCCAGAGCTTGTCCGCCGCCGCGGTCTCCCACGAGTCAGGCACCGGGACGAGCCGCCGTTTCTCGCCTCGCTCGCTCTCGAAACACAGCCAACCGTTCTCGTAGCCGGGCAGCATCAGCGCGCGTGTTCCGATCGAGTGCGATCGTCGATCCGGAGTGCGTCTTCGTTCAATGCCAGCATACGACGCTGAAGCGGCCGCGCTGGCGACGCGCCTGTCCTTCCGGCGCCGCTCCGCCGATGTAGGAATCACTCGCCACACAGACCACTTTTCGCTGTCGGGAGCTTGGAAGGATTTGTATGGCACCCTCGAACCTCCTTTAGAATCGGGGATGGGCTTGAAGGTGCTCGAACACAAGTGCAGAGCGGGTGCCAGCAATGAATGCATTTGTAAACATGCGACGTCATTTCTGTCGACGATCACTGCATCTGACGCCGGTTCCGCCAACGATCACAGCATTTTAGGATTGAGTAACCGGAGGATTCATGAGCGAGCGCGTCCCTGCTGCGATAGCTGCTGTATCGTCGATCGTGATTCTTGTGTATGCGTGCACGACGACTACAACGACGACCAACCCATCACCGTCGCCGAGTCCGCAGCAGCCGGTCGCTTCGCCGGGAGTCGAACCCGGGGCGTCGCCAGGAGCGCCAGGAGCTGGACAGCGCGGACCGAGAGTTCCGCTCACGGATTCCGCACGACGCGTCCGCGACAGTGTGAATGCGATTCGTCGCGACAGTGCCGCAGCGATGGTGCTTCGCTCGATCGCCGGTCACGAGAACGAGCCGGCCGAGAGCGTCTTCAAGAACATCAAGATCTTCAAGGGGGTTCCCGCCGGCCGACTAGTCAACATCATGAACAACGGCTTCGGACGATCCCTCGGCGTGAGCTGCGGTTTCTGTCACGTGCCCGGAAAATGGGATCTCGACGACAAGGACGAGAAGGGCATCGCCCGCATCATGTTCGCGATGGTGCAGACGATCAATCACGACTATCTATCGAAGGTGCCGAACGATCGCGGATCACCGCCGGTGGCGAACTGCTTTACGTGTCATCGCGGAAACGCGAGACCGCCCGGACCTGATGGCCCGCCGCGTCCGGCACCGGCGAGTGGAGAGTAGGATCGGGGCCGGCCGCTATTTGCCGCCGGTCTCGTGAGCCGTCGGATAAGCCGCCGCCGGGTAGGGCCCGATTTTATCGACGGTGTAGGCGCTGGCCCAGAAGTCGGGAGGACCGTCACTGTCCTTTACCTGATGTCTCACGGGCTTTAGTCCGTTTTTGAGATATGCGGCGATCGCGTATAGCTCTTCGTCGGACATATAGCGCCATGATGGCCAAGGCATCGGGGGCGCCAGATAGTGTGGATGCAGCGGGAAATTGCCCTGGCCCGGAACCATCGATGTAATGTCAACGTCGGGCGTCTCTTCCGGCCGCAGCCCGTATCGCAGCGCGTTGAACAGCTGACGCTCGGTGAAGCGGCCAGTGCCTGTGAGGTTATCGGGCGTCAGATTCTTCGGTCGCGTTGTGTAGGGACCTATGTGGTATTCTTGAATCAATGTGTCCCTGACCCCGTCGAGCCATCCGACAGATGCTGGATCGTCAGCAATTCCGTGGCACTCGCCGCACGCGTGACTCAAAACGAGCTTTCTTCCCATTGCTACCTGTGCCTGGAGATCGCTCGACGTCGACACGGTATGCGAACCTGCAAATGACGATGGCGCCGGAGTAGTACATGCGGCGAGAAGCAGCGAGAGAATCAGTGCTGCGAATTGCGGGGGCGAGTACGGTCTCGATCTCAACGTGCGATTGTGCGTCGGGGTGGGCCGGCTCATCGCGTCCTCTCTTTCGTGGAAGATTATTTGACTTCGAGAATTCCCATCATGCCGTGATCTTCGTGGTCGAGTATATGGCAGTGGAACATCCACTTGCCTGGGTAGTCGTCGTAGCGGACGATGATTCGCGCTGAGGAATGTTTCGGAATGTTGAGCATGTCCTTCCACGCGAGGTAAGGCTCGGCGACGCCGTTTCTTTCGAGCACCTGAAACTGGAAGCCGTGAAGGTGAAAGGGATGATCCATACCCACGATGTTCTCGATCTCCCAGATCTCCGTCGCGCCAACGTGCGTACTCACATCCACCCGCGACAGGTCCATCGTCTTGCCGTTGATGGTCCCCTGGCCGAACACAATCGTCCGCACAGCGGTGGCCTTGGTCGTGTCGAGCGGAACTACTTTGCGAAGAGTTGCCGGGATCGATATCGGAGTGACGGGCTCGTCACTCGTCGTCGCTAGTGTAAGAAGAGGACGGATCTCGTTCCAATCCTTCGGCCTCGTCTGCGGTGCGTAGCGGTCATAGGGCAAGTCCTCGAGCACGCTCACTGCGCCCGGCGCATCGGTGCCGCGCACGAGCAGCTCCACGCGCTCACCCGTTGTGAGAAGAATTTCTTTTTCCTCGACTGGTTTCTCGAACAGACCACCGTCGCTGCCCACGTGCAGGAAGGTGTGCCCGGTAAGAGCGAGCCGATAAATGCGACCGGCTGACGCATTGATCACCCGCCAGCGCTGAACCTCACCGCTCCGAATCGTCAGCGTTGGATTCAATTGTCCGTTGACGAAGAGCAGCGGTCCCTCGCGTCCGTTCTCCTGGTCGATCCCTCCGTCTTCCGAAGTCGAGTCGGGAAAATCCACAGTTCCATCAGGAAGAAACCGATTGTCAGCGAGGACAAGGAGCTTTTCCGTCATCGGCGGCAACGGATCGTTTGCCGCCCGCACTATGATCGCACCAAAAAGTCCCTTACCTATCGCATACCCAGCGCGCCGATCCGGATGCGGATGGTACCAGTACGTCCCCGCGGTCCCGGGCTGCACGGTGAACTCGTAGTCGTGCGACTCACCGGGCATTATCGGATAAAACGGGCTTCCATCTGATTCGAAGGGAAGGTGGATGCCATGCCAGTGAACGGTGGTCGGCTCCGGAAGTTTGTTCCGGAAGTGCACGATGACCTTGTCGCCCTCGCGCACATCGAGCGTCGGTCCCGGAACGTGTCCGTTGTAGGCAAATACTTCGGTGTAGAGTCCAGGCTGATACGAGACTCTCGCGACAGCTGCGGTGAGATTCACCTCCACTGTCTTTGGCACTTTCGAGATGTTCACCAGGACGGCGCGATTGCCGAAGACGGTGTCCCCGGGTGCCCGGAATGGAACGGGTGAACGTGGGGCTGGATCCTCGAGCGGAGCCGATCGCGCTCCGACTGATCCGCACAGCACGAGCGCCGACAACAGCATGACTCGCAGAGTCATCACTGGCCCCTGAAGTTTTTTTCCGAGCGGGAATATCAGTGAGTTGGGTTCGGAGGGCAAGGAAAACGTTTGGACCAGGGAAACGGCACCAGGTACCTGGTACCCGGTACCGCCTTTCGGCTTCCGCCTCCCGCTCTCACACCAACCCTTACGTCCTGCTATCCTTCTGTCATGGTGCGTCGCTTCATCATCCGTTCGTTCGCGGCCGCGTTTGCGGTCTGCTTTGCGTTCGTGACCGTGCACCCCGCGTTCGCGGACCCCTGCCCCGTTCACGAGCCGGCTCTTGCGATGCTCGCAATGGCGGGCCACCACACGCACCACTCCCCGAGCGGCCACGATTCGAAATCCCACCACTGCAATTGCGTCGGCTCCGGCGACTGCGTTTCGGCGTTTGCGCTCGTCACACCGTTGCTTACCTTCGCCCCGGCCGTCGTCTCGGCCGCAACCGATGCGCACGTGTCGCCGCCGCAGGTTGCCGCGAACGCCCGCGCCGAACACTCGCTTCCCTTTTCGACTGCGCCTCCACAACCGCTGATCGGTTGACGCACTAACTCGCCGGCGAGCCTTCCTCGCTGGCCGCGCTTCCCACAACGGAAGCGGCAAGCCCAAAAATCAGCCCGACCGCTCTGTGGAGGAGCGCATTCAATGCATTCGATCAACAAATGGGGGGGAATTCTTTCCGCCCTGTCGGTTTTCGCAGCGAGCGCCGGCGCGCAGCAGCCAACGCCCTCGGACACCGCGCAACGCGACACAGTCCGGCGCGATTCGCTGCCCCCCGTGACTGCCCGGCGATCCGTTCAGCTCAGTGCTGTAACCGTCACCGCGGCTCCCGCGGATCGCGCCGAGGCATCGAGCGCCACTCACGTATCGCAGGCTGAGATTCAACAGACGCCCGCGTCGAATCCGTGGGACCTGCTGCGTCAGACAGCGGGCGTCGAAGTGCATTTGCAGGGGCAGGGCCCCGGCTTCGCCAGCGACGCGTCGCTGCGCGGGTTCAGCAGCGATCACTCGACCGACCTCGCGCTCTGGATCGATGGCGTTCCGATCAACGAACCGGTGAACGGCCACGCAGAGGGATACAATGACTGGAGCCTGATCTTTCCGGGAGCGGTGCGCGATGTCGACGTGATCAAAGGACCGACGAGCGCGCTCTTCGGAAACTTCGCGCTCGCCGGAGTCGTGAACGTTCGAACCCTCGAGCGCACAACTACGACGAGTGCGGACGTCACTGGCGGCAATTTCGGGCGCGGAGAAGCATCGGTCGTAACCGGATTCGATCACGGTGCGAGCGGCGGCGGAATATTCGGCTTGCGCGGGAGCCACGAGAACGGCTTCCGCCCCAACGGCAACAACGATCTGACGCAGGGTCATGCGCGTCTCGTGCGCGATCTCTCGCCGTCCGCGACTATCGACGCCGGCGTCGAGCTGTATGGCGCGCGCTGGGACTCGCCCGGATATCTCAGCGAGGATGAATTCGCGCAAAAGCAATACGACATCGTGTCGAATCCAACCGACGGCGGTTACAAGCAGCGCGCACAAGAGCGTCTGAGTCTGCGCGTCACCCGCGGCGCCAATCTCCTCTGGCGCACGACGGGCTATGCAACTCAGGGACGCTGGCAGCTCTTTCTGACTATTCCTCCGGCCGGCGGACAATTCGAGGGTAGCGGAAGCCAAACCGAAGAAGAGGACAGGCGTTACGGATTCGGTCTCACCAGCGCGCTGAGCTACGCGGGTACTAATGCCGACGTCACATTCGGCGGTGAAGGACGCTTCGACAACGCGAGCTACGAGAACTGGTTCACAACGGCGCGTCAGCGCGATTCGTCCGCCGCGCTCCTCAAAGGACGACAGCTATCCGGCGGACTCTTCGTTCAATCCGCCCTCGACGTCAGTCGACTCCTGCGCATCGACCTCGGCGCACGCTACGACGAGATCCGAACGACGTCGATTCCACTCGGAGATCAAAGCCTCGAGGCAACACACGGCGTATTCTCGCCCAAAGCGGGCGCGCTCATCCACCTCACTCCAGCGCTCGGTCTGTACGGGAATGTATCGAAGGGATTTCGCTCCACGGACGGCGTAATCGAAGATCCAAGCCTGCAGCCGATCGTCGTGTGGGCGTACGAGTCCGGACTGAAGCTCGATAACAACACGCTGAGCGCATCCGTCGATGTGTTCCGAATGAACGTCAGCAACGAGCAGACGTTCAACCCGCTGACGTCCGGCTCGTTCAGCGGGGGCTCGAGCCGACGCCAGGGAATCGAGCTCGATGTGAGAGCGCCCGTAGCCTCTC
>JBOHTB010000048.1:0-10991 GCA_050733435.1 Gemmatimonadaceae bacterium | reverse complement strand
TTGGCGTCGAACCGCGCAAAGTTCAGCTCGTTCAGCTCCCTCAGATCAAAGCGATACGTGGCATCGACCAAGTTGAACCACTCCACCAGCTCGTTGGCGACGTCGTCACCGAGCTTCTCGTAGAACTTGCGCGACAGTTTGGCGGTGACCGGCACGACTCACTCCTGGAGTGTCCGATCCCAAGTAACAATACCCTCGGAGCGGACCGGCATCAAGAAAACGTGCGCCGTACCACTGCTGCGCACTCCAGCCAGAGCCTAGGCAGAGAGCGAACTACCAAATAAAAACTACCGGCAGGCGGCTGTGTGCCGAACCGGCTTTGTGCTACGGGCTCCTCCGGTGGCGTTTGTGCATACGCGCGCGATTTGCCATTTTTTTTCGCCCGACCGCCACTCGAAAAGCCCAATGCCCCCGGCCGGT
The DNA here is from genome assembly GCA_050733435.1 of Gemmatimonadaceae bacterium. GTDB lineage: Bacteria > Gemmatimonadota > Gemmatimonadetes > Gemmatimonadales > Gemmatimonadaceae > UBA4720. Next base: position 10,571 of record JBOHTB010000048.1, on the reverse strand, counting down.
TCGGCCCAACGCCGCCTGCCGGTAGTTTTTATTTTGCAGTTCTTATGTTGCAGTTCTCGAAGCGATTGCGTCGTCGCGAATTATCGGAAACCGCGTCAGCCGCAGACCCACGATGGTTGCAATGTTGCACTATGGTCGGAGAAATGAGCACCCGCGTTCCCCGCCTCCTGCTCGGCACCGCCCTTCTGTCGGCGGCTTGCTCGGACCATAGCACCCGCGAAGCGCGGGCGTCAGAAACGGCCGGTACACCAGTGATGGCGACTGCCGACAATTCCGTCTGCGATGCCTCGCTCTGGCAGCACCTCTATCAGCCGAAGCGCCTCAAGATCCTCGATGCGTGCAAGGTCGTGACTGGCGTCGTCCAGGACGTGCAACCCGACGACGACGGTGACATGCACGCGGTACTGATGCTCGACCAGGGACAGGAGAGTCTCGTCAACAAGAGAAACACGAAGAAGAAGGGCAGCGGACTGGTGATCGAGATCGTTTGCTCGCTGCAGCCGAAGTCGCCCAAGTCAGCGATCAAGGCCTGCGCCGGCTATCACGCCTCCGTGACGATGCCGAAGGCGGGAACACATGCGCGGGTAACGGGCAGCTATGTCCTCGACACACACAACGGGTGGGAGGAGATCCATCCGGTAAGTCGAATCGACGTTCTCCGATAGCCGGGCTACTCAGACATCGATCGCGCTTTTGCCGTTCTTTCCGACCGGTAATCGGCGCACGTGAATTGACTTCGGGAAGGTGATTGAGAAGCTGAGCCGGGAAGTCTGCGCGCTAGCAATGCTGAGTGGAGCGAGGGGGAGAACGATCGTTCCGAGGAAACGTGCGGGTGTGAACATTCTCCAACATAGGCTTCGCTAGTTATCGCAACCAGAGTGCTGACCCGCAGTCGTGCAGCGGAAGAATGTTCGGGATGATGCACCTGGTGCGACGAGGTGGATCTCTCACGGAAAAGCGATCGAGGCCCAGCGCAGATGTCACCTCACGGCGCAGCACTTTGAGCACGCCGGCGCGCACGTCGTGCGCAATCCGCACAGAAGGACATTTAAACGGCAAGTTCCGATGCGAAATGTGCACGGCTGAGCTAGTGTCTTTGCATATCTTGCACGTTTCTCTTGACACCAGGGCTGAGCCTAGCTATTTCTTTCAGCGTCGCCTTCCGCGTCCCGCTACTCGCCTCGCAATCATGTCGCTCTCCGCTCGTCGCGTCTCCTCCAATAACCCGGGAAACAATCGCCCGCTCCCACAGAATCTGTGGGACGCGATCGAGCGTTCCGGGTAGAGCGCAATGAGGTAAATCACCACATCGCCTCGCATTTCCAAAAAGCCCCCGCGTTCAGATCGAATGAAACGCGGGGGCTTTTCGTTTTCCGCAGGACCGCTCTCTCACCCGCAGCGCTGGAGGAAGACTGTGAAGGGGTTCAAACGAAGCGCAGTGATCATCGGATTCGGTTTGCTCGCGTCGCCTGTCGCGTTGTTTGCCCAGGCGGCCGCGAGCGCAAAAATCGATTCCCTCGCAACACAAGTCGCCGCAACCTCCACGTCGATCAATTTCGTGTGGACGCTGCTCGCCGGATTCCTCGTAATGTTCATGCAGGCCGGCTTCGCCCTCGTCGAAACAGGATTCACCCGCTCCAAAAACGCCGGCCACACCATGACCATGAACTTCATGGTCTACGCGATCGGCATGCTCGCCTATTGGGCAGTTGGCTTCGCCCTGCAAGCCGGCGGCATCGGCGCGCTCGCCACCCTCGGCGGCTACGACAAGCTCAACACCGAGTTCACCATCAACCTTGGCGGACACGCGTGGGGCTTGTTCGGAATGCAGGGATTTTTCCTCACCGGTGTCGCCTACAACGCTTCGATTTTCGCGTATTTCCTCTTTCAGATGGTGTTCATGGACACCACCGCGACGATCCCGACCGGCGCCGCGGCCGAGCGCTGGAAGTTTTCCGCGTTCTGCATCTTTTCCGTGTTCGTCGCAGGAGTCATCTACCCGATCTACGCCAATTGGGTCTGGGGCAACGGCTGGCTTGCCGCACTCGGCAGGAACGCTGGACTCGGCCACGGTCATGTTGATTTCGCCGGATCATCAGTGGTGCACATGACCGGCGGTGTGCTCGCGGTGGTCGCGGGCAAATTGATCGGTCCGCGCCGAGGGAAGTACAACGCTGATGGAACGGCGAACGCCATTCCCGGACACAACATCCCGATGGCGCTGCTCGGCACCTTCATCCTCGCCTTCGGCTGGTTCGGTTTCAACCCTGGGTCGACCCTCGCAGGGATGGATTCGCGCATTGCAGTGATTGCGACCAACACAATGCTGGCGGGAGCCGCCGGCGCCATCACCGCGATGATTTACGTCTGGAGGCTCTACGGAAAACCCGATCCGTCGATGATCGCCAACGGACTACTCGCTGGCCTCGTCGCGATCACCGCTCCGTGCGCGTTCGTAAATGCACCACTCGCGGTACTGATCGGAGGCATTGCCGGCGTGCTCGTCTGCGTCGCCGTCGTCGTCATCGAGCGCAAATTCAGGATCGACGACCCAGTTGGCGCGAGCTCGGTGCATGGCGTCTGTGGTCTGTGGGGTGTTCTCTCCGTCGGCTTGTTCGCCGACGGCACTTATGGCGATGGAACGAACGGCGTCGCCGGCAACGTCGCCGGACTTTTTTACGGCGACGCCAGCCAGCTCGTGGCGCAGCTCATTGGCATCACGACCAACATCGTCTGGGTTGGGCTGAGTGGTTATGCGGCGTGGAAGATCACGTCGATGCTCACCAGTGGTCATCGTGTATCGCCCGCGATCGAAGAGCACGGGCTCGATCTGCCAGAGATGGGCGCGCTCGCCTATCCCGATCAGGCCGATTTGTCTTCCGCCGTCGTTATATCGAACGACGACGCCGTACGTCCCGCGGCATAGGAGAACTCAAATGAAACTCATAAGCTGCGTCATCCGCCCCGAGCGACTGGGTGCGGTCAAGGAGGCGCTGTTCCAGGCCGGCGTGACCGGCATCAGCATCAGTCGCGTCAGCGGGCACGGCGGCGAGCACGAAGTCGTCGAGCACTACCGGGGCTCGTCGATCGTGCTCGAGTTCAGAGACAAAGTGAAAATCGAGATGGCGTGCTCGGAGCCGTTCGTCGACGCCACCGTTAATGCAATTCTAAAGTCGGCGCGCACCGGACAGGTTGGCGACGGAAAGATCTTCGTCCAGCCGCTGGAGCAGGTGATCCGGATTCGCACCGGAGAACGCGACAACGCCGCCCTGACGCCAGTTACCGCCGACGAAGTCCAGCGCCGAGCACGCGGTCACGTGCTTGCGGCGGTCGCGTTGGTGATCATGGCGGTGCTGTTTGGTGCGAACGCCGGCGCGCAAACCGCGCAGCTGCGGCACGGCGATTCAATCGCCGTCGTCGTGCCCGTCAGCAGCACGAAGACAACCACAGATAGCGCCGTCGCCGCGAAAGCGGCGGCGGCAGCACTGCCAAAGTGGTTCGACGATCTCGCGGTCAATGCTTTCGTTTCCAGCGCTTACGAGTACAACTCCAACCGGCCGACGACCGGTACCACCAGTTACCGCGTTTTTGACTTCAGCGACAACTCGTTCAATCTCGACGTCGCCGAACTGGTGGTACAGATCGCGGCGACCAAGCCGAATGACGCCGGGTTTCGCGTCGACCTGGCGACCGGAAATTCGATTCCGCAAATCGCAAAGACCCAGGATCAGACTGCTACCCAGTTCGATCTCCAACAAGCGTTCGCAAGCTACATCGCGCCGATCGGCTCCGGGCTGCGCTTCGACGTGGGCAAGTACGTCACCCACCTCGGCTACGAAGTAATCGACGGCTACGACGGCTACAACGACAATTACAGCCGCTCCATTCTTTTCGGCTACGCCATACCGTTTACGCACACCGGCGTCAAAGCGAGCTACGCGTTCTCCGGCAAAGTCGCGGCGATGCTCGAGGTGGTGAATGGATGGGATCTGCTGCGTGACAACAATCAATCAAAGTCGGTCGGCGCGCAGCTCACGCTGACGCCGGTGTCGCCGCTCACGGTGTGGCTGAACTGGATAGGCGGGCCGGAGCTCGCCAACGACAATCACACCAAGCGCAACGTCTTCGACGTCGTCACGATCTTGAAGGCAACGAGCTGGCTGACCCTCGGCGTCAACGGGGACTATGGGATGGAGGATGGCACTAGTCGCGTGACTCTCGGGTCGGATGCGATCTGGAAAGGAATCGCCGGCTACGCGGTGATCGCAGCGGCTGACAGATTCTCGGTCGGATTACGTGGCGAGACATTTCACGACGACGGTGGCGCGCGATTGGGGACGGATACGAAGGCAGTGCTGTCGGAGGGGACGGTCACACCGACTTTCAGATTCACCAATCACGTGGTGGCGCGGGGGGAGGTACGCTTTGACAAAGCGAATCAGCCGATCCTAGCCACGCGCGGCACGCTCAGCGACAAGCAAACGACATTTGGCGCAAACGTCATCTTCGTGTATTGAATCCGTGGCATGATTCAGCCCGACACACTCGCGCCGGTGGTCTTGGCGCTTGCCGTTATACTCGCTGTTGCAAAACTCGGCGGCGACGTCGCCGAGCGTGTCGGGCAACCGGCAGTGCTCGGAGAGCTTGTTGGTGGAGTCGTCGTCGGTAACCTCAGCCTCGTCGGCATCGATTGGTTCAAGTTCATAACCGCCAACACCACCATGGCGGTGATGGCGCAGCTCGGCGCGGTGATTCTGCTGTTCGAGGCCGGGCTCGAATCCACCGTCCGCGATATGATGAAAGTCGGACTCCGCTCGCTGACGGTGGCGGTGCTCGGAGTCGTCGGGCCGTGGGCACTCGGCTGGTGGGTTGGCGCGCTGTTGCTCCCGAACCACAGCGTCTACGTGCACGCGTTCCTCGGCGCCGTTCTTACCGCGACGAGCGTTGGGATTACGGCGAGAGTGCTCAAGGATCTCGGGCACGCGCGATCGCCGGAAGCGCGGATCATCCTTGGTGCGGCAGTGATCGACGACGTCCTCGGCTTGGTCGTGCTTGCCGCGGTCGCGGCCGTCATCGCGGCTGCCGATTCTGGCGCGCCTCTTTCCTACGGCGCGTTGGCGCTCGTGTTCGGCAAAGCAATCGTCTTCCTCTTCGGCGCGCTTTCTGTCGGTGTCGTTCTCTCGCCGCGGTTATTCAGCTTCGCGTCGCGGCTCCGCGGCCGCGGTGTGTTGCTGGCGACGGCGCTCGTCTTCTGCTTCACGTTGGCGTGGCTGGCGTCGACGATCGGATTGGCGCCGATCGTCGGCGCGTACGCCGCGGGTTTGATCCTCGAGGATCTGCACTATCGCGACCTCGCCGCCAGGGAAGACTGGCGGCTCGAGGATCTGGTACATCCCATATCGTCGTTTCTCGTGCCGATCTTTTTCGTGCTGATGGGAATGCGCGTCGACCTTGGTGCTCTGTCTCATCCGGAGACGATCGCCCTCGCGGCAGCGATAACTGCTGCCGCCGTAGTTGGCAAGCAGGTGTGCGGGCTCGGCGCGCTCGGCACAGATCTCGACTGGCGATCGATCGGAATCGGGATGATCCCGAGGGGAGAGGTTGGGCTGGTCTTCGCCAACATCGGGTCGGGGCTGGTGGTGAAGGGGGAGCGGGTGATCGATGCGGCGACGTACTCAGCGGTGGTGATCATGGTCATGATGACGACGTTGATCACACCGCCGGTGCTCAAATGGAGTTTCGTTCGACGAAGAAGGACAGCTAATCCCGCGGCAATCACCACGACTGTCGGTCATCCGCGCCGCGATGAGTCATTGGCGTCGCCTTCCCTCCTGCCGGAAGCTCAACCCGCGTCGTGGCTGTAGGCGGGAGGGCTAAATGCGCCCGACAACGCTCACAACATAGGCATCAAGCCGCTCGAGAATAACCTCGCGCGGAATGTTCTTGACTCCCGCCGCACGCCATCCGTTGTAGAAGTCTGGCGGACCAGGCAGCATCTCGACGACCGTCATCAAGTCCCAATAAGGATCGTACTCGAAATCGGCTCCGGCGTGTCGAATGTAGGCCGCAAGAAAATCGTCCGCGACGCGCACGCTGTGAAGGTTCGCGAGATTGTGCCGGCACCACGCGACGTCGATTCCCGCCGGGCCTCGGCAGCCATTGACCCAATCGACGACACCACTGACGACGCCGTCGTGCCAGAGCACATTACTCGGATGATAGTCGCGATGGATGAAGCATTCGCGGTAGTAAGGCGCGGGTCCATTCACGAGATCTATGGCTTTCTTCCACGCATCGGGTTGGCTCGACCAGCGCGGAACCGCGAGCGGCTCGGCGTCGTTGTAGCGCCTGTACTTCCAGGGAAACCCGGCGGCGTCGACGCGATGGATTTGCGCTGCTGCCGACACGAGACCATTGACCCAGACGTCGAAGTGTTTCGGCTCGAGCACGACGTTCCCGGGAAGCATCGACGCAAGCGTTGCAGGAACTCCGCAGTGTTCGCCGTTCGCATCGACCGCGACGAGCTCCGGCGCAGGCAACCCGGCGCGTGTCGCATCTTGGAGACTTCGCGCTTCGCGCACGGCGATGTCGGGCTCGCGCCTGGTCCATTCGCGATCGGTGAATCGTCGAAGGACGAGAGAGCGAATGCCGTCCGCCTCACGCACATCGATCCTGTGAAGCAGCGACGATGTCGCGCCCGTCATTGGCGCAACTGCTACCACGGCGCCGTGCGCGGCTGCTTCGATCCAGGTTTGAGTTGAGAAAGAGAGCTTCAAACTCACTCGCGAGCGGGGGCGAACTGCAACTTAGAAACTACCGGCAGACGAGCGTTTAACTACAACATAAAAACTACCGGCAGGCGGCTATGGGCCGAACCGGCCCGGGGCCTTGGGTCTTTCGGGGTGGCGGTCGGGCGAAAAAACGATGGCAGTCCTGCGCGCGTACGAACGCCACCGGAAGAGTCCCGTAGCCTCACGGCCGGTTCGGCCCAGCGCCGCCCGCCGGTATTTTTTAAGTTGCAGTTCTGCAGTTCGCCTGCCGGTCTTTGTTATTTGCAGTTCTTTTATCGTCGAAGGTATGCTCGCGCTAACTGCAGCTGCGTACGCGGCCTGCGCACCACAGCTCCAGGGCCGACAACCTGAGCCAGCCCAGGCTTCTCGAGAGCAGCGGTGAGCGCAAACTGAATGCGGTTCGCGACAACCTGGTGAACCGCAGCAGCTTGCGGCGTCACCAGCAGCACTCCATCCAACAACTCGTATCGATTCCCGTCGTCCGGGAAATTCTCGAGATCGTCGATGGTGTACAGCGGGACGGAGATCGCCATGGCCATACACTACACTCTCGGCATTTGGTTTGTCCACTCGGCACAGTGGACGATCACGTCGAAGAGAGACTGCGCCATCAGACCTGCCGTCTGGCGAACTGTTCGTAGTCGTGCTCGACCTGACGTTGATACGATCTCCCATAATCGATGAGAGCTCGCTGCCACGTACGCGATTCATCGCCGAAAGCAATCAGATCATCGATCGTGGCAGACCCCTGACGTCCGCTACTTCTCAGCTCGGCCCACGCAGTGACGTGTCCCATCGTCTCGATGATCGATTGAAGCTGACGAGGATGCCCCTTCGCGTTAGCGAGAGTCAAACGATCCTGGCTCGGCTGCAGCTCCCGAAGGACGTATCCGCCCCTTCCCTTTCCGATCCTGACGGCATCGAGCAAAGCCGGCGCGATTGCCTCCATGCGGTGCTGAATCGCGACGACGCGGTCGGCCTCGCTCTTCCAGTCTGGCTGCCGCACTCGCTCGTACTGCGCCAGACTTGAAGGTGCGGCCCACTTGGCGTCGAGGATCGCGTGGCCTTCCTTCCCTCCGCCTCCGCGCACGAGCACGACGTAACGTTTGAGGCCGAGGCTGCCGACGCCCGCCGCGCGTCGGGCGACGTCGAGCACTCTGTAGAATCCCGGGTCAGGCTGCGACTTCGCGAACCGAGCGAGCCAGCGTGCCACCTCTTGCCGCTGTGCAGCTGTCGCGGGCAGCGTGTGCTTGCCGTCGATCAAGAGACCCAGCTTGCCCTTTTTCTTGACGGTTCGCGATTTAACGAGCGTCGCCCGCTCGCGTCCCTTCACTCGCTTGAGAAGAGTCCGCACCATCCCGCTGGCGGTGGCGCGCTCGATCCAGCGCGGCTTCCCGTCGACGAGCGCCGTCCGGTACGTGTCAAGAAACGAATTCGCTAGGCCGGCCGCATCGGTGCTGGAGAGATCGAGCCCCGGTGCCGCGACGAAAATGCTTGCCACGAAACGCGATACTTCCCAGTTGGCAGGAGCAAGCGCGGCTTCGTCAAAGTCGTTGAGGTCGAAGTACGAAAGCGAGTTATCGCCCTGGAAGCTGCCGAAGTTCTCGAGATGAAGGTCTCCGCACGCCCAGACGAGTGGGCTTGGCGGCAGTACTCGCCGACGCCGCGCAAGATCTTCCCAGAAGAGATGCGCCGAGCCTCGAAAGAATGAGAAAGGCGACTTGCACATCTCGCGATACTTGAGGGCGAGTCGCTCGGGCTCGCGCCCTGAGTTGAACGCCTCGATGCGGGCGGTGACGTCACGTGAAGACATGGTGTAAATGAAGTTCAGCGAACTACAAAGTAAAAACTACCGGCAGGCGGCGCCGCCTGCCGGTAGTTTTTAAGTTGCAGTTTTCTAAGGAGCATGAAATGAGAAGACTCACCCGCTTCTCCACCGTTCTGGCGCTTGCCCTCGCGCCTTCGCTCGCCTGGCCGCAGTCCCCGTCGACCGCGCCAGCGCCTCGGCTCATTGCGGGGTTCGATCCCGCTCGCCTCGCGCGCATCGACCAATTCCTCCAAGGCTACGTCGATCAGAACAAGATCGCGGGCGCCGTTGCACTGGTGCTGCGCGACGGACATCCCGTCTACGAGAAAGCGGTAGGATGGGCGGACAAGGAATCCGGACGGCGCATGACGACGGACGCCATCTTCCGCATCGCATCGCAGTCGAAGGCGATCACGAGCACCGCGATTCTGATGCTGGTGGAAGAAGGCAAAATCGCGCTCGACGATCCGGTGAGCAAATTCATCCCGCAATTCGCGCACACCACCGTCGCGACGCGCTCCGATACCGGACGCGTGATCACCAACGCGAAGCGCGAAATCACCATTAAAGATCTCCTCACACACACCTCGGGCATCTCCTACGGAGTCGATGCGATCGTCGCGCCGCTCTACTCGGCGAAGGGACTCGGCCCCGCCGCGGGCTGGGGTTGGTACACTGCCGACAAGGACGAACCCATCTGCACGACGATGGAGCGCCTGGCGACGCTGCAATTCGTCTCGCAGCCCGGCGAGAAATGGGTCTACGGTTACAGCCTGGACGTACTCGGCTGCGTCGTCGAGCGCGCGTCGGGGATTCCGCTCGATGAATTCTTCCGCACGCGCATCACCGGTCCGCTGGGGATGAAGGACACATTTTTCTACGCGCCGAGCGACAAGAAGCAGCGCGTGGTGACCGTGTACATGAACGACAGCACCGGTCACCTGCAGCGAGCGCCAGACAGCCCGCGTGGTCAGGGCAACTATATAGTAGGGCCGCGGCGAAGCTTCTCGGGTGGTGCGGGTTTGCTATCGACGGCGCGGGATTACGGGCGATTTCTGCAGATGATCGCGAATGGTGGCGAGCTCGACGGAGTGAGGATTCTCTCGCCGAAGACCGTCGCCTTGATGACGACGAATCAGGTTGGAAATTTGTTCGGCGCGCCCGAGAGCGGATTTGGCCTGGGCTTCAGCATCAACGAGCAGGTGGGCGGCGACAACCTGGCGTCGGTCGGGAGTTACGGGTGGGGCGGCGCTTACGCGAGCCAGTACAAGGTGGATCCCAGGGAGCATCTGATCCTGGTGTTCATGATCAATCAGCTGCCGAATCACACTGATATCGCTGCGAAATTTCCGACTCTCGTTTATCAGGCATTGGTCGAGCCCAGGCAATAGGTGCGACTCTCGCGAATTATCGGAACCAGAGCGCGATGTTCGACGCGAGCAGGATAGCCCAGGCAAGAAAGAAGAAGCGCGTTTGATCGCCGAGACGCTTCTCCAACCGGGCCTCGAGCTGAGCGAATCGCTGCTCGACCTTGGCGTCGAACCGCGCAAAGTTCAGCTCGTTCAGCTCCCTCAGATCAAAGCGATATGTGGCATCGACCAAGTTGAACCACTCCACCAGCTCGTTGGCGACGTCGTCCCCGAGCTTCTCGTAAAACTTGCGCGACAGTTTGGCAGTGACCGGCACGACTCACTCCTGGAGTGTCCGATCCCACGCTAACGATACCCTCGGCGCACACCGGCATCAAGAAAACTTGAGGCGTGTCCCTTCTCCGCACCGCATCCGGTGCCTAGCCCGAGGACGATATCGGCGGAGCGGTGACGGTCCAGGAGATGGTCGCCTTGGCGTCGGGCCGATCGATGCTCGGGATCCAATAGCGAAGGCGGTTCGGCCAGTTGTCGCCGAAGTAGGTCCAGCGACCCGCGCTGTCCTTGCGAGCGATGAGACCGTCGGTGACGAGCCCGTCGTAGACG
>JBOHTB010000047.1:0-11259 GCA_050733435.1 Gemmatimonadaceae bacterium | reverse complement strand
GCTCGCCTTCAGGTTGCGGAGCGTGGGGAAGGCTATGGGAGGAATGGGCGCCGCGCCAGCTCGTTAAGCGCCAGCGGCGTTCTTTCGGTACCGCTCTTGCCGAGCGTACGTTGTATGCTGGCTCCGCTAATTAAACGGAGCCGACGGTGCCCGTCACAGGAAAACTTTCAAAAGCGCTCTACGACCAGCTCGGTGAGACGGTCGTCAATGAGCTCGTGGACTGGTTCAACCAAGTGGACGCGACCTACAGAGCCGATCTGAAGGACTTCAACGACGTCAACTTCGCGCGATTCGACGCCAAGCTCGATGCGATGTGGAGCGAGTTCGATACGAAGCTAGATGCGTTTCGAAGTGAGCTCGATACTAAGCTCGATACATTTCGGAGCGAGTTCGATACGAAGCTCGATACGTTGATCGCACGAATGGAAGCGCAGTTGGAGAAGCGTTTGGGTGAGCAGACGCGGTTCTTCTTTCTTGCCTGGGCGATCCTACTCGCGTCGAATATCGCGCTCTGGTTCCGATAATTCGCGAGCGTCTGACCTGAGGCGATTCATACGACGGGTTGCGATGCACGAAGAAGGGAGCGGCGAGAAACGCTCCCATCTTCATCTTTCCGTATAGCTGTTACGGCGTGGCGTCCACGAGCACCCAGAGCTCGTTCCGCGTGAGATCGCGAGCTGCCGCGGTACGATTGCCGATCTCGGTGAGCGGGATCTTGGGATGTACACGGCGGAAAAGATCTTCCGGGTACAGGTTCTCCAAAGCCGAGAGACTACTCAGGCCATTGACCGTGGCGTAATCGTATGGATAGCTCGTTCCCCCAGGCATCACGAGTGCGTAGAGCCCCCAGAAATTCATTGCGCCAGTCCTGACCAACTCCTGGTGAACCGGCTTCCACAATTCCCGCTCGACGCCGATTGCATCCACGTTTGGCTTGGACTGCATGAAGGCTACGTTCAAGTACCTGGCTGGAGGAGCGGTGGCATTTAGCGGAGTTGTCCGATCGAGCAGCTCCCAGATCTCGGAGCGAACGGTTTGCCGGGCTGCGTCGGTTTCCGCCAGCAGGCGCGCGCCATCGTTGCCAGGGTGCATGCGCTGGAACATCTCGACATTTCCGGTTTGATCGTCGGTCGCCGCAAGATTGTCGTAGACGTTCACCGTCACGTAGTCATAATCGCGATGAGTATCCGCGGTGTACCGAACGTCGTATAGCTCCCATGCAACGAGCCGCTTGTCCTTGATGCGCTGCGCGTGGAACGGCTTCCAGACCTCGCGCTCCAGTCGGACGTAGTCGTTGTCCTTGCCCGGCGCGACCTTCATGTAGTCGAGCACCACATACCGACGGGCAACCGGGTTTTGAGCGGGTTGTTGTGCCGGGCTTGCCGGCGCGTGCAGGATCAGTGATGCAACGGGGAGCGCGAACAGCGCGCGTGAGAGGATGCCGCGATCAAACCGTTTCATAGACACCTCTGTGCGTAAGCGGTTAGAGGTCGGACGGGCACGGTCTGCAGGCACAAGGTAGGACAAGCTTCAATTCACGCAAGCGACAAAAAAATGATGATTGGTCAACTTGATGTTCGCCAATGCCTTCACCCGTGCACAGAAGCGGTAAGACCCGCGTTTTCTTGATGCGGCTTTGCGCCGAGGGTATTGTTAGCGCGGGATCGGACACTCCAGGGGCGAGTCGTGCCGGTCACCGCGAAACTGTCCCGCAAGTTCTACGAGAAGCTCGGGGACGACGTCGCCAACGAGCTGGTGGAGTGGTTCAACTTGGTCGATGCCACGTATCGCTTTGATCTGAGGGAGCTGAACGAGCTGAACTTTGCGCGGTTCGACGCCAAGGTCGAGCAGCGGTTTGCAGAGTTCGAGGCTAAGATCGAGCGGCGGTTTGCAGACTTCGAGGCTAAGATCGAGCGGCGGTTTGCAGATTCTGAGGCGAAGCTCGCTCACCTGGAAGCACGATTGGAGAAGCGTCTGGGTGATCAGACGCGCTTCTTTTTTCTTGCCTGGGCGATCCTGCTTGCGTCGAACATCGCGCTTTGGTTCCGATAGTTCTTCGAGAACCGCAAAGTAAAAAAAACTGCAAAATAAATACTACCGGCTGGCGGGCGAACTGGGACCTGGACCCGCCGGCTAGTGAAATGGTGATGGTGCTGTCTAACCACGCCTCGATCGTCCACCGTGCCGAGTGGACAAACCAAACGCCGCGAGTATAGCATATGGCGATGGCGATTTCCGTCCCGCTGTACACAGTCGACGACCTCGAAAAATTCCCGAAGGATGGGAATCGATACGAGCTGCTCGACGGGGTACTCGTCGTGACGCCGGAGCCGGCTGCCGTGCATCAGGTGGTCGTGAGCCGGATTCAGGTGAAGCTCGCTTACGCCTTGGACAAACTCGGGCACGTAGTCGGGCCGGGCGCTGTTGTCGTCGACCTCCGTCAGGTCTTCGCGGGGTTCGCCGCCGAATCGTGGCATGAATCCGAGTCGTAAAGACGCTCGAGGCTACGTTGGGGGATGACCATTACCCACTGGTTGTGCGGAGCCATGCTCTTTGCTGCGAACGCAGCACTGGGCCAGACAACGTCGCAGGATTCCACGTTTCGGCCAGTCGATTACGATGTCCGCATCGACCTCCCCGATTCAGGCGCGACGATCAACGGCGATGCAACGCTGACTCTTACGCGATCGGGTGCTGGCGACACTCTGACACTCGACCTGATCAAGCTCAACGTGCAGCGCGTGGACGTCGAGCGGCGCAGCACGAGATTCGCGCGCACCGATTCCACGATCGTCATCCCGATCCCGCGCAGCACGCCGGCCAGGTTCACCGTTCGCATCGTCTACGACGGAATCGTCACCGACGGGCTGATCGCCCACAAGGATAGCGCGGGCAGATGGACTTACTTCGGCGACAACTGGCCAAACCGCGCCCGCTACTGGATCCCGAGCATCGACCGGCCGGACGCCAAGGCGACCATCTCCTGGACCGTCACGGCGCCGGCGAGCGAGACCATCGTCGCCAACGGCGCGGAGATCGAGAATCGCATTCTACCGATGGCCGAGAAGAGGCGGGTGCTCTCGCGATGGCGCGAATCGAAACCGATCGCACCCTACCTCATGGTCATCGCCGCGGCGCCTTTGGTGAAGGTCGATCTCGGCGAGACCGCCTGCGGATTCGCCGAGCTCGCGCGATGTGTGCCGCAGTCGGTGTACGTCGAGCCGGAGCAGCAGAAGGTGGTGCCGGGCGCGTTCAGCCGGGCGGGCGACATCGTTCAGTTCTACGCTTCGCTGATTGCGCCGTTTCCCTACGAGAAACTGGCGCACCTCCAATCAGAAACGCGCTACGGCTGGATGGAGAATGCGACGGCGATCTTTTATGCTGATAGGTTCTTCCGCCGCAACGGTGTTCCCGAGGGAATCATCGCCCACGAGACGGCGCATCAGTGGTTCGGCGATGCCGTCACCGAACGACTCTGGTCGCACGTCTGGCTGTCCGAAGGTTTCGCAACCTACTTCGCCGCGCTTTACACCCAGCACGCGCACGGCGACAGCGCATTCCACGCCGAGTTGAGGCGGCTTCGGGACGAGGTTCTGGCGGACACTGTCGCGGTGGGGAAGCGACCGGTGATCGACACTGCCCAGACAAATCTGCTCGCCTTGCTCAACGTCAACAGCTATCAAAAGGGCGCGCTCGTCCTTCACATGCTGCGCTCGGAGCTCGGCGACTCCGTTTTCTTTCGCGGGCTCCGCGACTACTACTCGGCGCACAAGAACGGTAAGGCGCTCACCGACGACCTCGAGCGATCGCTGGAGCGCGCGTCGGGGAAAGACCTGAAACACTTTTTCGACCAATGGCTGCGTCGGCCGGGATATCCGCTGATAGGCGTGGTCGTGGACACCCTTCCCCAGCACCAGGGCACCGAACTAAAAATCATCCAGACCTGGGATCCTTTCGGATACTTCGACGTCACGCTTCCCATCGTCGTTGTTTACGATGATGGCAGTCGTCGATCGTTGAAGATCCCGCTCGTTCCAACGCGTGTGATGACATTGCGCATCGACGAGCCGGGAAAGCAGGTGCGACAGGTTCTCGTCGATCCTGATGTGACACTCCTTTTTTGGGAGATGCCCCGCGTTCCTCCTCCCGATTGATCGGCGCCGGCGCGCTACTAACTGCAACTGAACGGGTGCCAGGACTGGCATCTCGATCGGCTGGTGTTTTTTACCTGCAACAGAACGGGTGCGGGGTGTGAGCAAGATCGTGGTGAGTTGCCGGTTCACTACCGAAGGACGGCGCTCGTCGCCGCAGGAGCCGTCACCATCGGGGTGACCCATCACTCACACCGTAGTTGCTCACCTCGCACCCGTTCTGTTGCAGTAAAAAGGTAGGCTGTCGAGATGCCAGTCCTCGCACCCGTTCAGTTGTAGTCAAAACCTCCAAGGATACCGCGATGCCAGTTCAGTCGCAGTTAACAAATCCGGTTAAGTTACCGCGTGCACTCGAGCAAAATTACGGCCGACGTCCGCGCCTTCTTCACCACTTACGTCACCGCCTACATCCGGCAGGACGTTCCTGCCATCGCGAAGCACTTCGCCAACGTTGTCCACATCTCGGGTGACACGGGTGATCGCGTCACCGTTCACGTCGAATCAGCGGAGGAGTTGAAGAAAACCGTCGCTCATCTCCTCGAGATGTACCGCGCCATCGACTTCGGGTCGGCCGAGGTGCTCGCGCTGGCGACGGACGAAATGTCATCCCGCCTGGTGCAGGCGCGATTGCGCTGGTTGCTGCGCGACAAAGCAAAGAATCCGATCTACGAATTCGACGCGATGTACACTCTCGCGAGACACGACGAGATCTTCCGCATCACGGCGATCGCCCACAACGAAACGGCTCAGTACCGGAGATATCGTGCGCGATCAAACGGCGGGAATGCTTAATCCTTTCAAGGGGGATTCCAGCGGCCGGCCGAGGGGCGATCAGGCCGGGACTCACTGCCGCACATGCGATGGTGGTGTCATCTGGCGGTTATGTTCCGCGCTCCTCGTTGTAGGTCTTGTTAACGGCAACTGAACGGGTGCCGGAACTGGCATCTCGATAGGCCAGGTCTTGCTAACTGCAACTGAACGGGTGCCGGGTGTGAGCAACACCGTGGCGAGATGCGGGTTTACTACCGGATTAGGTTTCACGAGATGCCCGCGAAACTTGGACTGGGGATGGCCGCGCTCGGCCGACCGGGTTATGTGACGCTGAATCATCACGTCGACCTCGGCGACGACTACCATCCGGCGGCGATGGAATCACACGCCCACGCGGTTCTCGATGCCGCTTTTTCCTCAGGGGTGCGGTACTTCGACGTCGCGCGTTCGTACGGACGCGCGGAGGATTTTCTCGCGTCGTGGCTGGAGAAGCGCGGGATTGCGCCGGCCGGCGAGAGGTCCGTTGCGCGCGACGTCGTCGTCGCATCGAAGTGGGGATACACCTACACCGCCGGCTGGTCGACGAGCGCCGAGCAACACGAGATCAAAGATCATTCGCTCGGAACTTTCACTCGTCAGGTGGCCGAGAGTATAGAGCGACTCGGGCTGCATCTATCGCTCTATCAGATCCATTCCGTGACGGCCGAGAGCAAGACACTCGACGACGATGCGCTCATCGATGCGATTGCGGGATTCAGAGAGAAGGGCATTCGCGCGGGGCTAACCGTCAGCGGACCGGGGCAGGACATCGCGATTCGAAAATCTCTCGAGGTGCGTCGCGATGGACAGCGGGTCTTCGATTCGGTGCAGGCGACGTGGAATCTTTTCGAGCGAGGGGCCGAATCTGCGTTGCGCGAGGCACACGTAGCCGGGATGAAAGTCGTGATAAAGGAAGCGCTCGCGAACGGGCGGCTCACTCATGGGAATCGCGACCGCGATGCTCTTTTATGGCCGCTCGTCGAGCGGCTCCGCGAGATCGCCAAGGGTAGAGCTACTACTATAGATATGCTCGCGCTCCGCGCCGCACTCGCGCGGCCATGGGCCGACATCGTTCTGAGCGGGGCAGCGACCGTTGCGCAGATGCGGGCGAATGTCGCGGCGCTCGGTCTCGCGTACGACGCCGAGCTCGAGGAGGAGCTGCGCCCGTTTTCGATCGGGTCGGGCGAATACTGGCGGGCACGAACGTCCTTTCGGTGGAACTGAGCGGTAGCTCTCCGCTCAACGGGTGCGAGTCCTCTGAGCTCCCCTCATTCGTACCGGAGCGCCTCAACCGGATCGAGCCCCGCCGCCTTTCGCGCCGGGTACAGCCCAAAGAAAACCCCGACCGCCCCCGAGAATCCGACCGCGATGAGCACCGCGGACACCGGCGTCGCCACATTCCATCCAGTGATGCGCCCGAGCACCGCCGCGCCGAGGTAGCCAAAGAGAAGTCCAACGAGTCCGCCCATCACGCTCAACGCGATGCTCTCCACCAGAAACTGGATGAGCACGTCCGCGCCGCGCGCGCCGACCGCGAGGCGGATTCCGATCTCGTGCGTTCGCTCCGTGACCGACACCAGCATGATGTTCATGATGCCGATGCCGCCCACGAGGAGAGAGATCGACGCGATCGCCGCGAGCAGCGCCGACATCGTACGCGTAGTGCTGGCCATCGCCTGCGCGATTTCGATCTGATTGCGCAAAAAGAAATCGTCTTCCGTACCCGGCTTCAGTTTGTGCGAATCGCGCATGATACCGGCGATCTCCTCCTGCGCCGCAGGCATTTCGCGCGCGGATACCGCGCTGGCGAACATGTGCCCGATGTCCACGTCGCCCTTCAAACGGTTCTGCGCGGTGGTGTACGGCATCACTACGACGTCGTCTTCGTCGCCACCGCCGCCGCTAATTCCCTTCGCCTGCAAGATTCCGATGACCGTGAACGGCACGCGACCGATCCGGATGTGCGAGCCAATCGGATCGCTCCCCGAGAACAGCTTCTTCGCCACAGTGGTGCCGAGTAGCGCGACTTTGCGGCCCGACTGAACGTCGGCGTCCGTGAAGATGTCGCCCGAGCTGGTGTTCCAGTCGCGAATCTTGAAGAAATCAGTCGATACCCCATTGATCCGCGTCTTCCAGTTGCTCTGCCCGCCGATCACCTGCGCCTCCGTTACCACCACCGGTGACACTGCCGACACCAGGGTTGCCTCGCGCTTGATCTTCACGGCGTCCGCGACGGTGAGCTTGTTATAGGTGGCCGCGCCGAGGCTCGCACCGGCGTGCGTCGTCGATGTCGGCATGATCATGATGACATTCGTGCCCATCTTTTTGATGGAGGATTCGATCTGCTGTCGTGCGCCGTTGCCGATGGCGACCATCACGATCACGGCAGCGACGCCGATCACGATGCCGAGCATCGTCAGCAGCGACCGCATCTTGTTCCGGGCGATGCTCTCCGCCGCCACTTTGACCAACGTCGATTGTTTCATCAGCCGCCCTTGTCCCCGCCGCTTGGACGCGGCGATTGGAACGGGCTCTTCGACGGCGCATCGCTCGACGTCGCGCCGCCGGCATCAAGCACGCCGGTCACGATCTTCATTCCCACGGCGAGGTTTTGTCCCGAAACTTCCGTGTGAGTTTCGTCGCTGAGTCCGGTGTGAACGCGTATTGGCGTGAGCAATCCTTTAGCGTCGAACGTCCAGAGGATCGCCGGTTCGTTCCGCGTCCCGCCTCCCTCTTCCCACGTCCCGCTTCCCTCTTCCCGCGTCCCGCTTCCCGCGTCCCGCGTCCCGCTTCCCGCCACTCTCACCCGCAGCGCCGAATTGGGCACGATGAGCACGTTCTCAGCGTCGCCGGTGAGGAATTGCACTGTTGCCGTCATGCCGGGCAGCAGATGTCCCGTCGTGTTCTTCACGGCGACCACGGCCGTGTAGTTGACGACGTTGTCCTGCGTCTTCGATTGGAGCCGCACCTGCTTGACCGTGCCCAGGAAAGTCTCGTTCGGGTACGCCTGCACGGTGAACTCCACCGGCTGCCATGTTTTGATCGCGCCGATGTCGCTCTCGTCCACTGACGCCAGGATCTGCATTTCGGACAAATCCTCGGCGATGAGAAAGAGCTGTGGCGCCGAGAAGTTGGCCGCGACCGTCTGGCCGACGTCGACGTTGCGCTCGACGATGACGCCGTCGATGGGTGCGTAGATCTTCGTGTACGCGAGATTCTGACGCGCGCGCTCGAGGGCGATTTGCGCCGATTTCACGTTGGCCTTCTGCACTGCGAAGTTCGATTGCACGGCGCTGAACTCGCTGGCAGTGAGGGCTTTCCAGTCGAAGAGCTGCTTATTTCGCGTATAATCGCCTTCGGCTTGTGCCATAGTAGCCTGTGCGCGTTCGAGCGCAGCCTGCGCCTCTTCGACGTCCTGGTTCTGCAGTTGCGGATCGATGAGGGCAAGCAGTTGACCCTTTCTTACGTGAGCGTTGTAGTCGGCGTAAATAGCAGCGATCTGTCCGGAGACCTGGGTGCCGACTTGCACCGTCTGTACGGCGCTGAGGGTACCCGTGGCGGAGACGGTCGACTTTACGCTGCCGCGCTGGATGGTGGCGGTGCGATAGGCAGGCGCTTCACTTCCATCGGCCCGCTTGTAAAACCAGCCGGTACCGGCGAGAATGATCGCGCCGACCGCCGCGGCGGCAATCTTCATTTTCATGGCGGGAAGCGGGAAGCGGGAAGAGGGAAGCGGGAAGCGGGAAGAGGGAAGCGGGAAGAGGTGCGATGGTGATGGCGGGCGTCCTGAGTATTTGCTCTCTCGCGCGCCCGGCATCGCATAGTACGGGCGCCGCGCGAGCGGTACTTAGCACCATGTCACGAGCTGCACCCAGACGTTACGAAATGACTGATACGCAACACGAAGCTGACGACACTAGCGAGCCCATCACCCGGCTCACGCCGGGCGAGATCTTCGCGATCCTCGCCTTCTGGGCGTTTCTCGCAGTGCTCACCGCTGCTGGTTATCTGGTCGACCCGCGCGTCGCGGCCGTCGCGGCGATGCGCGCGGCCGTGCGACCCGATTTCGCACCGGGCTTCGACACACTTGCGCTCATCGAGTACGGACTGTGGGCGCTGCTGACGCTACCCATCTTCTGGATGACCCGGCGGTTCGGCGGCGATCGGCCGACGCTGGAGCGCGTCCTTGCGTTTCTGTTGATCGGACTCGTGCTGGCCATCGGCGTGGACGCGCTGCTGAAGGTGATCAGCCGGGAGATGATGCCGCGCCGCATGCTCTTGCCGCCCGGGCTTCCCTCACCGCCATCTTCCCGCTTCCCACTTCCCGCTACCCGCGCCCCTTCCCAGCCAATGCGCGGCGTGTTCTCCCGATTCTCGTTTCTCTACGACTTCCTGGTGTACGTGGTCGTGCTCGGCGCCGCACTCGCGCGCAACTACATCGTACGCTATCGGGCGCGGCTAGAGGAGGCGCGTCGGCTCCAGGCCGAAGCGGCGGAGCTCCACGCGCAGCTCTCTGACGCGCGATTGAACGCACTGCGGGCGCAGCTCAACCCGCATTTCCTGTTCAATACGCTGAACGCCATTTCGACTCTCGTCGAAGAGGATCCGCGTGGCGTGCGCCGCATGATCGCGCGACTCGGCGATCTCCTGCGCCACACCCTCGACGAAGGCGACGAGCAGGAGATCCCTCTCGCTCGCGAGCTCGAGATGCTGCGACGGTATCTCGACATCATGGAGGTGCGCTTTCAGGGAAAGCTGGAGGTTTCCATCGACACCGATGCTTCGCTCGACGACGCGCTCGTCCCGAATCTCGTTCTCCAGCCGCTCGTCGAAAACGCGTTTCGCCACGGCCTCGCGCCCATGCAGGCCGTCGGGCACGTGACCGTACGCGCCGAGCGCGATGATGGCGAGCTGGTGCTCACGGTGCGCGACAACGGCCCCGGCCCCGCGCGGGATGTGCGCGAAGGCGTGGGACTGACGAACACGCGTGCTCGTCTGACGCAACTTTATGGCGCGCGGCAGGGAGTTGCACTGACCGCGGCTGACGGTGGCGGCGCGCTCGTGGAGATCCGGCTGCCATATCACACGACATCCGAGCGGCGGAGCGCCAGCAATGACTGAGTCTTCGAAATATTTGAGTATTCGCGATGAGTGAGTATTCGCGATGAGTGAGTATTCATGATGACTGAGCGCCCGTCGCTCCGCGTGCTAATTGTCGACGACGAGCCCCTCGGCCGCCAGCGCGTCGCGGCGCTGGTGCGAAAGGAGCTGGGCGTCGAGATCGTCGGCATGATCGGCGACGGAGTTTCGGCAGTCGAGTCAATCCGCTCGTTGTCGCCCCCGGCCGATCTCGTATTCCTCGACGTGCAGATGCCGGGCATGACCGGGCTTGAGGTCGTGCGCACCATCGGACCGGCCAACATGCCGATCACTGTCTTCGTGACGGCGTATGACAAGCACGCGCTCGCGGCATTCGATCTCGCGGCAATCGATTATCTGGTGAAGCCGTTCGACGACGAGCGCTTCGAGGAGGCGTTTCAGCGGGCGCGGCGCATGGTGCGACTGGAGGACGCGAGCCGACTCCGCGGGAAGATGCTGGCCCTGTTGCAGGAGACTGGCGAGGCGCGGGAAGAGGGAAGCGGGGAGCGCGAAGTCGGGACTAAGCGGGCCGGGGCGGGAGCGCGGTATCTCGAGCGTATTCCAGTCGAGTCGCGCGGGAAAGTCCGCTTCATTCCCGTGTCGGACATCGATTGCATCCTCGCGAGCGGGCCGTACGCCGAGCTCGTTGTGGGCGATCGCAAGCATCTCATTCGCGAAGCGATGCAGAATCTCGAGAACCAGCTCGATCCCGCGCGCTTCTTTCGTGTCCACCGGTCGGCAATAGTGCAACTCGATCGCGTTGACGCGTTGCTAAAAGCTTCAGGTGGCGATTACGATGTTCAGCTGAAAAGCGGGATGAAGATCAAAGTCGCGCGCTCCCGGCGCGAAGAACTCGAGAAGCGCCTCGCTACGTGAGGCGGGGGCGACGACTCGCATCTCGGTAGCCTAAGTTTCTTAACTGCAACTGAATAGGTGCGAGGACTGGCATCTCTTCTCTAACTGCTTCTTTAACTGCAACTGAACTGGTGCGAGGTGTGAGCAAAAACGGTGTGAGTGACGGGTCACTGCGGTGGTGACGGGTCAGGCGGCGCCGACAACTACATCGGCGGGCCAATCGTTGCTGGACTCGAAGCGAGCCCGGCGGTCTCCAACATAAGCGCGAAATTGTTCGATGTGTTGGAAGAACACAGTGCTGTTA
>JBOHTB010000046.1:0-21028 GCA_050733435.1 Gemmatimonadaceae bacterium | reverse complement strand
TGGGCGACTCGCGCCATTTGCCCGACATCGCTGAACGTCCCGTTGCCGTTGTTCAACTGGAGCATGTTCCGCATGAACTGGGAGTGGAACCAGTTCTGCACCTTCGCCTCATATACCTCCCAGCTCTCAAAAGCGGACGTCGTCCTCAGACGATACTCGTCTTCGGGCAGCATGTCAGTGGTATAGACATCGGGGAGTCCATCGTTGTTCACGTCGGCGATATCGAGGCCCATCGAGAAGTAGCTGCTGTAGGGCATCGCCTTCGGGAGCTGCTCGCTGAACGTGCCGTCGTGATTGTTGATGTAGAGATAATCGCGCTCGAAGAAATCATTCGAGACGTAGATGTCGGGCCAGCCATCGCGATTGAAATCGCTGACACCGACGCCCAGGCCGAACGCGATCTCACTGCCGAAGATTCCGGCTTTGGCGCTCACGTCCGTGAAGTGCCCGTTGCCGTCGTTGTGAAAGAGCTTGTCGCCGCCCAGTGAGTCGCGCACGTCGCGAGTGTTCCTGAGTCCAAAGCTCGTAACCGCGCGCGACGAGTTGTTGAGCAGGTACATGTCCAGGTAGCCATCGCGATCGTAGTCGAAGAAGGCAGCCTGGGTCGAGAACCCTTCGTCAGCGAGACCGTACCGCGCTGCTTCCTCCTTGAACGTCGGAATCCCGTTCGCGCCGACGCCCTGATTGATGTAGAGCTCGTTCGCTCTCTTCTCGCCGGCAATGTTGCCTGCGTAGCAAACGTAGATGTCCAGCAACCCGTCTCCATTCACGTCGGCGAACGTTACGCCCGTCGCCCAGAACCCGTATCCACCCACGCCCGCTTCATTCGTGATGTCCTGGAAATGAAACTTCCCCCGATTCAGGTAGAGGTGGTTGCCGTGCAGGTTGGACGTCAGCATCACCTCAGGCAAGCCGTCGCCGTTCAGGTCCCCCGTCGCGACGCCGCCACCGTTATAAAAGTTCCGGTACTTGAACACGTTGAGGTCGGAGCTGGGCTCGACGCGATTCTCGAACGCGATTCCGGTATACGCAGCGGGGAGTTTCGTAAAGAGATGGCCGTCAACCGCCGGCGCGGCCGTGGTCGCCGCGTTGTCCTCTGAATCGTGCGGCGCACACGCTTCCAGCGTGCACAGAGCGGCGACGAAGTAGCGGAAGAGCGAATGCAAGGCTCTGTGCACGATGGCCTGCTTCCTCTCGGAAGCAGGCCATCGTGTGTACTGAGACGACTGCCGAACTGCTAGTATCCCGGATTCTGCTTGAGCAGCGGGTTGGTCTCGAGCTGCGCTTGCGGGATCGGCATGAGAATTTTGTACGGTGGGACCGGACCCGGTTTGTAGCCATAGAGCGGCGCGCAGCACCATGGATCCGTGTATGTGCCGTGCCGAATCAGATCCTGCCTGCGCTTGCCTTCTGTCATGAGCTCCAGGAGTCGCTCCTGGAGGATGGAGTCACGCATCGCAGCCTGGCTCAGTCCGAGCGGCAACGGCTTGGGGCTGCTCGGGAAGGCGCGAGCACGCGTGGTCGTGTTGATGATGTTCGCGGCGCCATCAGGATTACCCAACTCGTTGGTGGCCTCTGCCTTGATAAGGTACATCTCGGCGAGCCGGAAAAAACCGTAGTCGTTGCCGGCGTCTACCCCGACGTGGTTCGGATCCAGGGGCCACTTGGTAACCCGGATTCCGGCGTTTTCAGCCGTGTTCGATAAGTCGGGGCCAAAGTCGGGAACGAATACGAGTGGAGTGCCATCGAGCTGCGTCGCCGGCGCGCCGGTTTCCAGATTTACTTGAGGTCCCGCCAGGAAGATCTGCCGCCGTATATCGTTCGGGTCGAACGCGTTGTACTTCTCAGAGAGCGTGGCGAAACCGTTCCAGGGCGACGGCGTATACTGGTTGTAACCGAGCATCGTCATCAGGTAGTTGTTACCCAACCCGGCCACCGCCGCGAACTTGAGAGTCATGATGATCTCAGGCGAGTTGTAATTATCCGCCGTGAAGTTCGACCGCCAGTTGGACGCGAGCGAGTAATTGCCAGAGCTGATAATCTTGTCCGCTTCATTGATTGCGTCCTGCCACCGAGCTGTGCCTTTCTGCAATCCGGCCGTAGTGACCGTGCCGGTCCAAACCTCGGCGTTGAGATACATGCTGGCGAGAATGGCGTCCACTGCGCCTTGCGTCATTCTGCCGTTCATCGCGGCCGGCCACGTTGCGGGAAGGTCCGGGCGCGCCGCGTTGAGCTCCGACTCGATGAACCGGAACACCGAGTCGCGGCTGTCCTGTGGCCGAGCCTTGATCTCGACGTCCGTGACGATCGGCACTCCGCCGAACTCGTCCATCAACATGTAGTAGTAGAACGCCCGCAAAACGCGGAGCTCCGCTACCACGGTCGGCTTGCTTGCAAAATCCACGTTGCCGAGTGCATTGAGCACCACGTTGGCGCGGGCCACTCCGGTGAAGAGATCATTCCACGCCGGATTAATGAGATTCGACGTGCCGGTGGTTGTCGGCGTGAAGCTCTGATGGTGAATGTCGAGCCACTGACCGTTGTCGCCCCAGTTCTGGCCGCGAACCGGAACTACCATTTCATCCGAGCTTATCTCGCTCGTTTCATAGTAGTTGCCGCTTGCGCCGGTCGTCCGCAATTGCGCGTATACCGAAGCAAGACCACCGATGGCCTCGGCTTCGTTCTTGTAGAAATTTTCTGGAGTGATGGCGCTCGCTGGGACCTCGGTAAGGTCCGTACAGGCAGGCGCCAGAGCGAACAGTGAAAGAGCGGCCGCTGCTCCAAATGACTTTGTCATAAGTGTTTTAGAAGGAAACACGAAGACCTCCGGTAATCGTACGAGGACGCGGATAGTGCAGATAGTCTATGCCACGTGTGCCAAGGCCGGCGTCCGTGAAGACCTCCGGATCGTAGCCTGTGTAGCCGGTAATGAGAAGCAGGTTGTCGCCGGAGAGATAGACACGGGAGTTCCTCGCAACACCCGTGAATCTCGGCATATCGAACGTGTACCCGATCGTCACGTTCTGCAAGCGTGTAAAGGATCCGTCTTCGATCCACCGAGACGAATAGATTGCCGGCTCGTTGATACCTGTTGGGTCGTTCAGCGCCGAGAGCAGGAAATTCTTGTCGGTGAGCGCGTTACCCTTGGTGCCATAAACGAGGGCCGTGTTGTTGAACACCTTCTGACCCGCCTGACGATCGATGAGGAAACTTATATCGAACTTGCCGATGTTCCCTGAGCCACGGAATCCAAGCGTGTACTTCGGATTGCCATTGCCAAGGATGACGAAGTCATCACCCTGAGGACTCGTCGTCGTGCCGCTTAGTACGCGGCTTGTCTCGCGACCCTGAGCATCGCGCGTGACGACGTAATGGTTGAAGAGTTGCTTGCCGGTCGCATCCACGCCAACGAACTGCGGACCGAAGAATGTTCCGAGAGGTTGACCCGGGAGGATTCTCTGCGCGTTCACACCCGACAGGCCCTGACCGCTGACCGTGCCCTCGGAGAGGAATGAGTACGGGCCCAGGTCGACGACCTTGTTGTTGTTCTTCGCGAAGACGATCCCCGCCGTCCAGTTGTTATTCGGCCGGTCGAGAACCTTTCCATCGAGGGAGAACTCAACGCCCTTGTTCTGAATTCGTCCCACGTTCTCGAGCCGCGTTCCGGAAACGGCCGGCTGCGGCACGTTGACGGTGAGAAGCAGATCTTTCGTGTGCTTCACGTAGTACTCGAGACTTCCGCTAATGCGATTGGCGAACAACCCGTAATCGAGCGCGAGGTTATCCTCGGTCGTCGATTCCCACTTGAGGTTTGGATTCGGATTGGAGATCGGCGAGAATCCAGTCACCGGAGTCTCTCCGAACACGTACCGAGAGCCGCCGTCCGCTGAGAGCAGAATCAGCGAGGCATAAGGCGGGGCGCCAGGATTGCCAACCTTTCCCCATCCCGCACGCAGGCGGAGCTCCGAGAACGGTCCCGTGCGCATGAACGATTCCTGACTTAGACGCCAGGAGCCGGAGATCGCCGGGAATACCGCCCATTTATTTCCTATTCCGAAAGTGGAAGATCCGTCCTTTCGGAGCACGCCGGTGAGAAAGTACTTGTCGTTGAGGCTGGCGTTGGCCCGACCGAAGAATGACACGAGCCGACTGTCGCTCGTGCTCGAGAATGGCGTCACGAGGGTCGCGCCGCTTCCTAGAGCGTTGTAGCCGAGCGCGTCGGTAAGGAAGTCCTGGGACTGAGCTCCGAATTCGTTGAAGTCGTACTGGTTGAACTCGTAGCCGCCGACCAGCTCGAACTCACGCGTGCCGGTGAACGTTGGATGGAAGGTGAGAAGAGTTTGCAGGGTCTTGCTTGTATTGTCCCGGTTTGTTCGTTGCGCGAGGCCGTTGAACTGAGCACCGACCGGACTTGCCGCAGGAAGGAAATCGTTGCGATCTCCAGCGACGCGGTCGATGCCAATGTTTACCCGCGCCGTAAGACTCGGAAAGAGATCGTAGTCAGCGGAGAGATTTCCGAGTGTCCGGTCGTCCGTGCCCTTGGATTGAACCTGGTTAGCCAAAGCCACCGGGTTGTCCAAAGCTTGAGTGCCAGGACCGGTTTCGTAGTAGTGCGGCACTCCGCTGGCGTCGGTGACGGTGATCGGATGCGTCGGGTTGTAGTACACCATGTTGATGAACACGCCGCCCTGGAATCCGCCCGTGTTCTCGTATGGAAGGAAATCATTGACGACGTGAGAGCCCGTGAGATTGAGCCCGAGGCGCAGCTTGCCGTCGATCGCCTGGTGGGTCCCGTTGAGCCGCGCCTGATAGCGACGCAGTCCATTGTTGATGACAACTCCTTCCTGGTCCAGATAATTCACCGATGCGCGATACTGAGTAGAAGCAGATCCGCCGGCGAATGAAAAATTGTGGTTGACCGTCGGAGCGGTTCGCATGAGCGCGCGCTCCCAGTCGGTGTTGGCCGTGTCTTCCGTCGCCAGGTGACTTGGCAAATTATCGGCGAGGAACTGTCGATACTGCGTTCCGTTCAGCAGTCCCAGGTATTTCCTCGGCGACGACATTCCAGCCTGGACCTCGTACTCCATGCTCGGAGCGCCTGCACCTTTCTTCGTCTCGATGAGAATGACTCCGTTGGCGGCACGGCTTCCGTAGATCGCCGTCGCGGCCGCGTCCTTGAGGATCGAGATCGACTGGATATCTGACGGATTGATCATATTCATCGGGTTGCGCGGCAGTGATGGAGAACCGCACTGCACGCAGACGCCCGTGTTCTCGGTCTCGACGTTGTTGATCGCAATGCCGTCGATGACGTAAAGCGGCTCGTTGCTGGCGCTGATCGATGTGCCGCCCCGAATGAGAATCTGTGCACCGGAACCGGGCGCGCCGTCATTCTGAGTGATCTGCACTCCAGCGGCTCGACCCTCCATCATGTTGGTGACGTTGGTCTGGATGCCGACGTTGGCCTGCGTCGCGTCGATCGTCGAGACCGACC
Organism: Gemmatimonadaceae bacterium; assembly: GCA_050733435.1. GTDB lineage: Bacteria > Gemmatimonadota > Gemmatimonadetes > Gemmatimonadales > Gemmatimonadaceae > UBA4720. The sequence continues at coordinate 15,534 of JBOHTB010000046.1, read as the reverse complement.
CGGTGATGGCGAGGCGTCGCTGACTTCCATAGCCCGTCGTCACGACTTCTTCGAGGACGGCAACTCGCCGCTCGAGGGCGAACTGCACATTCGCCGTTCCTCCCGCAGTGACCGTGACGCTCGTCGGCGGACTGCTGAAGCCGATTCTTCGTACCCTGACCGTGTGATTTCCGACTGGAACACCACCGATAATGAAAGTGCCGTCTGCTTGCGTGACGGCACCACGTCCAGTTCCATCGACTATCACGCTGACGTCCGCGAGCGGCTGCTGGGTCGTGCTGTCGACCACGCGTCCGGTGACGGTTCCTGTAGGAGTCTGCGCGCCGAGTCGGACCGTACATAAGAGTCCGACCACCAGCGTGAGAAGAAGGCGACGAACATATGCCATAAGTAGTCCTCCACCGGGTGATATGGGAACTTTCCCTCTCCGACTCGTCGGGGGAGAGGATGTGCGGATACCGGCGAGCTAACCAGAGCGCTCGGCCGATAAACATTTTGCGTTGGCCATAGTGCGGGTGGTCGCGTAAAATGTCAAGAAGCACCTGGCTCGGCGAGACTCATGGGACGTTGCATCGCTGAGGTGGCAGACGTACAATGGCCAGCGAGGGGGGAGACGGATGAAGCCAATGTTTCTGAAGGAAGTGGAAGATTTCCGGGCCGCCGAGCCACAGGCGACGATGTTCGCCGAGATGCGCGCGGCGGCCATTCCGATTCCACAGATTCTGCATCTTTTCGCATTCAAGCCGGACCGCACCGATTTCCTCGCGAAGTTCACCCAGGGAGTTATGCGCGGTCCGTCTCCGCTATCGCCGGGCCAGCGCGAGCTCATCGCCGCGCTAACGTCAAAGTTGAACCAGTGCCTCTTTTGAATAGGCTCCCACGCCGCGGTCGCGGCGGAGCTGCTCGGTGACAGAGATCTCGTTCAGGCGGTACTCACGGACCTGAGCTCGGCGCCGCTCACCGAGAAGGATCGCGCACTGTACGCGTTCGTGAAAAAGGTCAACGCGGATTCGGTGGCGACGTCCGAGGCTGACATCGAGGGCTTGCACAAGGCGGGCTGGACGGATGAGGCGATCTACGATGCGATCACCGTCTGCGCGCTGTTCAATTTCTACAATGTGTGGATCGACGCGACCGGAGTGAGCGACATGTCCGCCATGGGCTACGAGATGTCCGGGCATCGATTGGCGACGGAAGGGTACTGGCGGGAAGCGGGAAGCGGGAAGCGGGACGCGGACTAACTGCGAACTCCAACTGCTCTCGCTCACTGATGCGGGCTGTCAGACTGGAAGGCTGCCTGCTCTGGGCAGATATCTTGACAGTTTCGTTGGCGTAGCGGCACAGGCAACTGCTTTCGCCTTTAGGCCACGAGATCTATCCCGGGCGTTTGCAGCTCTCAGCGATTAGCAGTAGCGCGCAGTGAGTAGCAGCGCAGTTCAATGCGCGAGCGTCAGTCCTCGCACCGCGTGCGTTGAGTCCGGAGTTCTCAGTGGTCCGCGTCTTCGGTCCTCGATCAGTCCTCGATCAGCAATGCACTTGGTCCGAGTCCTCGGTCAGCAGGGCGTTCCGCTTCCCGCTTCCCGCCTCCCGCTTCCCGCCTCCCGCTTCCCGCTAACGCGAGGCAACCTGCACTTTGAACGCCGGAGTAAGCAGCTCCTGCTTCGCGGCGCCGACGGGCGCGTGGTCGACGTCGTCGTACTCCGTGAGCGCTTCATCGGGCACCGGCGTCGGCATCGGCAAGGTCAAACGGTACATCCCCTCGGCGACGTCCTTTGGAAGTGCGAACCGATACACGATTGTCTGACCAGGATCGAGGAAACCGCGCGAAGACGCGCACCGGGTCGGTGGGGGCGAAACCGTGATCCACGCGCTGCCGGATTTTTTCTGCAGGGCCGTCGTGCAAAACCGGTCAGGATAGGCCAGCGAGACGCCACTCAGGTTCGAGATCGTGAGATTGACGGCCCCGCCCGACACGTAGGTGGATTGCGGAACGCTCACCATGACGCGTTTCCCGGGGCCCGGATCGTAAGGTCGAAGTGTGACGCATCCGGTTGCGATCAACGCGATCGCGGCAAGAAAGCCCAGGTTAGCCGTCCCCAACGTGCCCCGCATAATTCCCCCTGAATGAGACTCTAAGAGGTAGCTGAGCAATAATTTTGCCTTTGAGTTGGCCGCGTCATGACGCACTTGAGGGATTTGTTCGGGCCTATCTTGTGACGTCCCGAAACACCAGCCTATCGAAAGTGAAACAGCTCCTGGTGGAAATCACTCGGCGATAACCCTGCAGCGCGGAAGTCATGCTGCAGCGTCTTGCCGAATTCCACGGGTCCGCAAAACCAGACATCCGCGGATTTCCATTCCGGTACCGTTCTCTGTATCCGCTCGGCGTCCAGTCGGCCTTGCTCGTCGCCAACCCAGACGTGGAGTCGCACTCCGGCGTTGGCGGCGAGCTTCGCCAGCGCTTCGTTGTACCGCACGTCGGAGTCGCCAGTCGCGTGGAATAAGTCGACGATTCTGCCGTCCGGGAGCTCCTTCAGATGCTGCATGCGCGAGACGAATGGCGTGATCCCGATGCCGGCGCTGATCCAGATTTGCCGGCGATGCGGCCCGCTGAAGTTGAACCGCCCGTACGGACCCTCGATCGTCACGAGCGAGCCGACGCTCAGATGCGAAGTCAGCGTACGTGTGTAGTCGCCGAGTCCTTTGATCACGAACGAAAGATTGCCGTCGTCCTGCCAGTGGGAGGAGATCGTGAAAGGATGCGGCTCTTCTCGCTCCTTGAAGCGCACGAACGCGAACTGGCCAGGGTCATGTCCGGGCCATCGATCCGTGAGGCAGACTTTGACCGCGACGATTCGCCCGTCCTGATGCTGCGTGATTGCCTCGATCTTCCCGACCGCCTGTCGCGTGCGACCCACTCGCTTGAACAGGATGTAGATGGCGGCGGCAGCGCCTGCTGCCAGGAGCGCGGCGAAGACGTAGGCGATCGCGTAGGTCCAGTACGCGGCCTTGAGCAATACGATCGAGTGGAAGATCAGGGCGAGGTACACAATCGATAGCAGGCGGTGCGTCTGGAGGAATCGCCGATAAGGAATCCACTTGACGAGCGCGAGAACGATCAGAATGACCGCGGCGTAGAAGCACACGTTGCCGACTGAGATGGCGGCGCCCTGGACGCTCTGGAAAAGCGCCGGTGACAAGAGCGAGCGCGCTTCGTTCGGTGCGCGGAGCGGCTCGTTGAAGGTGACGAGCGATACGAGCGACGACGGGCGCTCGACCCACACCCAGTGAACCACGACCATCACGAGTGCGGCGACGCCGAGCCATTTGTGCAGTCGGTAGCTCTTGTCGAGGCCGCCGACGTAGGGCTCCATCGCGGTCGACCGCAGCGCGAGAAGGAGAGATGCGGCCATCACTCCCATTGCGATGATGCCCGTGTAGTTGAGGAAGGAGATTCGCGTCTGGTTGAACGAGATTGCGTTTAACCAGGCTCGATCTGCGTCGAGCCAGAGGACTGTCAGTCCAATGCAGAGGGCGGCGAAAATGACCTTGATCCGGGTCATGTCGGACTCAACGCTGATTGGTGGTGGGGCGAACAGCCCCGATATGGTCGGCGGCTCGAGTGCGGAATGCCCCCGATATCATCGGCCGCTTGAGTATAGTATTTCTCAGGGATTCTATCAGGAGGTATCGTGGGCTGGTACGAATTGGCGCTCGTGGTGCATTTCCTCGGCCTCATTACGATTGGCGGGTTTTTCGTCGTCTACTCGCACGCGGGGCCGGGTCTCCGCAAAGCCACTGACATGGCGGAAATCAGAGTTTTTCTCCGAATACTTGATGCAGCGAAGCCGATGATGCCAGCAGCGGCCGTTCTCCTGATACTGAGCGGATTCGTGATGGCGTCGATGAGGTGGAGGGGTCCTTATCCGTTCGTGACCGTTGGCTTAGTGGCGCTCGTCATCATCTGGATTTTGGCCGCTGTCGTCGGTGGCAGACACCGGCGCGCAATGCTCGCGGCGGCGGGCACGGCGACCGGTCCCGTGCCGGTGGAGCTTTCGCGGGTGATCCTGAATCCCAGACCCTGGTCGACGATGTTCGCGCTCAATCTCGCCGCTATTGGCGTGCTGTTCGTGATGACGACGAAGATCGGCTGGGTCGCAGCGATAAGTGTCGTGGTCGTGCTAGCAATCGTCGGCGCTTTGCTTGGCGCCCGGTTGGCCGGGCGTGATCGGAAGCGGTTCGAGGGCGCGAGCGCGAAATGACTGAGAAGCGCCGGCTCGAGAGCAGAGTCGCGCTAGTTACGGGAAGCTCGCGCGGAATTGGCGAAGCGATCGCAAAAGCCTTCGCGCGCGAAGGTGCGAAGGTCGCCGTGCACGGACGGGATCGCGATGCTCTCTCGTCTGTGGACGCCCAAATAAAAAGGGAGGGCGGCGTATCGCGTGTAGTCACAGGCGACGTCACCAAATTCTCAGAGATCGAAGCGATCCGACTCCAGGTGGAAAACGAGCTCGGACCGATCGAGATTCTCGTGGCCAACGCTGGTGGAAGCTTCACCAGGCCCGCGCCTATTGAAGAAATCAACGAGGAAGGTTGGCGTGCGTCAGTGGACGGAAACCTGACCGCGACTTTCCTCACGATCAAAAGCATTCTGCCGGGCATGAGAGAGCGGCGGGCAGGGAACATCATCACGATGTCGTCGGCGGCCGCACGCCGGCCGCACCCGCAATCGCCGATTCCGTACGCGGCGGCCAAGGCCGGTATTCAAATGCTGACGCAGCATTTGGCGGCTCAGGTCGGACCATTCGGAGTGCGCGTCAACTGCATCGCACCTGAAACGATTCTCACTCGTCGAAACGATGAAGTGATTCCAGCGGCGCAGAAGGAATCGCTGATCCAGATGCATCCGCTGAAGAGACTGGGTACGCCTGAAGATGTCGCCAAAGCAGCGTGCTTTCTCGCGTCCGACGAGTCGGAGTGGATGACGGGAGTGATCCTGGATGTTTCGGGCGGAGCGGTGATGGTCTGACGCTAGTCAAGCACGGCCCGGTTGACATCGTCTGGGCCGAGTTATACGTTTGACTAAGACGTTTGACTAAACTCGGGCCGATCCACTGTGTCTGCGCGAAATCTCGCCGTACCGATTACTCAGCGCCAAGCCACCGAACAGCGCCTTCTCGACGCCGCCGAGAGGCTGCTGGTGGAAGTCGGGTACGCAGGGATTACGACGCGTAAGCTCGCCGAAGAGGCGGGCGCCAATCTCGGACTCGTTCACTACTACTTCGGGTCCATGGAGGAGCTCTTTCTCCAGGTGCTGGAACGGTTCACAAAGGATCTCATCGCTCGACAGCGAGCGATGTACTCGGCGCCCGGGCCTTACATCGAGAAGTGGCGCCAGGCGATGCGCTATCTCGACGAGGACCGCCCCTATCAGAAGATCTGGTGGGAGCTCCAGGCGATGGCGTGGAACCATCCCCAGTTTCGCGCGCGGGTTGCGCGGGTACACGATGCATGGCGCGATGCCATGCGCGCCGCAGTCACCGAAGCCCTCGAGCGCTACGACCTGGATGACGGCGACTTCTCCGCCGAGTCCTGGGTGACCCTGATCGTCACGGTCAACGAAGGCATCATCCTCGAGCGTTTGTCAGGCGTGACGCGCGGTCATCAGGAGCTTCTGACCTCCATCGACCGCTGGCTCGAGTCCATGGAAAAGAAGGCGCGTCGCTCGGAGCGGTGAATAGCGCGAACGAAGCGGCGACACAGCATCCAACTTTCACACGGAGGCGTTTATGAGCAGAGTACTTTCATTTATTTACGGTATCATCGCCTACGCGTTGTTCCTCGTGAGCTTCGTGTACGCAATCGGATTCGTTGGAAATTTCGTCGTCCCAAAGTCGATCGACTCCGGTTCAGTGTCAGGAACGTGGATCGCGCTCATCATCGATGCGGTACTCCTCACGCTCTTCGCCCTTCAGCACAGCGGCATGGCGCGCCGCGGATTCAAAAGCTGGTTGACCCGTTTCATTCCGAAGCCAATCGAGCGCAGCACGTACGTGCTGTGCGCGAGCATCGTGTTGCTGCTTCTCTACGCTCTGTGGCGGCCGATTCCTGCTGCCGTCTGGAACGTGACCACGCCTGCCGCTGTCACGGTACTGTGGGCTCTCTTCGGTCTCGGATGGGCGATCGTATTTCTCTCGACGTTCATGATCGGCCACTTCGATTTGTTTGGCCTGAAGCAGGTATGGCTCAACATGACCGGCCGCGTAGCTTCGGCCGATAAGTTCCGCATGCCTGCTTTCTACCGGATCGTGCGCCATCCAATCATGGTCGGCTTCCTGATCGCGTTCTGGGCGACGCCATTTATGAGCGTCGGACACCTGTTGTTCAGTATAGCTACCACAGGCTACATCCTCATCGCGGTTCAGCTCGAGGAGCGCGACCTGGTTGCGATGCACGGCCAGGAATATCTCCGATACCGTCGTGAGGTGCCCGCGTTCGTGCCACTTGGCAAGCTTGGGACCTCGGTCGGCCCGGAGGAGGCCTAGCAACTGCGGAACTGATGGGCCGTTCAGGCGACGCCGATGTCTCTTCGACTCTGCGCTAACGCGATCGCTTCGTGAATCCCTGCGCCTCGAGCCAGTAATAGAGCTCGTCGATCCAGTGATCGCTGCTCGTTCCCTGTTTGTGCATGCCGAAGCCGTGTCCGCCTGCGTTGAAGATATGAGCCTCGGGCTTGTTGCCAGCCGCGATGAGTGCGTCGTGGAGTCTGACAGCTGTCGCGCCGGCGGTCTCATCGTCCTGCGCCCAGGCCATGAACACGGGCGGCAGATTTCCGGGTATAGCCGGCATCGCTCCGAACGGTCCACCGTACATCAGCGCAGCGAAAGCGGGACGTGCCGCCGAGTCTTTCTGTAGTAGCGCCGCGCTTGCGACCATCGCACCTGCCGAGAAACCCATGAAGCCGATGCGATTCGGGTCGACGTGCCATTGGGCGGCGTGCTGTCGCACAATTTTGAGCGCCTGAATTCCGTCGGCCATTCCGTATCGGCCCGCTGTGTCGAGGTTGAGTCCTGGGGGAATTCCGTTGCCGCGTTTTTCGATCGTGCGATACTTGAGGACGAAGGCGGCGATGCCTCTTTGCTGGAGCCACTTCGCGGCGTCAGTCGCCTCGAGACTGATCGTAAGCGCGACGAACGCGCCTCCCGGAGCGATGATGACGCCGGTTCCAGTCGCCTTCGCCGGATCGGGGAGATATGCGGTGACCGTCGGGGTCACGACGTTCAGGACGACTGTGCCGACCGGAGTGTTCTCGACGGTTATTTCCTTTTGCGTCCAGTTCTCGGAACCGGGCGCGACGCCGGGCCAGAGATTTACGACCTGAGAGCTCGCAGTACTTGCCGCAAACGCGATTGCGATCGCCGGTGAAAACGATCTTAGTCGGAGATGGGGGAATATTGACATGAATAATTGTATACGATTCACCCCGACACTTCACCCGACTAGTGTGGCGGGTTAATGAATACGAACAGTCCCAGCGCGAACCCGATCACGCCAACGATCCGACTTATTTCGGTTCCAGGAACAAATCAAAGGTCGCGATCGATGGTGTGATGCGAGCCTTGAGAATGCGAACGCGAACCTTTTGCGCCGTGACGTCGGGAATCTGGAGCAGACGCTTGTAGCCAATCGTGGTGCCGGACGCGATCTGGTTCCAATCGGATCCATTCCAGGCGTCGACGGCGAAGGACTCGACTCGCTGTCCTACTTTAAGATCTTCGCCGAGCATCACGACGTTGAAGCGCACGGGCTTCTGCATGTCGAAGACAGCGGGTGAACCCGAGCCTGGAACGCCTTCAGCGAGATTCTTCCCAAACGTGCGCGTGATGTGATCGCCGAGCTCTTTCAATCGCTTGACGTCGGTATCGGTGAAAAGGCCGCGCCGGTCGGGCGGGACATTCAGAATCAATGTCGCGTTACGACCAACCGAGCCGAAATAAATCTTCATGAGATCATTCAGCGACTTGACTTTGTTGTCCTGCGCCGCGTGCCAGAACCAACCGGGCCGAATAGAGACGTCGGCTTCCGCAGGATACCAGGCGAGAAAATGCACACCGGGCGCGAGCAGCTTGCTCCGGCTTCCGAGATCGGCGGCGGTGAGATCGCCCGACGGTTGTTCGTTGTAATCGTTCGCGAGCGGAATGACGCTCCATTCTGTCTCACGCGCGAATCCATCTTCGTTCCCAACCCAGCGTACGTTCTGATTGAAGATGACGGCCGTGGGCGCCAGACGATGCACGATGTCGTACCACGCAGCGAATGCGTACGGCTGACCGGTGCCTGCCGCGGGCGCGCCATCGAGCCAGACTGCGGAGATCGTCCCGTACTCGGTGAGCAGCTCGTACATCTGATTGATGAAATAGCGATTGTAGTCGTCGAGATCGTAACGCAGAAACTCGGTCGGATGACGATCGTCGCCCTTTACGAGCGTCGGGATCAATGTCCTGACCGACTTGCTGTGATTGCCGAAAGTCCCGCCTGGCTGCTTCTCATGGAGATCGGCGGGCGACAGATAAAACCCCACCTTCAATCCATATTCCTTTGCAGCGTCGGTGACGGCCCGCATCACATCGCCCTTTCCACCGAGCCATGGACTCGCTTTCACTGAGTGCGTGGTGTAACGACTCGGATAGAGCACAAAGCCATCGTGATGCTTCACGACGAGAACGACCTCCGTCATTCCGGCGCTTTTGAATGCGCGAATCCATTGACGCGCGTCGAGCGCAGTCGGGTTGAACAGATTCGGATTCTCGGTGCCGGTGCCCCACTCGCGATCAGTGAACGTGTTCATTCCGAAATGGATGAATCCGATCCGTTCACCGCGCTGCCACGAGAGCTGCTGGAGTGATGGAATCACGCTTCCGGCTTTGGCGAGTATGACGGCCGGCGAATCACCGGCGACAATGGGGATGATCGGGCCCGGGGTGACAGTGAACGCGTGTCCGTTCCGCGGTCGCATCGGAAGCCGCGTCTGAGATGGCGGACGAAAGTAGATGTCCGCAGCGCTCAACAGGACTGCGCCGATCACGAACCCCAATCCTCGACGCGTCCAGTTGGTCATCATGTCGGTGTTGGCGGGGGAACGAACCGACGCGAGTGCACTTCGTACGAATGCGCGAGGGCCAGCAAACGCGCATCGCTTCCGGGCAGTCCCACAAACGAAATGTTCCCCACCGGCATTCCGTCCCTGCCCATCCCACTCGGCACCGACACTTCCGGCAGACCGAGCCAGTTCCCGTAGCCGAGTGTGGTGCGGATGTCCGGCCAGCCATCGGCGAGACGAAAGGCAGGGAAGGGCATCGTCGGATAAATCATGGCGTCGAGATTCTGCGCGCGAAAACTTTCGGCGAGCTGCGTTACCAAGGTTGCGCGCGAGCGTGCGAAGGATAAACCGACGGCGTCGTTCTCGTACGGCTGGACGATAAGCTTCTGCATATCGCTCCATTCCTTCGGGAGCACGTCGTAGAACGCGCGATAGGCCGCGAGTCCACGCTCGACGTCCTCGCGCGCATCTCGTCCGTGCCTCTCGAAATATCTGAACAGCGCATTGGCCGTTGGCGCCGGCGTATCGGGATTCGGCGCGAGATCTCCGCGCGCCTTCGCCGTATCTGAGAACAACGCTCTGAAGTTGGCGCGATTCACCGGAGGCAAATACACATCGACAACGGCGCCCGCCGACTTGATGTCGCCAACGGCGCGGTCGAACGTCGACACGGACTCGGCCGTCATCTGTGCCCTCGGTATGTGCGCTTCGACGAGGCCGAGTCGCGCGCTTTGCAGAGCGTGGTCGCTCAATTGCGAGAGTTGTCCGCGCCTCCACGGCGTGCGGAGAGCAAGTCCATCGGATGGATCGGGGCCGGCGATCGCATCGAGCAGAAGTGCGGCATCGGCGACGTATCGCGCGAGCGGACCATGCGTGTCGAGATACGGCCAGGTGGGAATTACTCCGGTGCGAGGGACGAGTCCGAAAGTCGGCTTCATTCCGACGACGCCGCAGAATTGCGCTGGAATGCGATTCGACCCGCCGTCGTCGGTGCCGAGCGCGGCGAAAGCGATGCCGCAGGCAACGGAGACGGCAGATCCGGCGCTCGATCCGCCCGGAGTTTTCGTGCCGGTCGCATCGTAGGGATTTCGCACCTGTCCCGACAACGAGCTGGTGCCGCTGCCGTGATACGCGAAATCATCGGCGACGGTTTTGCCCAACACGATTGCGCCGGCGGCACGCATGCGCGCCACTTCGATGGAATCGCGATGCACGGGCGAGGGAAATAGTCGCGCCCACTCCGCGTTCGATGCCGTGGTGGGAAGGCCATCCATGTCGTAGATCGCCTTCGCGAACACTGGAGTTCCATCGAGAGGTCCACGCAGCGCATGGCGGTGCAGGCGCGCATCGGACGCGCGCGCTTCGTCGAGCGCGGTTTTGGAGAGCTCGTCGATGTTATGGAGCTTCGGGTTCCAGTCGTTGCAGCGGTCGAGCGCTTCCTTCGTTACCTGAACCGCGCTCCAGTCGCCACGTGCACGTCCGGCCTGATACTCTGCGATCGTGCCGGCGAGCGGATCCGCGAGTCGCTCTGGCCAGCGAATAAAGGGGATGGCGAAGAGCGCGCTGAGCTCGCGCAGTGCTTCGCGGCGGGATATCGACATGAGCAGACTATCTTACACGCATTCCGAACTTTGTCACGATTCCCACCGTATGATTCCGCGTCGCATCGTCGGGTTTCATCAGGATGATGAGCAGCACTGGGTCGCCGATCTCGAGTGCGGTCACACCCAACACGTGCGGCACGATCCACCGTGGCAGGTGCGGGAGTGGGTGACGACCGAGTCAGGCCGTCAGGGTTTTATCGGACAGACGCTGGTGTGTGTGAAGTGCGAAGCGCCGTGAGCTGCTCGTAGTCGGCAGGAACGTCGAGATCGGCCAGAGCGCTTGCGGGCCAGCGAAGTACTTCGGCTTCGCTGCGATGGCGTCGCACGACGACCTTTCCGCAACCTTCTCCTTCCATCGTCTGCAGCTCGGGGAAGAGCGCGCGGTCGTAGAGCATCGGCGGAGCGTTCACGCCTTCATAATCCGAGATCACGAGCGGCGTGTCGCTCGTCCGATAGCGGGAAACCAGTGATGCGATCATCTCGGTCGTGACGAAGGGCATGTCGGCAAGCATCACGACGACGGCATCCGCAGTCTCAGGCAGCGCGCGGACGCCAGTTTTCAGAGAAGAGTTGATACCGCGCGCGTAGTCGGGATTTACCACCGTGCGACAGACAGGAGGAAGATCGTCCAGCTCGCGTTCGACACGCTCGGCCTCATGACCGAGCACGACGATGACGGGGTCCAGCCCCGCGTCGATTGCTCGGCACACCGCACCACGCACGACGGTCTCGCCGTCGATCTTTAACAGGAGCTTATTCGTTCCCATGCGGCTCGATGGGCCACCGGCGAGCAATACACCTGCGACAGCTCCGGACTTTTCAACCGCCACGGATACCCCCTTCAGTCGCGTGTATGGCGCCTTCAACTGCGTGGATGGCGCCTTGCTTTTCCCGGAGGTGCGTCGGCTCGCGACTCGAAACAACCGCGAGCAGCTCCGCGACGATGCTTACGGCGATCTGTTCCGGTCCCTCGGCACCGATGTTGAGTCCAACCGGTCCGAAGATGCGCTCGTCGTTCTCCCGACGGAGCTCGCGCAATATTTCGTCGGTACGAGTACGCGGTCCCAGAATGCCGATGTACGGGACGTTCGTCGCGAGCAATCGCGCCACCCAATTGCAGTCGTGCTCCAATGAGTGGGTCTTGACGACCGCGTAAGTCTTGGGACCAAGGAGAACACCGGGAATCGCGACGTCAGCGCGATCGGATAATAGTGCGTCAGCGCGGCCGGATCCTGCTGCCTTGGCGCGAGCCTCGATCAGGCCAACTTCGGGCGGATATTTGTCGGCCGAGAGATAGGCCGGGCGGTGATCGACGACGGTTACTCGAAAACCAACGTCGATCGCGCATCTGGCCAACGGCCGAGTGTCGTCGCCCGCTCCGAAGACGACTAGAGAGGGCGGCGGCACCTGCAGATCGACGAAAATCTCGTACGTCCCGAAACTCTGGACCTCCGAGCCGTCGCCTTCGAGGATGTCGCTGGCGCGCGCCGCAATTTCCTGGTCGAGACTTTTATCTCCAGTCGAGCCGACCACTTTCCCGAGCGTCGTCACCACGACTCCGCGCCCGACGTCGCGTGGTCCGCGAACAATCGTGCACACGGCGAATCGGTCGTCTTTCTCCAGGACCCGGGTCACTTCCGGCACTGTCCCCAGAAGAGACGTGCTCGTGACAGGCTGCACGAAGATTTCTACGGATCCATTGCAGCCTAGTCCGAGACCGAAGGGCAGCTGGTAGTCGGTGCCGGTGTCGTACCGCAGGAGCCTCGGCACCCCGTTCTGAATTAGGGAGAGCGCGACTTCGCGGACATCGGCCTCGAGGCACCCACCACTGACGCTGCCGAGGATCGCGCCATCGTCAGTGATGAGCATCTTCGCGCCGGGCCGTCGGTAGGCGGAGCCCTCGATCCGGATCACTGTAGCAATCGCAGCTTTGCGCCCTTGCTCGGCGAATTGCGGCAGCAATCGCAGGATGCGCGATGTCTCTTGCCAGTGTTTCATGGAGAAACGCGGATTTGAGCAGTCAGGATTGTGCGCGCCAGGTTGCCTCCATCCAGGCGAGGAACGGACTCTGACCGAAAGCACTGCAATCAGCACGCCTCTTGCAGCGCCAGCTCAAGGTTTTTTTCAGCGTTCGGTGGCGGAGAACCATGCACAGCTCTTCACCCATCCTCGGCATCGGCGACAACGCCCCTGACTTCGCGCTAGCGGAGCTCGGCACCGATTCGGCGAAAATGCTCTCGGACCTGCGGGGATGTACTGTGCTCGTGATCCTCGCGTCGCAGCACTGGGATCCCGTGGGCGAAGAGCTCGCCGGGATGTATTCCGGAGCTGCGGACCGGCGAGGCAGGACCCGAATCGTGTCGGAACGGCGCCCCGAGGTCGGGAGGCTCTTCGGCGTCGAGGCCACGACTGCTCTCTTTGTCGTCGACGAGCACGGAAAAATCTGCTGGCGATACGTCAGCGGCGTCGATTCGATTCCGCAGAGCTCGGTTGCAGCGAATGCGGAGAGTTTGGCCGCGGCGGCGCTGGCAGATGAGCGCATCCCGCTTTCCGTTGCCCGCCTCTCCCCTTCCGAGGTCGAGCAGCATGGCCTGATGACGACTCGTCGCGAATTTCTGTCGGCAGCGTTGGCAGCAGCGGCGTTGCTGGGCATTGCGCTGAGTCCACGGCAGGTGCAGGCGATGATGCGCTCGCTCGAAGCGACATCCTCCGCTGGCGCGCCGCACCCAGTCACGCTGAACGTCAACGGAAAAGACATCGCGGTCGAGATCGAGCCACGCGTGACGCTGCTCGACGCGCTTCGGGAATACGCGGGCCTTACCGGCACGAAGAAGGGCTGCGATCACGGCCAGTGCGGAGCGTGCACGGTGCACGTCGACGGCCGGCGCGTGCTGTCGTGCATGACGTTCGCGGTGATGCAGCAAGGGCATCGCATCACGACTATCGAAGGCCTGGCGCAGGGCGAGACGCTGCATCCAATGCAGCAGGCGTTCATCACGCACGATGGCTTTCAGTGCGGCTACTGCACGTCCGGACAGATCATGTCGGCGACCGGAGTTCTCCGCGAGCCCTGGGGCTCTTCGGATGACGACGTTCGAGAGGCGATGAGCGGCAACATTTGCCGGTGCGGCGCGTACCCTGGCATTGTCGCCGCGGTGCAATCGGTACGGACGAACAATCCGCGCGGGGCGGGGGAGTGATCAACTTCGAGTACCGGCCCGCGTCTTCTGTCGACGACGCAATTGGTACTGGCGCCGGCGCGCTGAGATCCGCGCGATTCGTAGCTGGTGGAACGACGCTGATCGATCTGATGAAGCTCGACGTCGAACGTCCATCGCTGGTCGTGGATATCAATACGCTTCGCGCGAATGATTCCGCGCTCTCCGCGGTGACAGAATTACCAGGCGGCGGTCTGCGCCTGGGCGCGCTGGCGCACATGAGCGACGTCGCCTGGGACGCGCGGACCAAAGACCGATATCCGCTCGTGAGTCAATCGCTGCTGCTCGCAGCGTCTGGCCAGGTGCGCAACATGGCGACGATCGGCGGCAACATTCTTCAGCGCACGCGCTGCCCGTATTTCCGGGATGTCGCAACGCCGTGCAACAAGCGCGAGCCGGGATCCGGGTGTTCCTCGCTCGTCGGCATCAGTCGGACGAACGCGATAGTCGGCACCAGCGACAAGTGCATCGCGACGCATCCGTCGGATCTTGCAGTGGCGCTGACTGCGCTCGATGCCATCGTGCGCGTGCGGGGACGCGGTGGCGAGCGCACGATCCCGTTCACCACTTTTCACGTCGTGCCGGGGCAGCATCCCGAGCGCGAGACCGTGCTTCAGCCCGGTGATCTGATCACTGCTATCGATTTGCCTGCGTTGCCGTTCGCTCGTCGATCGATCTATCTCAAGGTGCGCGACCGCGCGAGCTTCGCGTTCGCTCTCGCGTCGGCGGCCGTTGCGCTCGATGTCCAGTCGGGAACCATTAGAAACGCGCGCATCGCGCTTGGTGGTATCGGTACGAAGCCGTGGCGGTCGCAAGCGGCAGAACGGACACTCGTCGGGAAACCAGCGACACTCGCGACGTTCCAGGTAGCATCCGCCGCGGCGCTCGCCGACGCGCATCCGCGAAAGGACAACGCGTTCAAGGTGACACTCGCGCGTCGCACTCTCGAGCGCGCGCTGACAGAGGTCGCTCTATGAAAGAGAGAGTAACGGCTCCTTCGCTCGGCGAGCCGATCGATCGCGTCGACGGGCGACTCAAGGTTACTGGTGGCGCGCGATACGCGGCGGAGATTCCAGTGGCGGGAGCGGCGCACGCTGTGATCGTGACGAGCTCGGTTCCCAAGGGACTCGTCGTGTCGATGGATGCGTCGAGTGCGCTAAGAGTGGCGGGAGTTCGTGCGGTGCTGACTCCGTTCAATGCGCCGAGGGTCACGGTGCCGCCAGCAACGGGAAGCGGGACGGGGGAAGCTGGAAGCGGAAGGCGGATGCGCGTTCCAACCGTGCTCCAGAATACCGAAGTGCACTACAACGGCCAGCCGATCGGACTCGTCGTCGCTGACACCATCGAGGCGGCGATGGAGGCAGCGCTGCTCGTCAAGACGCGCTACGCGACTGAAGCTCCCGTTCTGGATATGTCGACCGCGCCAAAGAATCCTCCCGAATCAGTGCACCCACTCGGCGGAGAACGCACGGTGAAACGCGGCGACGTCGACGCCGGACTCCGCGACGCAGCGACGCATATCGAGCACGAGTACAGCACTCCGCTCGAGAATCACAATCCGATGGAGATGCACAACACCGTCGCGATTTGGGAAGGCGACCATCTCACGCTCTAT
>JBOHTB010000045.1:0-3941 GCA_050733435.1 Gemmatimonadaceae bacterium | reverse complement strand
TCGCCGAGCTCGACGGCTCTGCGAATCTCCTGCGGCAGCGTGACGTTGAGCTCACGCTGAAGCTTTTCGACCTCTTCGCCGAGGCTTTTTTTGAGTTGATCGAGCATACGGCAGCCGCCTTTACGTGGACAATCTTGCTCACCGGAAAAACCGAACGCCCGACCGTGTACCGGCCGGGCGCCGCACATCCAAGCTAGGTAATCAGCGCCGCGGAGGCAATCGCCTAACGATGCTGTGGAAGCTTCGAGTCGGTATGGTCGACCGTCGCGGGCGCGCTCGTAGACTTTTCGTACTCGTCCCTGAGCCGCTTCATCATCTTCTCGCGACGATCGAGCAGCCTCTTCAGCGGTCTCGCCTCGTGTCGCGCGAAGGCGTACGCCGTCAGCAGTGGGAGCGCGACCGTCGAATCCAGATAGCAGACCACCGCATCGGGAAGGCGGTGTGGATCGATCTTCCCCCAGCTGACCGCCTCCGCCGGCGTTGCGCCCGACAGTCCGCCTGTGTCGGGACGTGCGTCCGTTATCTGAAGAAAGTAGTCGTGCCCTTTTTCGTCGATTCCCAGCACTTCCTGTATCTGTGGCTCCGTCTGCAGCATGAAGTTCTTCGGGCTTCCGCCGCCGAGAATCATCACAGCGCTTTTGCCTCCGCCGCGCTTTGCATCAAGGACTATCGACGCTGTCTCGTTAACGTCCTGATTCGGATCGAGGACAAGCTTGTTTCCGTCGAGCGCGAGCGCCGCGATGTTCATTCCGATCGAGCTGTCGCCGGGTGACGATGTATAAATCGGTACGCCCGACGCGTAGGCCGCCGAAAGCAGCGACTTCTGTCCAATGCCAAGCGCTTTCTCGCGTTGGCGCACGTACATCCCGCACAGGTTGTGGAATTCGGCGCTCGACATCGAACGTTGGAATTCCTTTCCCTGAATGATCTTTCGGAAAAACGCATCCGTGGAGAGCAGTACATCATAGTCGAAGAAGATGTCGTAGATCCGAACGACGCCTTCTTCACGGAGCACGACGTCGGATTCCTG
This sequence comes from Gemmatimonadaceae bacterium, assembly GCA_050733435.1. Lineage (GTDB taxonomy): Bacteria > Gemmatimonadota > Gemmatimonadetes > Gemmatimonadales > Gemmatimonadaceae > UBA4720. The sequence goes on along the minus strand of JBOHTB010000045.1, from coordinate 2,911 downwards.
CGCGTTTCCGCGGTGCATCGCGAGACCGAGTCCGAAATGCGTGTCGTGATACAGGTTGGCGCCGGTCGAGATGATCCAGTCCACAAAACCGCCCTCGATCAGCGGAATCAACGCCGACATTCCCAATCCTGCCGGCGTGAGAGCACCCGTGATCGACAGTCCGACCGTCACATCAGGCTGCAGCATCTTACCGGTGAATAACTGGCACGCCTCGCGCAAGCGCGCCGCGTTGTACGCCAGATAAGTACCGTCGATCAGATCCGCGACGGTTTCCTTACCATCGATGCGTTTCGGGTCGATACGCTGTCCCTTAAGGAATCTGCTCGCTTCGTGAGCTGTATGCTGCACGCCCCGCTTCTCGCGGTCCTCGGCGGCGAGCTTCTGTTGCGCCTTGGGACCTGCGGCCGATGCTTTGCCGTGTCGTGATGCCTTGAAGCCGCCGCGGTCGCGGCCGTCCCCGTTGTCCCTACTTCTTTTTGCCATCGCGCTGTTTGTCGAGTAGGTCGTCGAACTGATCGCCGCCACTTTTACCGATTGACTTGTACGCACTCACGATCGCCTGGACCGCCTCGGCCGGATCGTCGGTGACGAGCATCAGGTCGAGGTCCCCCTCCGAAATTTTTCCTTCGCTGAGCACCCGCGCCTGCAACCAGCGCAGAAGACCCGCCCAGTAGTACCGTCCGAACAGGATAACCGGAAAGCGATAGATCTTTCCCGTCTGGATGAGAGTCAGAGCTTCGAACAGCTCGTCGAGCGTGCCGAAGCCGCCGGGAAAGATGACGAACGCCACCGAGTACTTGATGAACATCGTCTTCCGGACGAAGAAGTATTTGAAGTGAACCAGCGTATCGATATACGGATTGGCGCCCTGCTCGAACGGCAGCTCGATGTTGCACCCAATAGAGCGGCCGCCTCCAAGCTTGGCTCCCTTGTTTCCGGCTTCCATGATGCCGGGTCCAGCGCCGGTGATGATCGCGAATCCCGCTTCGGCAAGAAGTCGAGATGTCTCGACAGCAGCATCGTAGTGCGGATCATCCGGTCCGATTCGGGCGGAGCCGAATATCGTGACCGCCTTTTCAATGGGGGCGAGTGTGTCGAAGCCCTCGATGAACTCCCCCATTATCCGCAATACGCGCCACGGATCGGTTCTCGTGAAATCGACGCGAGGGCCGCTCTGCTGCAGGAGCTTCTCGTCTTCGGTAACCGGACTCGAGCGGATCGCGTCGTCGACGATATGTGTGGCGCCCGACCTTCTTCCCTCGCCTTTGGACGGCGGCGTCCGGCCAGCCTTGAGGTGCCCCTCCTCTGTACGCTGCTTGAATCCTTCGAACGCCTGTTGCTCGGCTGATGCCATCACTTGGGGATTGAGCTTCTTGCCTCCCGCGGTGCGCGCACGGGTAGATCTCGCGGACTTTGGCTTCGTGGCACGAGCGTCGGGGATATCTTTTTTATTCTTCATTGTTCGCCGCCGTCGCGGGCTTCATCTGCTCTCATAAATCGGAAACTAAAGTTGCGTCCGTCTGCAGGAAGCCCGCCAGGTGAAAGTGCGCAGGTCGTGATCATCATCGCAGACGGAGTGCGACCTGATGTGCTCGTTCGCAGCATCGACGACGGCCATCTTCCAGCGCTTGCCGCTTTGCGAGCAGAGGGCTCGCTGACGACGGTCACTTCGGCTTTCCCATCCGTCACTGGCCCAGCGTACGCGCCTTTCATCATGGGAAGATATCCTGGCAGCGTTGGATTGCCGGGATTGCGATGGTACGATCGAACGCGACGCATCGCGCGCCTCTCGGGTCATTCGCGCAGTTACGTCGGCGCAGAGATGCGGTTTGTGGACAGAGACATCGATCACGCGACGCCGACGATATTCGAGATGGCGAAACCAAGCATGGGCGCTCTGAGTGTGATAACGCGCGGACTGCGACGGCGCGACAGGATAGGTCAGACTGTGGCTTTCGTGGCCAGGGCTGGCGCGACCCATTTTCGCGGAAACGTAGCGGGCTGGCTCGCAATCGACCGGCGAGTGGGTGAAGAAGTAGCGCGGCGACTGCGGACCCAGCGAATGAAACTCGCGTTCGCGGCGCTTACTGGCGTCGACAAAACGTCGCACGCGGAAGGACAGCATTCCGCGCTCGCCAGCGAAGCCCTGCGAATCGTCGACGAAACGGTTGCCCACATCCGCTGCGACGCCGAGCGGGATGGCAGATGGAAGAGGATGCACCTGTGGGTTGCTAGCGATCACGGGCATTCGCCGGTCAGCAACCACGAGGATCTGGCTGGGATTTTTGTCGATTGGGGGTACACGACCCTCACACATCCGTGGGCGTTCAATACATCGGCAGACGTTGCGGTCATGGTGAGTGGAAATGCGATGGCCCACGTCTATCTGGACATCGCTCAGCGAGCACGACCGTGGTGGCCGGACCTTGCACGCAAATGGCATGATGTGACCGAGAAACTTCTCGCGCGCGACTCGGTCGACCTCATGATCTTGCCAACGGGCGCGTCGTCCTGCGAGGTACATTCACCCAAGCGGGGAATGGCGAGACTCTCGTGGAGAGAGGCAGTCTACACTTACCTCCCGGACACCGGCGATCCGCTCGCGATCGGAAGTCATCGCGAGCTGAATCAGACACAGGCATACGACGCAACTATCGAGAGCGATTATCCCGACGCGCTGGTGCAGATCGCCAGCCTGGTGGGCTCACCACGCAGCGGGGACATCATTCTGTCGGCGGCTCGGGACTGGGACTATCGCGCTCGATACGAGCCGATTCCTCATGTCTCGTCGCACGGAGCGCTGCACCGTGAGCACATGTTGGTGCCGCTCTTACTGAATCATCCGCCGGCCCGCGTTCCCCGACGCACGGTGGACGTGATGCCGAGCGCTCTGGCGGCGCTCGGCATCACC
>JBOHTB010000044.1:0-12202 GCA_050733435.1 Gemmatimonadaceae bacterium | reverse complement strand
TGTCGTCGCGAATGTATTCGCCTTTCAATCGAGCAGGCCGACCGTCGCTGCCCCACTCGATCATCGTGAGCTCGCTTCCACCCGCCTCGGCCGCGCCGCGATAGGTCATGCAGCCGAACTCCGTGATCGCCACAGGCTTTCCCTGCGCACGACCCTGAGCCACGAATGCACGGATCTGTTCGCGAAAACGCGGAGCAGTCTCCCTCGTGCGATAACCGGCGTCTGTCGAGATGATGTCGAACCGTGACCAGTCGACGCCCTCGAATGGCAGCGACGCGTAGCTCACCTTCCCGTGAAACCGCGCTCGGACGATCTCTACTGCTCGCCGCAGAAAATCGTTGATGCGCGCGCGTACCTCGGCGACCATCGGCCGCAGCCTTATTGGATCGGCGATCAGAGCGAGTCGCTCCTCGAGCGTTTCACCGGGCAGGAATCCGAGGGTCAAAATCACCAGCTCCGATCCCGTGAACATCACGACTTCCGAGCCATTCCGCCGCAGCCGCTCGGCGCGTTCGGCGCAATCGGCAAGCAGGTCGAGCAACTCCTGTTGGGTCAGCCCGTTGGTAAAAGGACAGAACCAAATCTCTAGTCCTGCCTCCGCCGCGTGTTTGGCAGCTATCTCCAACCGGTCGGGATCACCGCCAGTAATGCGCACCGCGGTGCAGTGAAGATCGTCGCGGATAATTCGCATCTCGCGCCGCACGATCTCCGGATCGAAGGGCTCGTGCGTGGTCGTCCCCGCGCTGAGAAAACCTGTGTCGTAGGTGATTCCGAATCGCACGGTCGTTAAGTGGCGCCGACGATGCTCGCGCCGCAAGCTCTACAGAGTGAGCGAATGCTCGAGCACGGCTCAGGTTGCAAACGAGATTGCGCCTTCACATGCTTGGCAATCCGTCTACCTTGTTTGATGGCGACAGGCTTCGCCGAATGCGTTCGATAAGGTCTTTCCCTTACCACTCACGGGAGCTGCACTCTGTACGGCGCCCGAACCGCAAATAGGAGTCTCGAGCAATGGCAATCTGGAAAGAGCAAACTGTCTCCCGAAAGGACCCAGCTTTTGGCCCGCAGGATCTTCCGTCGAAGAACGAATCCGATCTGTCTTCAGAGAATACACCGGCTTTCGCGCCGACGCCTGCGCCAAGGGTGAGGTCGAAGGACGCGAAGGAATCCGTGATCGCCGCTGATCTCACGATCGAAGGCAAGATCGAAGGAGCCGGGCACGTCCGGATGGCCGGACGCTTCAAGGGAGATGTGAATGTCGACGGCGATCTCACGATCGAGTCGGGTGCAAAGATCACTGGCTCAGTGCGCGCCAGCACGGTAACCGTGGGTGGTGAGCTCGATGGAAATATCGACGCCGCGTCTCGCGTCGAGCTGACGTCGACCGGCGTTCTCAACGGAGATCTCAAGGCAGCGTCACTCACCGTCGCCGCTGGTTCGCGGATGCGCGGCAACGTCTCGTTCGGGTGGGACGACGTTTCAGTTGGGAGCCAGCCGAGACTCAGGATGGAGACTCCCGCGGCGTCATGAGCCCGACGAACGTCGCCGACCCGGGCAAAGCACGTCTCTGCCCGCACTGCAAAGCGACCATTCTGCAGAGCGCGACAATTTGTCCGGCATGCGACCACAGCCTCAGGTTCGATTCACAACGGAAACGGAGGGCGGCGCCGAGCTTCTCTCCGCTCCGGGTGGAGGGGACGATCAGGCATCCACCCGTCGGCGAGGCGTGGGAATATTCGATCGTGTTGTCGATACTTGGCGACCGTGGCGAAGAAGTGTCGCGGCAGGTCGTGAGCGTGGGCGCGCTGAATCCGCAGCAGAAGCGGACGTTCAAGCTCGCGGTAGAAGTTTTTACGCCGTCGAGCGAGGAAGCCGCCAAGGAGTTGGAGGAGCGGGACGCGGGAAGCGGGAAGCGGGAAGCGGGACGCGCCTGAGGACCGAGGGCTCGGACCAAGTCCATTGCTGATCGCGGACTGATTGAGGAGTGCGAACGCGCACCATCGAGGACTGTCCTCAGTAGTCCGAGCCCTCGGTCCTCAATTAGTCCGCGATCGTCGATGCAGTTAATCGAGCCCTCGGTCAGGCCGTTACCGCTTCCCGCTTCCCGCTTCCCGCATTATTCCGCCGCCACCATCGCAGCCGCAATCGCCGTGTTGTCGAACTTCGGCTGCGAGGGAAAGCTGAGTCGGCGATTGAATTCGCGACGCAACAGCAGCATGCTGAGGGCCAGCTGAATGAACACCGCGGTGAGGGACAGATACCAGATCCAAATCAGCTGAAAACCGGGCGTCCGCGAAAGGAGAATTGCCGGCACCGCAACAAGCAGTACGCGCACCCCGGAAGCAACCAGTGACGGAATGGTATTGCCCATCGCCTGGAACATGCTCGACGCGACGAAGATCAATCCGGACGCGACGAATGTCCACGACGCGATGCGGAGATAGACGGTGCCTACATCGAGCACCGCCGGATCTTTCGAGAATATGCCAATCAATGCGTGGGGAGCGCTCTCGCCGACGACGATCAGCAGCACCATGATCGCCGTCACCATGAACGCTGCTTTGCGAAATGTGTCGACGACCCGTTCGCGACTACGCGCCCCGAAATTCTGTCCAGCGACTGGTGCGACCGAAAACCCGAGCGCGACGGCGGGCATGAACAGCGCCTGAATCACTCGCTGTCCAATGCCGAATCCCGCTTGCGCCGCGGCGCCGAACGGTCGCGCAAGCGAATAGACGACGATGAGATACACGGCCATCATGAGGAATTCGAACCCCGCGGGCAGGCCAATGTTGAGCATCTTCCGCCATAGCGCGAGCTGGGGTCTCTGATCGGCGCGAATAAACCGCAGGTACGAGCTCTTCGCCATGAAGTAAGCTCCGAACCAGGCGATGGCGGCAACGATGGCGATCAACGATGCAATAGCGGCACCGGCAATCCCAAAGGCGTGCCCAGTCACCCAACCGAAAATCAGAAACGGCGCGAGGACCATGTTGATGATGATGGAGCCGGTCCCGACAACCATGCCCGTTTTGAAGTTGCCGACACCGCGTAGTGCTGCGGCGGCCGCTACCATGAGAAACTGCAGGCCCATCGCCGGTATGAACCAGAGCAAATACTGATTGGCGAGACCCGCCGTCTCGGGATCTGGACTCATCGCTCGGCTATACGGAATGCGCACCAACATTCCGATTACGAGAAATATCAATCCGGTTACAACTGCCAAAACCTGCGCCTGGTTGAACATGAGCTGCGCCCCGTCGCGATCTTTTCTCCCGATCGCATGCGACACCACCGTCGTGGTGCCGACGCCGAGCATCTGCGTGAGGGCGAGCACGATGAAGGTGAGGTTGCCCGCGATTCCAACGGCCGCGACGGCGTGCGTGCCCAGTCTGCCGACCCAATAGAGGTCGATCAGGAAATAGAGCGTCTGGAAGATCATCGTCACGAGCATGAAGCTCGTCGTCTTCAGCAGATGCCGAGTGAGGGGGCCGGTCGTAAGGTCTTCCATCGTGGGCCTAATGTAGTGGCGACTCGATTTTCTGTCAGCAGGCACGTGCGCTGTAGCGCTTTCTTCTTCGTCAGCCTTGCATGCCGCGCCCGACCACGACGTACTAAGCCGCGACATTTTTCTGAGCTCCGGCGGCCTTCAGCTGCCGCCCGAAGTAAATCGCAGCGCCGAGTAGATTCGCTCCCACGATTACGACAATGATCTTGGCGGCGAAAATCTTCCAGCTCGCGACATCGATTATCGGAAAGACCGACAGCACCGAGTAGAGAAGCGTCACAATGAATCCCGAGAGCGACGCGATCCGTAGCCACATTGGCGGCCTGCGGCCAAGCCTTGCCGCGCCAAAGATCGGAATCGCAAAAAGCACCAGGTAAGTAAGAGCGTAAAAAATTCCCGCCGAATTCTCGAGAATCTGAAACGCCTCCTGCACACCGACGCCGGCCTGGCCCACGAGCGAGATAGCGATGGTGATCGCGCTCACGAACAAAATGGAGTTGACCGGAGTCCGGAACCGCGGATCGAGACGGGTGAACCAGGCTGGGACGAGATTGTCCCACCCCGCAACCATCGGCAGGCGCGTGGTTCCGTTGAACAGCATCGTCATCGATCCCATCTGTCGGAGCAGGAGCAGCAGAATGAGTCCCGGCGCGATCAACGTCGCGATCCCCGAGCTGGCAAAGCCGATGCTGAGCGCCTGCGGGATCGGGCTCACCAGATCGATATTCTGTTTCGGCACCAGCGCCAGCATGCTGTCGGTGCCAAGGATGAACATCACGACGATTACTGGCGCGGCGATAAGAACGGAGCGGGTTATCGTGCGCGCGGGACTACGCGCCTCTCCGGCCATGATCGCGACGTACTCGAACCCGCTCAGCGCGCCCACCGCCATCTTGCCGAAGATGTTGAGATTGTACGACGTGAGCTTCGGCGCGGAGACATCGAGTGGATGAAACGCGACGGCATGACCGAGCCGGAGCGCGACGAGTGGTGCGATCAGAAGAGCCGCGAAAGTAAGGATCTGTGCTGCGCCGCCAATGTTCTGCACCCATCTTCCGATCGCGAGCCCGAAGATGGAGACCGCTGTCACAACGATCAGCGCGAGAGTGCTGGCGGTGGGAGTGTACCACCACAGCCTCGCGAGCGGTGCAGCGCTGCCGCCGATCACGTACGCCGCGTTGATGGCGATGACCACGCCGAATCCGGCTATGACCAGGAACGCGTACGCGAAGAGATTCCACGCGGCCATGAACCCCGGGAATCTTCCCAGTCCGACCATCGTCCACTGGTAAAGCCCGCCTTCGACGGGCATTAGCCGAGTGAGGAAGATCACGACCGCGGCCTGCGGGAGGTAGAACAGCAGGACCGCACAAATCCAGAAGACGGTGTGAGATGTTCCGAGCTTGGCGGCGACGCCAACCCACGCCGACCCGACGACGTAGAGGATCTGCATCAGCACCAGATCCACCAGTCCGAGCTCCTTCCTAAGCTCGGCGCTTTTCGCCGCTACCTCGCCGACGCGTTCGACGGCGACTTGAGTGGCCACTATCTCTACGCGCGGCCGATGGTGAGGTCTTTCATCGCGGCCTGCCGATAGTGAGGTCTTTCATCGCGGCCTAATGTAAGTTGCGGTGCGCTTCCCTGTCATCGCCATCAGACTCGACCGCGTGATTGACCCTTGTCAAAAGCGGTCGGTGATCTTTGGCTGAGGATGAAGCAGAGTCCGCGGCGGAACGGTATCTTGCTGGGCAGCAAAACCAATTGTCCTTCACGAAAAGGGAACCGCATTGAAGTTGACTCCGTACCTCGCGGCCATCTCGGTATTGGCGGCGCCATTGCATTCCCAGGAAGTGGGCGGCGACACGAGCCAGACCTGGCCGGGGCAGCGCATTGTCATGCTGCGCGGTTTTGGGGCGGTGCACACTGCGCGCGACTCGAGCCGCGAAAGGACTTTTGTCGGCATCAACATCGTCATGCCGGTGAGTCGGGTGGATGGTCGTCGAGTGTGGGTGGTGTCGACCAGCGGAGGTGATTCGGGCTGGGTCTCTATCGAACATGCGCGCCTTCTTTACGGCTCCCTCGCCTATTTCGACAGCCTTCTGACGAGCGATCCCAACAACTGGGATTCGTTTTTGAGGCGGGCAGAAGCTGAACACGCGCTCAACCTTCAGGACGACGCAACGGTGGATTATTCGCGGGCGATCGCGCTGCACCCGCGTGAGGCGTTTCTCTATCTTCGCCGTGGTCGTCAGTACAGCACGCTCAAGAACTGCCGGCAAGCGCTGAACGATTTCGATACTGCGATCCGGCTCGCTCCAACCTCCGCGCGGCAGGGTTACAATCTGCGCGCCGAGCTGTACAGCCTGGAATCCGGTGTGTATGGCGGCTGTGCCGACTCGAGTGTCAGGAAGCCTGATCTCGCTCTAACGCTTGCGAAGAGAGCCGTCGCGCTCGATCACTCGCGAGCGACGCTGCTGACAATCCTTGCCGCGGCATATGCAAACGTTGGTGATTATCAAAGGGCCGCTCGAGTTCAACGATGGGCGCTGGCACGAGCGGATTTCCCCCCTGGATACAGGAAGGAGAACGAAGAACAGCTCGCAGAGTATCTCGCGAAGATCGCGCCACATTAGAGACAAGCTGCAGCCAATGCATGCGAATTAGACGTTCGCGGCAACTGATAAAATCATTGGGCCCCGGCATCATCACGGGGGCGGCGGACGACGACCCGTCCGGCATCGCGACCTACTCGATCGCGGGTGCGCAATTTGGACTTGGTCTGATCTGGCTGTCGCTTTTCACCTGGCCGTTGATGGCCGCAGTGGAGATGACGTGCGCGCGAGTCGGGATGGTTACAGGCCAGGGCCTGATCGGAGCGTTTCGCAAGAAATTCTCGAGGCCTGTGCTTCTGCTTGCATGCGGTGCGCTGTTCGTTGCCAACACGATCAATGTCGGAGCGGATCTTGCCGGCATGGCTGACGCTGCAGCACTTCTCGCCGGCGTTCGGGCTCAGTACGCGGTCGTTGTATTTGGAATTGCAATCACTGCTGCGACGATAGGCCTGCGGTACGTCGCGATAGAGCGCGTCCTCAAGTGGCTCGTCCTCGTACTTTTTGCCTACGTCGTGACTCCATTCCTGCTCGCGCCGCACTGGCCGTCCGTGCTGCATGCGACGCTCGTTCCGAGCATCCCGCACAGTGGCAATGGCTGGGCAACTATTGTCGCGATTTTGGGAACTACCATCAGTCCGTACCTGTTTTTCTGGCAAGCCTCCGAGGAGGTCGAAGAGGAAAAAGCTCTCGGGCGGCGCCGGCTGACCGATCGAGTCGGAGCGACAGGCAACGAGCTCTTAACGCGCCGGATAGATGTTACGGTTGGAACGCTCTTCTCCAACGTGGTGATGTTTTTCATCATCCTCACTACAGCGCTTACCCTCAACGCGCATGGGGTCACCAATCCGCGTACTTCTCTGGAAGTCGCAACCGCCCTTCGTCCGTTTGGCGGGCATTGGACAGTCCTGCTCTTCACCGTTGGGTTGGTCGGGACCGGCGCACTGACGATTCCGACGCTCGCTGGATCGAGTGCATACGCATTCGCGGAAATATTTGGGTGGCGGCAGGGGATGGACGAATCGTACCGCCGAGCGCGCGCGTTCTACATGGTCGTCGCGGTGTCGGTGGTAGTGGGAATCGCGCTCGATTTCGCCGGTGTGAATCCCGTCAGAGCTTTGTACTGGACGGCCGTGATCAATGGCGTGCTCGCGCCGTTCCTGCTTGTGGGGCTGGTGATCGCTGCTTCAGACTCGCGACTGATGCACGGACAGCCAACGCCGAGGCTAACGCTTGGAATCGTGGTGTTTACGGCCGCGCTGATGTTCGCGGCGGCGATCGGGATGTTCGCGCTGTAGGCGGGAAGCGGGAAGCGGGACTTATCAAAACTGTGTAAAATCCCTTCCGAGCTGTGAGCGATTGTCGGACCTTTATCGCTGGGCAGCTGCTTAATCCGAACAAAAGGATCACTCGTGTTTCCACGCTCCTCTCCGCTATTCCTGGCGGTTGTGGCAATTTTCGCATGCCGATCCGCCGAGCCGCAACAACGATATGGTTTTATCGCGCGACTGGGTAACGACACGGGCTCCGTCGAGAGCATAAGTCGCAGCGGAAACAAAGTCGTCATCGACGGCGTCGACCGCTTTCCGCGCGTGCGCCGTCGGCACACGGAAATCGAGCTCGGCCCCGGAAGCACGATCCGTCGTCTCGTGATGGACATCCATACGCCGAGCGAGCCGGCGAACCAGCGTGAGCGAAACGTGACGGTCGATGTGACGGCCGACTCGGTCTACATCATCAAGAAAGACGGATCGGGGACTGTGCGGCGCGAGTTCGCGACGAACGGCGCGGTTGCGATGGCGCACGTGCCGCAGATGTACAGTTTGTACGAGCTCTACTTCGATGCTGCTTTCGCGCGCGCGAAGGCGCTCAAGCGGAGCGTCGGCGACACGATACAGCTGCGGCAATTCTACATCGATCGCGAATTCGATCGATTCCCGCTGCATCATGGCGTCGTGAAGCTGCTGGCGGGAAACCAGGCGGAGATTCGGCACGACTGGCTCTCTGGCGCGGGCCAGGCGAAGTTCGATTCAGCTGGGCGGATGCTGAGCTATTCCGGCGCGCGCTCGACGTATCTCGTGGAAGTCACGCGTCTCGATTCGCAGCCCGACATCAAACCGATCGCCGACCGATTCGAGGCGACTGAGGCAGCAAAGGGAGGCGTCACTCAGCTCAGCCCGCGAGACACCGCGCGGGGAACCATCGGCGCTGCATCGATCGCGATCGATTACAGCCGGCCGCTCGCGCGAGGACGCGTCCTGCTTGGCAACGTCATACCATATGACCGGGTGTGGAGGACGGGCGCGAACGCGGCGACGCAATTCACGACGTCGGCACCGATTACCCTGGCGGGCATCAAGCTGGCCGCGGGGACGTACACGTTGTGGACGGTTCCTCACGAGAATGGAGTCGAGCTGATCGTGAACGGACAGTCGGGTCAATGGGGAACGCAGTACGACCCTTCGCACGACATAGCCAAAGCAAGGATGCAGTCGACTACGCTCGCGACGCCGGTAGATCAGTTCACGATATCGGTCGAGGGAACCGACGCTAGGCACGGGACGCTCGTTATGGAGTGGGGCTCGTTCCGCTGGACCGCCCCGATCGAAATTCGCTGAGCGATCAGATACGAGGATCGACGCGGCCACGCGTGTTCATGGTGACCGTTCTGCTCACCTATAGTAGTTAGGCACCTCGCGGATTATCGATCTTACAAACGCGAGAGTTTTGGTAAAATCGGCCGCGTTCGCGGGCTCGCGAACAGAGATAGCCGGGTCGGGACGTCCGTCCCATGCTCGATCAATGAGGCCTGACCATTTTGGATCGAGCGTCGCCTTTGCCCACTCCGCGCCAGCACGCTTCGACCCTGGCCGTCCCTCGGCGAGATCGTGCAACATCCGGCAGTAATTCAGCACGATGTAGCCCTGATAGAAGTGATTGCGGTACGGCTCGGGATCGTCCAGAATCTGTTGGCCCCAGTTGCAAATCGTATTGGCAATATCCTGACGAAGAACCTCAACGGGAATTGGATCGACGAGTGTTGACGGATCGGGTCCGCTGAGCGTGATCCCCTGCTCGCGCACGACCCATCTGACGAGGACCGTATTACAGTGAACAGACTTCACGAGCGATTTGCTGCCGTGATCGAGATACCAGAGCGGCTTGCCGCGCTGATCATGACTCCGAAGAATCGTCGTAGGGAAATACGATCCTTCCAGATGCTTCGCCCACTCGGAAGAGAGACGGTACACCCGTCGGTGGATTTCCTGCAGCGCCTCGACCTGATCAGCGGTTAGTTCGTCACTCACTGCGACGACGAAGTCGACATCGCTGTGTCGATCGAAGTCGCCGACTGCAAAGGAGCCCTGCAGGTAGGCGCCAATGAACGAATCACCCAACGCATGTCGAACGTTTGCAACCAGATCGCGGAGGACTTCGTTGAGCTCCGGATATGGGGTAGCGCGGTCCGATTCAATACGGGTTTTCACAACTTGACTATCTTCACGGCTGTCCAGGCTTTAACCGCAAAAGAACGGGTGGGAGGCGGCAGAGGTATAGAGGGTAGGTGTCAGACCAATCCGCAAGACCGTCCGTCGCTCATTTACGGCGAGTTGTCTGTCTCTCGGTCGTGACCTCTCAACTACCACCTTCAAGACTCCCGCCTCCCACCAGTTCAGTTGCAGTTAGAGATCCAATATTACGCGCGCCGAGCAAGTCCCAGCGATAGCGGCAGCCCACCCACTCAATACGGGTTTTCACAACATCCAATCGGCGTTCCCGGCGGCAGCTGGATTACTCCAGTAGTCTTGGGCGGAGCGATGCGATGATCCAGCCAGTTTCGCGCATCGCGAACGACGGCGGCGTTAGCAGCACGATCATCGGCGTCCGTCGCGTTGGATGTCGCGAGGCGACGCGCCAGCCGATCGAGATTGCTCTCCGCCACAGCCCGCGAATCGGACGTTGCGCGCGGGTTGGACGCGAGCGAGAGCAACGCATCCACGACCGCCCGGCGCGACTCGCGACGCAGAGATGCTTCGTACGGCGTCGCAGCCGTCGCGCGATCGTAGACCGACGCGATCATCGTGCCGATCACTTCGTCGGCGGTAGGTGCCGCTGGATTGCGCGCGTGAAATGCGAACAATCGCTCGACGCGTTCGGGCTGAAGAATCCCATCGGCAACAAAACTCGCGAGCCCGTGCGCGACCGCCAATGGATCGAAGACGATTCCAGCCGGTGAGTCGAACGCCCAGCCGCCGCGGTAACCGTAGGGCGACGGCGGAATCCTGGCGAGAATCCGCTCCGGAATCGCGAGCTCCTTTGGTTGAATCGTCGCCATCAATGCCCCGAGTGCCTCGCGCTGCTTCGCGGGATCGACGATAGTCGCCGGCGTCTGAGTGTCACCGCGCAGAGCGAAGGTGTAATACATTCCGCCGATCGCCTTGGTCGCCGCCTCGATCGCATAGCGATGATGCAGGTACACCGGCACCAACCGCTCGTCGAGGAACCACATCGGATCACCAGGCGCGATCACGCTCTCGTCGAACTTCGAGAGCAGCACGTCGCGCACCGCGCTCTGCCGCTCCAGCTCCTTCACCGCATCCGTGCCATTGAGCCAGCGTGTTGCTTCTGGAACCACGCCCGCATCCGCGTCGCGGTCGGACAGGAATCGCATTCCCGTCGCAATTGCGTTCCGCATCAGCTCATCCAGCCCAGCCTTCTCCGCCGCGGGCGAAGCAAACTGAGTGTAGGCGTAACGAATCGCGAGTGAGTCATACGACCCCGTGCCTGATCTCCATGCATTCGAGACATCGACGGTTCCATCTTTTTTGAGCGTCACCAGCGGACCCGGGTAATCCATCACGCTCGCTCGTCCGTATGCGTGCGAGATGTAATTATGCGCGAGTCCCAGAGTGTGCCCGATCTCGTGGGCGACGTGCTGGCGTCGGCGAGACATCGTGAACTCGGTGCCGTTCACTTTTGGATCGAGCGACGTGATCCACGCTTCGGTTGCGTCGTCCATCGCCGGCTCCATTCCCGCGAAAACATTGTAGTCCGTAATGGAGCGATAAGTATCCATCTTGAGCGCGGCCTTGATAATCTCGCCCGTGCGTGGATCGACGAACGACTGGCCGACGGAGAATCCAGGATCGCTGCGATGCACCCATTGAATCACTGAGTAGCGCGCATCCATCGGATCGACGGAGTCCGGCAGATCCTCGACGCGGAACGCGTTGGTGAATCCCGCCGCCTCGAAAGTTTTATTCCACCAACTGGCGCCCTGCTTGAACGCGGTTCGATACGGCTCGGGAATGCCGCGATCGAGATAATAGACGAGCGGCTTCACGGGATCCGAGAGCGCGGCATTCGGATCTTTTTTCTCCAGTCGCCAGCGAGTGATCCATCGCTCCTGCGGGCGGCGGTTGAATGGCAGCGAGAAATCGTAGAAATCGACCGAGAACATGCCGACACGTGGATCGAAGGCGCGCGGTTTATAATTGTCGTCCGGCAGCTCGACGAAGGAGTGGTGCTCGCGCAGCGTCAGGGCGCGCGGATCGGGGGTGTGTCGAGCGACGTCGTTTCCTGGCGCGTCGCTCTCAAAGGTAAGGAGCACTTCTACTTCGGTGTTCTTCGGAAACGCCCTCGTGCGCGCCGGATAGATCGCGCTCCGATTTCGATCGAGCCGGAACGAGCCCTGCTGGCCCTGCTGCAGATTACGGCGAACATCGAAGACGTCCTGGAGAACGAAATCACTGGCGTCTATCAGGACCTTGTGATTCTCCTCGGCCAGAATCGGAAACGAAGCGAGCACCGAAGTGGCGAACGATTCTTCGACGGTGCGCTCTTCGACCGTATCGCGCGAGGCGCGAAAATCGAGATTGCGGCGCACCAGAAAAAGCTTCGGGCCGAACCTCTCGAATCTTACTACGCCCTGATCGCCAGTCGTGCCGCGATCGAGTCCGCGGGCGTCGGAGCCGAGTCCCGTGGAGAGGGAATAGAGGTAGAGGAAATCCTGATCGAGGCGAGAGACTTCGAAGAGCAGCTTGCCTGTCTTCTCGTCGAAGTAGAAGGGGATGAATCCGTCGTG
>JBOHTB010000043.1:0-4856 GCA_050733435.1 Gemmatimonadaceae bacterium | reverse complement strand
GGATGATGCCTATAGAAGGTGAATCCCCGTTTCAGTCCGCGTCGGACCTCCGGATAATGCGCCAGCCAGCGTCCGTGCGCCGCGAGATGGTAGCAATCCTCGAGTCCATATCGCATGCCGAGGCGCTCGAGAGAGAGATTTGCGAGCGGAGTCGAAGACTCACCGATCGCGAACCTCGGGTGAGTGCCGCGTTCCAGCAAGACGACATCGTAGCCGAGGACGGTGAGAACGCGGGCGATCAGAGAACCAGAAAATCCGCTGCCGATGACGGCGACCTCGCACGATTCCATCAACTAAGTCGGACCCGCGACGGAATACAGCATCGAATCACGGTGACAGCTCCCCGCACATTCCGCATGAGATCGCGTTCTCAGGTCGTCCACTGAGATTCAATCGCCGTAAGCGATCTATTCGCTCCGAGCTGCAAATTGCACATGCCGGGAGCCGCGCCGCATCCCACAGATCCGCGGTGACTACGCAGTCGCCGAACACGAGGCAGCGGTCCAGCGCTTCCTCGAGCTGCGCGAGCGTCGGTGGCACGAACAGACCTTGCTCGCGAAGGCGTTCCATCTCTCCGTTTCCGCCTCGAACGGGAATGATGGATACAACCGATGCCCCGCGCGCAGCCGCATGCTCGACGGACCTCACTGTCCAATCAACGGATTCGGACGAATCGATGTATGGCGCGCCGAGCAGAACGAAAACGCGCAGATCGATGTCGTTCTCAACGAGAAAGCGCGCAGCCTGATCGAAGCGAGCGAGATCGAGTCGCTTGTTGAGATGGTGGGAGGCGACTGGATGAATCGTCTCGAGGCCCATCGCGACTTCCAGTCGTCCGCCAAACCTGCGCGCAAACTCGAGAGTCCGCGCACCGACGGTGCTGGCGTGCGATTCAACCGTCAGAGCGGGAAAACTTTTCGCTAGCTCCCCAATACTCTCCAGATCCTGCTCTGGAACCGCGCGCGGATCGAAGAAATTGCTGGCGTTGTAAAGCTTGAGTCGATCGGGTCGATTACCGTCGAGCCCGCTCAGAGCGTCGTCGATCTGCTTCGTCAGCGCGCCAGGTGGCGTCGGACCGTCGATCGTCCACTGCCACAGATCGCAGAACGCGCACGTGAACGGACACTCGGCGCCCGCAAGAAACATGGTGATCGCGCGCTCGATTTGCCCGCCCGGCCGCCGCTCGTTCTCGAGCAGCGATCCGTGCGATCGATAAGGATCGACGCGTGATTTTTGTGGACGGAGACTACGGATCCGCCTATCGGCGGCCGACAAGCTCACACGAGTTGGGCGTGGAGCGACTCGAAGTGGCGCCGATAGCGCGCCTCGTCGCGTGGAAAAAGCGTCGGGACACGCGCAGCCGAAACAGATCCGTGCTGAAAGCGGCGCTTGGGAAATACGGGCATGTCTACGCCAAGCACAGATTTGAGTCCGCGCGAGACGACTTCCCCCTTGAGCGAATACAGTCGCTCGTGCGAACCCTCCGTCAGCGCTGCAAACGGAATCGCCTCGGCCACAGAGATCACGGACGGCCGAGCATAGGGGCTGAAGCCGACGAATCCATATTGGCGCGCGCAGGCGTATGCTCTGACGCAGCCGCGACTGTAGCCGCCAGAGTAGGTGAGCGAATGCTTGATCGATTCGACTCCCCAGCCTTCCTGGTAGAGCATCCGATTGTTGACGACGCTCCGAATGGTGAGCTCCGTGTTCTCCTCGATCGGATAATCCTTGAGGTTTTCGTCCCCGCCATCCCCGTCGACGAGCAGCCGCCAATCCGGGTAGCGATCACGGATGCCCGCGAGCAAGGCGAGATTTACCGCCGCGCACTCCACATCGAGAGATTTATAATCCTCGATGACGGCAACCGCTCGAAGCGGATCGAGCGCTTCGGCAGGAATGTCGATCACCTCTCCGAACATCTCGAGATTCGTGTGCCTCAGAAACTCGTGCGCCTGACGCGCATCGTCGCCTTCTGCGTCTATCGAAAGAGTGAAAGCCTTGAGGCGCGCCGGCGATTGGCCCTCGTTGAGGAGCAGCTTGTACAGGCAGAGCAGGATTGCACCGCTGTCGATACCGCCAGAAAACGGAACTCCTATCGGCTGATTTTGATCCTGCGCTCCGAGCCATTTGCGAAGCTCCGCATAAAGAGCTTCGATGTAATGGCGGCCGATTACATCGAGATCGCCCGGCAACGTGCCGCGGGGCGGGTCGAAGAATCTCTGGTGGACGGGATTCGGGTCGGGGCACCCGACGAGGCGCAGCGTCGTGATATGGTGAGCCGGAACCATTCGGGTGTAACTGGGGTGGAACTGATCCGACCATCCACGTCGCGCCAGCTCGCGGGCGATTTCATCGATTCGGTCCGCGACGATCAGGACGGGACCATCCACAGATTTGGCGAGAAAATATCGCATGGGACGCTCGAGACTTCGCGCCAGAACGATGCGCTCGCCGTCCTGTGCGAGGAGCGCAAACGAGCCGCCGATGCGAAGAACTCCGTCGATGTCACTAGCGAGCAACCGTCGCCGCGCTTCAGATTCGTCGATTCCCCAGAGACGTTGAGATTCGCCGGGGATGAGATCCACGACCCTCGAGATCGCCCGATGTTGATTCATGTGAAGAAAATACTTCCGGTGCGGCACCGGTGCTATTGAGTCCCAATTCGCGCGGCGGCCTCATCGGGCTCGCCGCAATCGCCTTCTTCATCCTCACGTGGGGACTTCTCACCAAGCGCTGGACACCGGGCTCTCGATCAGCTCGGTCAGAGAAGATAAAGCAGGCGAACGCGCATCCGCTCATGCGGATTCCGGTGCCCTGGGTTTACGTGTTCGCGTACCTCGTCGGCGTCCTGCTCCAAATTCCGTGGCCGATCAGAATATCGTCACCGAGGAATGCGTTGGCGCTGCTCGTGGGCGGCCTCGTGCTGGTCGGCGCAGGGATGATTGTCGCGTTTTCGGCGCTCGGATTGTTCAGGAAACGCGGTACGACGACGATTCCGTTCGACACTCCGTCGGCGCTTGTCATCAGTGGTCCCTACCGTTTCACCCGTAACCCGATGTACGTGGGTCTGGCGCTGATCTACGTCGGAGTAGCTATGACGCGCGCGGAGGTCTGGCCGATGGTCGTCCTGCCGTTGCTCCTCGCTTACGTCAGCTTCGAGGTGATTCCGGTTGAGGAGCGTCGCCTGCACGAGGCTTTTGGGGACCGCTACGACGAGTACATGCGCGGAGTGCGGCGATGGCTGTGAGACGGACGTCGCTCGCGACCGCACGCACACTCTCCTGTCACATCGTGGCGTGCATTGGACTAATGGCTGTGGCCGCCTGCTTCGGGCGCAAAACGCAGCGGGTGTTCCGACTTCTGAGCCCTGACGATACCGGCGTAGCGTTCGCGAATACGATAACCACGAACGATTCCCTCAACGTCCTCACCGACGCCTACGTGTACAACGGCGCCGGTGTCGGAGTGGGCGACATCGACAACGATGGATTGCCCGACATTTTCTTCGCCGGCAACATGGTCACGAGCCGTCTCTACCTGAACAAGGGACATATGCGGTTCGAGGACATCACCTCGAAGGCAGGTGTGACTACCAACCGTTGGGCCACCGGCGTGACGATGGTCGACATCAACAACGACGGGTACCTGGACATCTACGTCTCGGTGTCCGGTCCTCCCTGGTCAAAGGCAGCCGATCGCGCCAACCTGCTCTTCGTCAACAACGGAAACGGGACATTCACTGAAGAGGCGGCAAAATACGGCATCGCTGATTCCGGATTCACGACGCAGTCCGTGTTTCTCGACTACGATGGCGATGGATGCCTCGATCTCTTTCTGCTCAACAATTCTCCGAACGATTTCACGCGCGGCGGCGTTGCGAGCTCGCCAATGGGACTCCGCGGAAAGACGCCGGGAAGCTATAACCAGCTGTACAAGAATGACTGTCAGGGCAAGTTCACCGACGTCTCCGGTCAGGCGGGAATCGTACAGGACGCCGGCTACGGTCTGGGCGTCGCAGTCGGAGATCTGAACGACGACGGCTGGCCGGACATCTACGTCTCCAACGACATCGCACCCAACGATGTCGTCTACATCAACAATGGAAACGGAACCTTCACTGACAAGGCCGCGAAAATGCTCAAGCATTCGAGCTTCGCTGGAATGGGCGTGGACATCGCCGATTTCAACGATGACGGATGGCCCGACATCCTCCAGGTCGACATGCTGCCGCGCGCACTGAGTGAGCGAAAGAAAATGAGCGGTTTCGCGACGTACAGCAGTCTGCTCGAAGCGCGCTCAAGGGGATTTCGCGACGACTTCACCGCCAACGCGCTGCAATTGAGCAACGGCGTCACCAAAGACGGCGACGTGATCTTCAGCGATATCGCGCACCAGGCGGGTCTGGCCGCGACCGACTGGAGCTGGAGCCCTCTCTTCGCGGATTTCGACAACGACGGGCGCAAGGACATCTTCATCAGCAACGGCTATCCCAAGGCGGTAATCGATTACGACTACCAGACTGCAATGGCCTCCGTCCATCGCGGGCAGGATTCCGCGGCCTATCGCAAAGCTCGGCGCGACATACTCGACAAGCTCTATCCATACGATCCGCCGAATTATTTCTTCCGAAACACGGGCAACCTGAGCTTCGCCGACGAGACAAAGAACTGGGGAGGAGAGCGTCCGAGTTTCTCGTACGGCGCCGCCTACGCCGATCTCGACAACGACGGAAGGTTGGATCTGGTCGTGAACAACATCGACGCGCCAGCATTCATCTACGAGAACGTCGCGCCGCAAGACGACGCGCACCACTTTCTCGAGGTGACTCTCGAGGGAGAATCACCACGTCAGCTCAC
>JBOHTB010000042.1:0-22235 GCA_050733435.1 Gemmatimonadaceae bacterium | reverse complement strand
GGCGGCAGCGTCGCCGATTCCTACGCGCGCACCATCGAACACCTCGGCCGCGATCAGGTCACGCTCTTCGAAGCGACGCTCCTCGTTGGCCGCAGGCAGGCCCGCGTCGACATACTCGAAAAGAAAGGAAATGTCGTCCGCCTCCTCGAGGTAAAAGCAAAATCCTTCGACGGCGCCGAGCACGCGCTCCTTCTCTCCGAGGGAAAAGCGGGCGCTCTTCGCAGTACGAGAAAACCGTACGGTATTCGGAGCGAGTGGGAAGAAAAGCTCGAAGACATCACCTTCCAGGTGCTCCTCCTCGAGAAACTGCTGCCCGGTCTCGTCATCAAGCCGTTTCTCGTGCTCGTCGACAAGAGCAAGATCGCCGGTCTCGACAACGTTCCCGGACTGTTCGACTTGGTGCGCCGCTCTTCTATGGACGGCGCGACTCACCTGCAGACCGCTCGCTACCTCGGCACCCGTGAACAGCTCGACTCGCTCGATCTCGTCACCGAAGTCGATGTCTCCGCGGACGTCGCGATGCTGCGCGGCGACGTCGAGGAAGCCACCGAGAAGTTCGAGTCCCGCCTCGACGCGCCGCTGTCCGTGCACACCGTCGGTCTCGAGCGCGGCTCCAAGTGCACCCAGTGCGAATTCCGCGTCGATCACGCCACCGAGAAGAACGGCTTCGCTGAATGTTGGGGAGCTCTCGCGGAGCCCAAGCCGCACATGCTCGAGCTCTATTCGATCGGCACGTGCAAGGCGCCCGACAAATCTTCACTGGTTGAATGGATGCTCGGCCAGAACAAGTCGGCGCTGCTCGACATCCCGGAAGACTGCCTCGTCAAGGCAGACGGAAAGGTTGGCCCAACCGCCGAGCGACAACGCCGCCAAATCGAATACACCAGGCGCAACGAAGCCTTCGTATCACCGCATCTGCGCGGCAGAATCGAGACTCTCTCTGGCCCGATTTACTACATCGACTTCGAGACGTCCCGCCTCGCGCTTCCATACCATAGAGGTATGCGCGCGTACGGGCTCGTCGCTTTCCAGTGGAGCTGTCACACGGTTTCATCGCACGGAGCGAAGCCGGTTCACGCCGAGTGGTTGAACAACGAAGAGCCGTGGCCGAACAGAGCGTTCGCCGAATCGTTGCGCAAAGCGATTGGTGACGGCGGCTCAGTACTGACCTGGTCGCACTTCGAGGCAACGACGCTCAGACAGATCGTCCCCGAGCTGGCGCGATTCGGTCACGATTGTCCGGACCTCGTTGCCTGGATGACGGACGTGGCCGAGCATCGCATCGTCGACATGCACGACTGGGCGAAGAATGATTTCTATCATCCGGGCATGCGCGGCCGCACTTCTATTAAGGTAGTTCTCGACGCGCTCTGGAAATCGGATCCAGTGATGCGGGAGCAGTTTCGGACGTGGATGGTTTGGCCCGCCGACGATTTACTCGATCCCTACGCCAGTCTTCCGCCGGTGGAGATCGCTGGAGTGATGCAGGATGTGCACGAAGGCACGGGAGCGATGCGCGCGTATCAGGAGATGATGTACGGCGCGGAGAAAAACGATCCAGTCGCAAAGGCGATGTGGAGTGCGCTGCTGCGGCGCTACTGCGAGCTCGACACGATGAGCATGGTTCTCATTCTCGAGCACTGGCGCAGATGCGTTGGGCTGTCCTGATCGCACAATCGCTTCGGAGGATAGAGGGCTCGGACTAAGTGCACCTGCAGCTCAATGTCGTTGTGCGCTGCGTTGAATACCGGCGCCAAACGCCAGGAGCTACTGCGAAACTACTGCTAGGACGCTGGTTCGCAATTCGAAGCAGGTCCGCACCCCGCTGTTACTCAGCAGTTCGGAGTAGTAGTTGATCCGCAGCCTGCAGTTCTCCGCTCAGCAAAGCGTGGATGTCCCCCTCATCGAGGAGCTTCTTGCGATCCGCGAGCTCCTTGAACCGCGCGAACAACATCGAGAGCTCGTTGTCGCTGAGCTCGTACCCCAGCGCCTCGGTCTTTGCGCGCAGCGCGTGACGCCCGGAGTGCTTGCCGAGCACGAGCCCAACGCCGTCCCATCCCACAGTCTCGGCGCTCATGATCTCGTACGTAAGGCGATTCTTCAGCACACCATCCTGATGGATTCCCGCCTCGTGAGCAAACGCGTTGGCGCCCACGATGGCCTTGTTCGGTGGGACGTCGATGCCCGTGCACTCCGACACGAGACGAGACGTACGGGCGATCTCACGGGTTTCGATGCTCGTGTGAAGCCCGAAGAATCGGTTGCGCGTGTGCAACGCCATCACCAGCTCCTCCAGCGCCGCGTTTCCGGCGCGCTCGCCAATGCCGTTGACGGTGCACTCCGCCTGCCGCGCGCCAGCGCGTACCGCGGCGAGTGAATTCGCCACCGCCAGACCGAGATCGTTATGACAATGCGCCGACACCGTGACGCGCTCGACGCCCGGGACATTCGCGCGGACGCCGGCGATGAGCGCGCCGTATTCCTCTGGCGTCGAGTAGCCGACGGTGTCCGGAACGTTGAGAGTTGTCGCTCCGCACTGGAGCGCGACACCAAACACCTCGTAGAGAAACTGCGGATCCGATCGGGCCGAATCTTCTGCCGAGAACTCGACCTCGGCGCCGAGCGAGCAGGCATGGGCGACGGCGGCGGCAGCGGCGGCTACAACCTGGGGGCGAGTCATCCCCAGCTTGTGCTTCATGTGGACGTCGGATGTGGCGAGGAAGATGTGAACTCGGGCCTTTGCCGCCGGCTCGACCGCCGACCAGCAGCGATCGATGTCACGTTCGGTGGCGCGCGCCAGGCCACAAATGGCGGGACCAAGGTCGCTGCCGATCTCGCGCGCAATCTGATGGACGGCCGCCCAATCGCCGTCCGAAGCGGCCGGGTAGCCCGCCTCGATCACATCCACGCGCAGCCGCGCGAGCTGGTGCGCGATCGCGAGCTTCTCTCCGCTCGTCATCGTGCAGCCGGGTGCCTGCTCACCATCGCGCAGTGTCGTATCGAAGATCCGCACCCGACCATCGTCGGGTGCAGAGTCCACCCGCTTCCCGCTTCCCGCCATCCCGGTTCCCGCCTTCATGCGCTCGCTGCCCCCGGTACGACTTCCTTGGCATTTACGAACGTCATCATGCGACGCAGCGATCGACCCACATCCTCGATACGGTGGTTGGTTTCGGCGTTACGCGTGCTCTTGAACCGCGGCAACCCCGAGTTGTTTTCCGCGATCCACTCCCGCGCGAATGATCCATCTCTGATTTCCGACAGGAGCTCCCGCATCACTTTTCGCGTCCGCTCGTCCACGATGCGCGGCCCCGCCACGTAGTCGCCGTACTCGGCGGTGTCGGACACCGAGTAGCGCATGTAGTTGAGGCCGCCCTGATACATCAGATCGACGATCAGCTTGAGCTCGTGCATACACTCGAAGTACGCGACCTCCGGCTGATATCCAGCATCGACCAAGGTGTCGAATCCGGCCTTCACGAGCGCCGACACCCCACCGCAGAGCACCGCCTGCTCGCCGAAGAGATCGGTCTCCGTTTCCTCGTCGAAGGTCGTGGCCAGAACACCTGCGCGAGTGGAGCCGAGCGCTTTGGCGTAGGCGAGTGCGTCGTCGAGCGCGTGACCCGACGCATCCTGGTGCACCGCCACCAATGAAGGCACGCCGCCGCCCTGCTGGAATATCTCACGAACGCGGTGACCCGGTGCTTTGGGCGCGACCATGCTGACATCCACGCCCGCCGGGGGGATTATCTGCCCGAACCTGATGTTGAACCCATGCGCGAACATCAGGGTTTTGCCTGGCGCCAGATGCGCCTGAATATGATCGCAGTAAAGTCGCGCCTGGCCGGTATCTGGAGTGAGGATCATCATCATCTGCGATTGCGCGGCTGCCTCGTCGACGCTCGCGACGGAAAGTCCAGCCGCACGTGCGGCGTCGCGACTCCTCGAGTCTTCTCGGAGTGCGACGACGACGTCGACGCCGCTGTCTCTCAAGTTGAGCGCGTGTGCATGCCCCTGGCTTCCATAGCCGATCACAGCGACTCGCCGCCCTTCGAGCCGACCGACGTCGGCGTCATTATCGTAAAAAAGTTTTGTCATGAGCTCCTCAGGAAACGCCGTCGGCTTGTGACCACCATGGTGTGCCGCCATCGTCCGACGTCGTCGCTGTGGCGGTCCGGCTCGGAACGCCGAGCGCCATCGCCAAGCTGCCCGAGCGCATCGTCTCGCAGGCACCGAACGACTTTGCCCGCTCGATCATTTCGCCAAGCCGGTCGGGCGTATCGGTCATCTCGACGACGACGGTCTGCGGACAGCCGCTGATGATCCGCGCACCAAAACTCGCGGCAACAGTTCTGATTTCTTCCTGGCGGGGCTCGGGCGCGTGAATTTTCACGAGCGCCGTTTCTCTTACCACGTACTGCGCATTCGTCACGTCAATTACCTCCAGCACTTCGATGAGTCGGTTGAGTTGTTTGATTGTCTGCTCGGCGACATCGGTGTCGACGAGCACCGTCGTGCGCTTCACGCCGGGTTTCTCGCTGTCGCCTATGGCGATGCTGTGAACGCCGAGTCCACGACCGCGCAACAGCCCAAGCACGCGGTTGAGCGCGCCGGGTCGGTCCTCCACGAGCGCAATGAGGGTGTGCCTCACGCGTGCGCTCCTTCGCGGGTGATCATCTCACCGATGCTGCTTCCGGGTGGGACGAGCGGAAATACGTTCGCCTCACGCTCGACCCTGAAGTCGAGCACCGCGGAGCCGTCGTGATCCCAGGCGGCGCGGATCGCTTCGCTCGCACATTCGATGCGGTCGATGGTGAATCCGCGCAGCCCGTAGGCCTCGGCGAGGCCGGCGAAACTCGGACCCGAGAGGGGAGTGCCGCTGTAGCGCTTTCCCTCGAACAACTGCTGCCACTGCCTCACCATCCCCAGGTAGCCGTTGTTGACGATCGCGATCTTGACGTTTCTGATTCCCTCCTGGCTGATCGTCGCGAGCTCCTGATTCGTCATCTGGAAACCGCCGTCGCCGACAATTGCCCAGATCGTTTCGTCAGGATGCGCGATCGCTGCTCCCATCGCAGCCGGAACCGCGAAACCCATGGTGCCGGCGCCGCCGCTCGTGATGTGGGTGCGGGGGCGCCGCCACTCGATAAGCTGCGCAGCCCACATCTGGTGCTGACCGACGTCGGTGACGACGCGATACCCGCCACGGGCATTGAGCGCGGCGTCGAGCGCGGCGTAAACGTCGTGAGGCATCAGCTCGGTCGTGTCGGGACGGCGCAGGTACGGCTGCCGATGCTGGTGGACGGCCTGGGTCTCCCGGATGTCGCGCAGCCAGATAGCGGCGTCGCGTGCTGGCGTCTCATCGATCAACGCGGCAAGCGCGCAGCGCGCGTCGGCGATGATCGCGACGGCGACTTTCACGTTCTTACCGATCTCCGACGGATCGATGTCGACGTGAATCACCCTTGCGCGCGGCGCGAAAGTCGAGGCCTTTCCAGTGACGCGATCGTCGAAGCGAGCGCCGATGCTTAGTAGCACGTCGCACTCCTGAATCGCGCGGTTCACGTGCACCCACCCGTGCATCCCGGGCATGCCGATGCTGAGCGGATGATCTTCGGGAAATGCGCCGATGCCGTGCAGCGTCGTCACCACAGGAATACCGGTGCGTTCGGCAAGCGCGCGCAGCTCGGCGACGGCTCCGGAAATGATGACGCCCTGTCCCGCCAGAATGAGCGGCTTGCTCGCACCGCCGAGTAGGAGCGCCGCTTCACGAATCGCGCGCGAGTCGACGCCGAGCGGAGCGCGAAATCCCGGGACGTTGAGCTTGACGTCCCAGTTGGGTACGACGCGCGCCTGCTGCGCATCCTTCGTGACATCGATCAGCACAGGTCCAGGTCGTCCGCTGCGCGCGATGTGAAACGCTTCATGGAAAACGCTCGGCAAATCTTCGGCGCGAGTCACCCGGTAGTTGTGCTTAGTGATCGGCAGCGTGATGCCGGTAATGTCCGTCTCCTGGAAAGCGTCTTTCCCGAGGACCGCGCTCGACACCTGCCCGGTGATCGCGACGAGCGGAGTGCTGTCCATCCATGCGTTGGCGATTGGCGTCACCAGATTGGTCGCGCCTGGCCCGCTTGTCGCGACGCAGACGCCCGGCTTTCCGGTGGCGCGCGCGTAACCTTCTGCGGCGTGTCCGGCGCCTTGTTCATGACGACAGAGTACGTGGCGCAGACAATCGCGATACTCCCACATCGCGTGGTAAAAAGGCATTATCGCGCCGCCTGGAATACCGAACATGACGTTGACATCCTCGCGTACGAGTGCCTCGCACATCACTTGTGCGCCGGTGAGTTCGCGGGAAGCGGGAGGCGGGACGGGGGAGGCGGGGGAGGCGGGAACCGGAAGGATGGTAGCGGTCATGCATCCACCCCAGCTGAAGAAGGTCTGTACCGCTCGCGCGTCGATGTGGTCAGTGCGTCGACGATAGTGGCTATCGAATCGATCGGAGACTCGACGTCATTTCGTGCCGAAGGACACTCGACCACAGCGCCGCGTCCCGCGTTGGTCACCATCGCGGCGTAACGCGACAGCCAGCCGCGCGTGTAGCGCGGTTCGGGAGCGGTCCACTCCGCGCGTCGTGCGCGCAGCTCCGCATCGGACAGGTCGACGTCGAGCCTGCGCTCGCGCAGATCGATGCATATGATGTCGCCGTCGCGCAACAGGCCGATCGCGCCGCCTTCCGCCGCTTCCGGCGAGACGTGGCCAATGCAGAGCCCGCGAGTGCCGCCAGAGAACCTGCCGTCGGTGAGCAATGCGACCTCGGCTCCGATCGGCATTCCCTTGAGCATGCTCGTCAACGAAAGCATCTCACGCATGCCCGGCCCGCCGCGCGGCCCCTCGCCGCGCACGACGACGACCTCGCCCGGCTTGATGCCGTTTGTGCGCACCGCATCAGTTGCGGACTCTTCGCTATCGAAGACGTGTGCGGGTCCGCGAAATGTCATCTCGTGCTGTTCGACGGCGCCGACTTTTACCACCGCGCCGCCCGTGGCGAGATTGCCATAGAGGATGCACAGCGAGCCGCGCTCCGAATGCGGTCGCGTGATGGGCCTGATACACTGCTCATCGAGGTTCCGGACCGGCGTGATATTCTCACCGACGGTTTTTCCGGTGACAGTGAGCGCATCGAGGCGAAGCGTTCCCGCCTTGCGTGACAGCTCCTTAAGCAGCGCGGGAACGCCGCCCGCCGCATCGACATCCTGGATGTGCCACTGCCGATCACCATCCCACGCCGGCGACACTTTCGCCAAATGCGGCACGCGTTCGGCGACCTCGTTGAATCGCGCCAGCGGATACTCGACGCCGGCTTCGTGAGCCACGGCGATCACGTGCAGCACGGTGTTGGTAGAGCCTCCCATCGCAACGTCGAGCGCGACGGCGTTATCGATCGCGTCGGCGGTGACGACGTCCCGAAAGCGGATTCCGCGTTGGAAGAGCTCCAGCACCTGGCGCGCGGCGGCTCGGGCGAGCTCGTGCCGTTCCGGGGACACGGCGAGAATGGTTCCGTTTCCGGGAAGTGCGATGCCCAGCGCTTCGCAGAGGCAGTTCATCGAGTTAGCGGTGAACATTCCGCTGCAGCTTCCACACGTCGGACAACCGGCGATCTCGAGCTCCTCGAGCCGGTTGTCGTCGATCGCACCGGACGCGCGCGCGCCAACTGCCTCGAATACGGAGATCAGGTCGACCTTCTGACCGCGGTCAATTCCGGCGCGCATCGGTCCGCCGGACACGAAGATCGTCGGTATGTTTGCGCGCGCCGCGCCCATCAGCATCCCCGGCACGATCTTGTCGCAGTTGGGGATGCAAACCATTGCATCGAAGCAGTGCGCCTGCACCATCGTCTCGACCGAGTCGGCGATGATTTCGCGCGACGGCAGCGAGTAGCGCATCCCATCGTGCCCCATCGCGATACCGTCGTCGACGCCGATGGTGTTGAACTCGAAAGGAATTCCTCCGGCAGCGCGCACTGCGTCCTTCACCACTCTCCCGAATTCCTGGAGGTGCACGTGGCCGGGGATGATATCGACGTACGAGTTGCAGATCGCGACAAAGGGCTTGTCGAAATCCGCGCGATCGCGAATCTGACCAGTCGCCCGCAACAAGCTGCGGTGCGGCGCGCGCTCGAATCCCTTCTTGATTGTGTCGGAGCGCATTTACGGTTTTTTTCGCGTCGGTGGATGCATGTAAAAAAAAAGTCGAAGGGCCTCATCCCGTCGGTGCGGGAGAGGCCCTTCGTTGCCACCGAGCGCCTCTCCCGTCGCGGGAAGAGGCGTTTGTGTTTGCTACATCGCAGTCACAGCAGATCTCTTCCCAAAGCCGATAAGCCCCACTCCAATAAGGAGGAGGGACAGAATAAGGCCGAGAAGGAGCTGGCTGTTGTTGATCACGATTTGGTCGATGTCGTCAAGGCGAATGTGAACCTGTGTTCGGGCAGCATAACTCCGCACCAATAAATCTGTCAAGAGTGGATCGCAAGCTCTTCGCTGCCAACAATCCCGTTGCGTGCCAGTTGCGAATCCGACGCGACGTCCGTGTTGACACTGGAATCCTCGGAGATTGCGACGCCATCGAGCGCCGCTCCGAGATCGCCGCACAAGTCATCCGCGTTCTCGACTCCGACTGAAACGCGCAGGAGAGAGTCGGAGATTCCCGCTGTCGCTCTCGCCTCCGGACTCATCGCCGCGTGAGTCATTGTTGCTGGGTGAGCAACAAGACTTTCAACCCCGCCAAGCGATTCAGCGAGACTTCAAGTCGCAAAAAGCTCGCTGGATCGCGTCCGGAAAAACAAATGCCCGCTGATGTGGCCGCGGGCGATGCTTTTTAGCGAGTTGTTTTACGTGGCTGCAATATGCGGCAAATCACCACGATTTCAATTGTATGCCTACGATAAGCTGGTCGCTTTCGGTTTGTCAATGCCCAAGTCCACAGCAGCGGACCGCACATCTGAGATCGTCGCGGCAATCGCGCTGCCCACTTCGACCGTTGAATACGCGCGAGCTCCTTGCGTCGCGAGGTCTGCGGTGACGCATCCGTCACTGATCACTTCCCATACCGCGCGCTCCACGGCTTGTGCCTCGGCGGCAAGCCCAAACGAATGTCTGAGCAAGAGAGCGACACTCAGAATTGTGCCGACAGGATTTGCGACTCCGCGACCCGCGAGGTCGGGTGCCGAGCCGTGGATCGGCTCGTACAGCCCGTGGCGGGGCCCCACGCCCGAGTCACCGAGTGACGCGGACGGCAGGACGCCGAGAGAGCCGGCAAGCATGGATGCCTCGTCGGTGAGAATGTCTCCGAACATGTTCTCGGTGAGCACAACGTCAAAAGCTCGCGGGTCGCGGAGCAGCTGCATCGCGCAAGCGTCGACGAGCACGTGATCGAGGCGCACATCGGGAAAACTGTCGCGCATGATCCTTGTTACCGTCGAGCGCCAGAGACGGGACGTCTCGAGCACGTTTGCCTTGTCAACGGACGTAAGCTTCCCGCGTCGCGCACGCGCGAGCTCGCCGGCCACGCGCGTAACGCGCTCGATTTCCTGCGTGGTATACACGCACTCGTCTGTCGCGCGCTCGTACCCGTCGATGCGCTCGCGGCGTTTCTCACCGAAATAGATCCCGCCGGTCAGCTCTCTCACGAACATGAGATCGACGCCGTTCAGCCGATCTGCGCGAAGCGGAGATGCGGCGACGAGTGACGGGTGTACGGTGACCGGCCGCAGATTCGCGTACACGCCGAGCTCACGACGGAGTCCGAGCAGCCCCTGCTCCGGTCGCACTCGCGCGTTGGGATCATCCCAGCGCGGGCCGCCGACTGCGCCGAGCAGGACAGCATCGGACTCGCGACAAAGCGCGAGCGTTTCCGGCGGCAGCGGCGTTCCGCACGCGTCGATTGCGCCGCCGCCTAGGAGACCTTCGCGCAGCTCGATCGTATGGTGCCATCGTTCCGCTACTGCGCGCAGCACGCGCGCACCTTCGGCGATCACCTCGGGTCCGATGCCGTCGCCCGGGAGCAACGCGATTTTCAGCGTGTGCAAATGTGAGCGGGGTGAGAGGATTCGTACGCGGCAATCGCCGCATCTTCGGCGAGCAGAAAGCCGAGCTCGTCGACGCCGTTGAGCAGACAGTGCTGCGTGAACGGGTCGATTGGAAACGTGTGCGCCGATCCGTCGGGCAATGTCACAGTCTGCGACGCGAGATCGATCGTCACAGGAGCGCCCGGTGTTGCGGCGAGGAGTTCGCGCAGGTGCGCGTACGCATCGGGGTCGAGTGTAACGGGGAGCAGGCCGGTCTTCAGAGCGTTATTGCGAAAGATGTCGGCGAAGCCCGTGCTGATGACGGCGCGAAAACCAAAATCGAGCAGCGCCCACGGTGCGTGTTCCCGCGACGAGCCGCAACCGAAGTTGTGACCCGCGACGAGAACGGAGGCATTTTTTGAATCCGGGGAGTTAAGCGGAAATTCCGGCCGCGGTCGGCCAGCTGCATCGAGACGCCAGTCGGCGAAGAGATGCGCGCCGAGGCCGCGGCGCTCGACGGTTTTGAGGAAGCGCGCCGGAATGATCTGATCGGTGTCGACGTTCTCCGCAGGCAGAACGATGCAAGTCGATGTGAGCGCTTCGAAGGTCTCGACAACTTGCGCCTTCTTCGCGCCGTGCATTCTACCAGAGCCTTGGGATTTCTCGACGAATTCCGTACTCACGAGAGCGTCCTCACGTCGGCAATGGCTCCCGTCACCGCAGTCGCCGCGGCAGTCAGCGGGCTGGCCAGAAATGTCCGTCCCCCCTTACCCTGCCGGCCCTCGAAGTTGCGATTGCTGGTGCTCACCGCGCTCTCGCCCGGACGAAGCTGATCGCCATTCATTGCAATGCACATCGAGCACCCGGCTTCGCGCCATTCAGCGCCTGCCTCCTTGAAAACCAGGTCGAGTCCTTCCGACTCGGCTTGTGACTTCACGTTTCGAGAACCGGGAACGACGAGCATCCGCACGCCCGGTGCAACGCGACGGCCGCGCATGACGTCCGCTGCCTGGCGTAGATCAGAGATGCGGGAATTGGTGCAGCTTCCAACGAACACGACATCGACCGCGCGACCAAGCAGCGGTTGTCCCGGCTCCAGCCCCATGTAGTGGAGCGCTTTGTCCAGATCTGCGCGCTCGGCGGCACTCGTCGCAAACCGCGGATCGGGAACATGTCCATCGATGGGGATCGCCATCGAAGGGTTGGTGCCGAAGGTTATCATCGGAGCGAGAGCGGCCGCATCGATGTGGACGGAGCGAGCGTATGATGCACCTTCATCACGCGCGAGCGCGCGCCAGCGCGTGAGCGCCGCATCCCAATCGGCGCCCATCGGGGCGAATGGACGGCCGCTGATGTACTCAAATGTAGAATCGTCCGGGGCGATGAGTCCGGCGCGCGCGCCCGCCTCGATCGACATGTTGCAGATGGTCATCCGCTCTTCCATGCTCAGCGAGCGGATGGCCGACCCGGTGTACTCGAGTACGTAACCCGTTGCGCCGCCGATGCCGATACGCGCGATGACCGCGAGGATGATGTCTTTCGCGGTCACGCCCGGAAGCAGATTTCCGTCGACTCGCACCTCCAGGTTACGCGGCTTGCGTTGAAGGAGCGTTTGCGTGGCGAGGACGTAGCCGACCTCTGACGTGCCGATTCCAAACGCGAGCGCGCCAAACGCTCCGTGAGTGCTGGTATGGCTGTCGCCGCAGACGATTGTCATGCCAGGCTGAGTGAGACCCTGCTCGGGTCCGATGATATGGACGATTCCCTGCCGGCTGTCGTCGAGACCGAAGAGTTGGACTCCAAACTCGTCGCAATTCCTCTCGAGCTGCGCGAGCTGGGTGGCGGCCTCGGGGTCGATCACCTGCAGACGGCCGGCGGTGCGCGGAGTGGTCGGGGTGGAATGATCCATTGTCGCCAGCGTCAGGTCGGGCCGACGCACTCGCGCGCCGCGACTTCGCAGCTCAGTGAAAGCCTGCGGAGATGTCACCTCGTGAACGAGATGAAGATCGACATAAAGTATCGCCGGCGTGCTCGCAGATTCCGGTCGCACGACATGGTTGTCCCAGATTTTATCGAATGAGGTTCTGGCGGTATTCATGGTTGCATTTCAAAAACCGTCGACGTAGACAAGCCTTGCTATTGTATTTTGGGTCGTTGTAACGGTCAAGCGCCGGATGCGTGACGCTTCAGCAATACTTTGGCGACTCCATCGAGCGAGCTGCCCACTGTTTCGAGACAAACAGCGACGTGATAGATCAGATCCGCAGCTTCTTCCGTGCAGCGAGCTGCGTGACCGTCAGCGCAGGCGACAATCAGCTCACCGCTTTCTTCACCGATCTTTTTCAAACGGAGATTGCGGTCACCGAGCAGCTGCCGCGTGTAACTGAGGGATCTTCGCGATAGCGGATCAGTGGTAGTATTGACCTCACCAGTGAGATTGGCGTTGCGCCGCGAAATGGTGGCAGCGAGGGCAGACCAGATAGTCGGTGCGGCGGCGGAATCATCGAAACACGACGCAGCGCCGGTGTGACATGCCGGGCCGGCAGGTTGAACGCGCGCAACCACGGCGTCGCCATCGCAATCGAGCGTCAGGGAAATCACCTTCTGCACGTTGCCACTTGTGGCGCCCTTTCGCCACAAACCGCGTGTTCGCGAGCGGTAATGCATCTCGCCGGTCTCGATCGTACGCTCGAGCGCTTCGCGGTCTGCGTTCGCCACCATCAGGACTCTTCCCGACGCTGCGTCCTGGGCCACAACGACAACGGTCTCGTTCTCGTGGACAAAGCGCACAAGCTCCAAATTCAGTCCTGTGCTCACGACGCCGCTCCAAGCGCAGCTGTTACGCACGCCGGATCAAGAATCTCGCGCACGAGTTTGTCGAGCTTCGCGTTGGTTGCGATCGCGTCGCCCCCAAAGGCGGTTGGCGTTCCTCGCCAGTCGGTAAACACGCCACCCGCCTCTTCGATGATGGGCATCAGCGCGGCACAGTCCCAATCCGAGATCACATCGTCGACCATGATGTCGGCGCGTCCGGTCGCCACGAGCAGGTAGCCATAGCAGTCTCCCCACGTCCGCATCGTTTGTGCAGCCTCCTGGAGCGACCTCCAACGCCCGCGTCGCGCCGAGTCGCGCAGGAATCGCGCATCTGTTGTCACGAGCCGTGCGTTGCCCAACTCCGCGACGGTAGACACCGCCGCGCGCGCGCCATTCCACCAGCAGCCCTCGCCCGGAGCGGCGACGATAATTTCGTCGAGCGCGGGGAAATACGCGGCGCCGGCAATCACGTGCTCTCCCTCGGCGATAGCCACCAGCGTTCCCCAGAGCGGTACGGATTGGAGGAAGGTGTACGTCCCGTCGATCGGGTCCAGGATCCAGCGTCGCGTCGCAGTCTCACGTTCGGGCGAGAGCTCTTCGCCGACAATCCCGTCCTCCGGAAACCGCGATGCGATCCACGCCCGCGCCGCCTGCTCTGCTTCAATATCGGCGACGGTGACGGGCGATCCGTCAGCCTTTGTGCGCGTCTCGGGACCGCGGCCGTAATATTTCTTCGCGACATCACCGGCGACGCGGGCAACTTCCGCGACAGCATCCATGTAACTCCCGACCGTTGTCACGCGGCGATCCTCACGGGAATGCTGGCTCGTTGCAATGTCGATTTTACGCTGCGGATATCCGTGGTCCCGTCATGCAGCACCCCGGCGAGGAGCGCAGCGTCAGCACCACCCCGCATAAAAGCGTCGACAACGTCGCCAGCAGAGCCAGCGCCCCCCGATGCCACGACCGGCACCGTAACCGCGCCCGATACTCGCGAGAGCAACTCGATGTCGTAGCCGGAGCGCGCGCCGTCACGGTCGATGCTCGTGAGAAGGATCTCGCCGGCGCCAAACTCGGCACATCGTTTCGCCCATTCGATGGCCTCCAGGCCCGTCGCCTCTCGGCCGCCATTGACATACACCTCCCAACTCTCATCCCGTCGCCGAGCGTCGATGCTCGCAACTACGCACTGCGATCCGAATCGCCGCGCCGCCTGAGTCAGCAGCTCGGGACACCGAACAGCGGCGGAATTGATCGCGGTCTTGTCGGCGCCGGCGCGCAGCGCATTCGCGATGTCATCCACCGTCCGCATCCCACCACCCACCGTCAGCGGAATGAACAATCGCTCGGCGGTGCGTCGAACCAGATCCAGCAAGGTCCCTCTCCGTTCATCGGTTGCTGCGATGTCGAGAAAGACGATCTCGTCAGCGCCCTGCGCCTCGTAACGCTCGGCGAACACGACGGGATCGCCGGCCTCGCGCAGATTCACGAAGCTGGTTCCCTTGACGACGCGCCCGTCCATCACGTCGAGACACGCGATGATTCTGTTGGTCAACATCACTCCACCCTCAGCGAAACCGATCCCTTTGTGCTGACCGCGTCTCCACTTCCCGTGTCGACGAGCGCATCGCGAAGCGCCAGGCCGAGCGCCTTGAACGCGGCTTCCACGACGTGATGACGATCGGTGCCGCGGAGCACGAGGATGTGTATCGTCGCTCGCGCCTCGTTGCTGAACGATCGCATCCAGTGATCGTACAGCCGGCTGGGCAGCGGCCCTTCGTAATACGGCCGTCCGCCGATATCGACAGAGACTTGCACGAGCGCGTCATCCATCGGCACGATCCGATTGCCGTAGCGCGCGGCGCCGAGAGGGATGATCTCTCTGAACGTGCGCCCGATGGTGAGTGCAACATCCTCGACGAGGTGGTGCTTGAGATCGCCGCGCGCTTTAACGTCCAACGTCAAACCCGAGTAGCGGGCGAAAGCGTCGAGCATGTGATCGAGAAAGCGGTTTCCGGTCTCGACGTTGCTCGGGCCGCCTCCTCGCTCGAGCGCAACGCGGATTGAAGTTTCGGTGGTCTCTCTATTCGTGACGGTCATTCAGGGAATTCCTCGATGATTGTTTGCGGATCCAGCGCGCCGGTGTAGAGCGCCATCCCGACGATGGCGGCGCTGACGCCGAGCTCGGCCAGGGCTCGAACGTCAGCGATGCTGCGCACTCCTCCTGATGCCTGAAGCAAATGATCTGCTCGCGTGACGATCTCACCCATCAACGACAGGTCCGGGCCTTCCAGACGTCCCTCTCTGTCGACCGCGGTAACGAGAATCGCGGCAAGCGGGAGCTGCGCGGTTTCCACGATGAGGTCGAGTACGGCCCGCGAAGTGGTTTCCGACCAACCGCGCGTAACTAGTCGGCGTGCTCTTGTATCGGCGGCGACGATGATGCGATTCGGATAGCGCGTAATGGCGTGCTCGAGCCAGGCGCGATCCTCGATGGCGCGCGTGCCGAGCACGACCTCGGATGCGCCGAGCCCCAGAAGTTCTTCGATGGTGTCGAGGTCTCTCACTCCTCCCCCGCACTGCACTTTCAGGGTGGACGAGCCGAGGATCGCGCGCACGACTTTGCGGTTCGATCCGCGTCCTGTCGCGGCGTCGAGGTCGACGAGATGAATGCGCTCGAATCCCAGTCGCGCCCAGTTTTCGGCGACAGCGAGGGGATCGGCGATGCGGACGCGCTCGTCCGCGTAAGATCCCCCGACGAGCTGAACGCACGCGCCATCGCGCAGATCGATCGCGGGGATCACCTGCACTGGATCAGGTCCTCGATCACGGCGTTGACGAAGCCGCGTCCGGCGGAAGAGCTTTTTTCCGGGTGAAACTGTACTCCGATCGCGTTCGCGCTGCGGACTACCGAGGGGAACTTCGCGTCCTGGTGCGTCGTCCACGCTATCGAAGAATCGTCTTCGGGCTCGCAGATGTAGGCGTTGGCAAAGTACGCGGTCGCCAACGTCGTTCCCTGTCCGTTCGCGGTTTCGCACCATTCGATGTCGTTCCAACCCATGTGCGGAACCTTCGGCGTGCGAAGACGTCTGACCTTTCCCGGGATCAACCCGAGGCCTTTCCCCGCCGCTTCCTCGCTCGCATCGAAGAGCAGTTGCATGCCCAGACAGATCCCGAGACAGGGCAGACCATCTGCGAGGGCGAGGTTGAGCTCGCGTTGCGCGCCGCGCATCGCAGTGACAGCGGCGCCAAAAGCACCGACGCCGGGCAGCACCAGAACATCGGCCCTCATCGCATCGCGGATGTCGCGCTCGACGAAGATGTGCCTGTCATCGGTGGAGATTGCCTTCACGAGTGAGTGCAGATTGCCCGCGCCATAGTCGAAGATTCCGACGCTCGTCACGTCGCTTCTCGCGCTGTGCTCGCCACCTGACTGACGTCGGATGCCGCCAATCCATCGAGGCAGCGCTGCATCACGTCCCACGGTCCGATCGCGATTCGTATCGCGTCGCCGATTCCAGGGAGATCGGGGAGCGGACGCACGCGGATCCCCGTGCGCTCCAATTTTCGGGAGGCGGCAGCGCAATCCTCGACCGGGACGAGAACGAAATTGGCCGCGGACTCGACCGAATCGATTCCAAGCGCGCTGAGCGCCGCATCGAAACGAGACCGGTTGGCGACGACTTCATTCGCGCGGTCGCGCACCCAAGCCCGATCATTCTGCAGAGCAGCGATCGCCGCACGCTCGGCCACGGCGCTCACCTTGTAAGGACCGCGCGCCTTGAGCACCTCGGCGATCAGCCGAGGCGCACCGATGCCGTATCCCACGCGCAGCCCGGCAAGTCCAAACGCCTTGGACATCGTTCGCGTGACGAGCACGGGGTGGTCGCTCAACGCGAGATCGGTAAAGCTGTCACCACCGAACTCGGCGTACGCCTGATCGATGATCACAAGGCCGGGCGCGCGATCGACGATCTCTTCGACCGCCTTCCGCGAAAATGCCAGGCCCGTCGGATTATTGGGCGAGCAAAGATAGATGATCCGCGCACCAGTCCCGAGCATCGCATCGACATCGGGGTCGAGTCGGCGTGTGAGCGGAATCTCAACAGGACGGAGCCCGTTCGTCCGAGCGAAAACAGGAATCATGCTGAACGACGGAGCAGGCAGGCACACCAGCTCGCCCGGATCCGCGAATGCCCGAATTGCCGAATCGAGCACGTCATCCGAGCCACATCCGCAGGCGATCATGTCAGCAGACACGCCCGCATAATCAGAGAGCGCGCTCGCCAGTGCCGGCTCGTATGCGATCGGATATCGCGTGACATCCGCCTCGGCAATCGACGCAAGTGTCCGCAACGCTGACGGTGGCGCACCCCAGAGATTCGTGTTGTCGCTTAGATCGAGCTCGCATCGTCCGCGCGGCGTCGAGTAAAGCACGATCTCGCGATAGCTCTGGCGGGTGAAACCGGCAATGGACTCGGGTCCAGCATTCCCATTAACCGTCAGCATTGGACACTCCAGCCGAGCGCAGCTTCGACGTGCGCCGGCAAACCTTCGGCGTCGGCGAGAATTGCCGTGTCTTGAGCTAAGCGTTGGGCTGCATCGCGAGTGACTTTCTGGTACGACGTCCAGCGAACGAAGTCGAGCGGACCGAGTCCCGAGTAACTGCGCGCAAGGCCGCCGGTTGGAAGGACGTGATTGCCGCCGGTGATGTAATCGCCAAAAACCACCGACGACGACTCGCCCACGAACACGCATCCTGCGTTGCGAACGTCATCCAGCACACTCTCGGCATCGCTGATCGCCAGCAACAAGTGCTCGGGCGCAAACTCGGCGGCGAACTCCAGCGCCTGGGCGATCGAGTCGAGGCGAAGGATCGCGCCCTTCTCCTCCAGCGCCGCAAGCACTATGTCGCGTCGCGAGACGCTCGGCATGATGCTATCGATGGCGGCAGCCACTGCCGCTGCAGTCGTATCATCGAGACAGACAACAACTACGCAAGCATCGACATCGTGTTCTGCTTGCGCGATCACCTCGCGAGCGACCGCGCCGGTGTCACAATTGGAGTCGCAGATAACGAGCAACTCACTCGGCCCGGCGGGAGAGTCGATACCGACATCTCTGCTCACCTGAAGCTTGGCTTCGGCGACGTACGCGTTTCCCGGGCCTACAATCCGGTCGACGCGCGGAACGCTCTCGGTACCGTACGCCATTGCCGCGATCGCACCCGCACCGCCGACGGTGAAGACGCGCTCCACGCCCGCGATTTCGCACGCGCCGAGCACGATTGCCGCCGGATACCCATCGCTTTGCGGCGGCGAGCAGAGAATGATTTCGGGAACGGCGGCGACATGCGCCGGAATGGCGGACATCAGCACGCTGCTCGCGTAAGCTGCTCGGCCACCGGGCGAGTAGATCCCGATGCGTTGCAGTGGATCGGGTCGTCTGCCCACCGTTACACCTGGCTCGGTTTCTAGTTCGATCGGGCGGGGTGGGACGGCCGAGTGAACGAGCTCGATGTTGTGCGCCGCGCGATCGAGAGCTGACCGCAGCTTTGGCTCGATGGCGTCAAGCGCTCGGCGTCGAACAACTTTCGGAACTTCGAAGGAATCGAGCGAGACGGCGTCGAATGTCGCGGCCATCTCGCGCAACGCGCGGTCGCCATCGCGCCGCACGCGACGCACGATTTCCTCGGTGCGTTCACGTACGAGCGCGGTCGTGGGACTCTTTCTCCGCAAAAGGGATTCGCGCTCGGCAGCGGGCAATGCACTCAAAGCGCCCGTATATCTGACACGCGTTTTCTCGATCGCCTCGATCACGGCAGCAGGCGCTCCACCCGCGTAACCAGAATGCCGGTAGCATCGAGCGCCTTGAGGGCGCTGATGGTCTTGTAGATTCTGGCGGCGTCCACGACTGCGTGCACGGCGACGCGGTCGCCACCGTTCAGGATGTCAATGACGGTGGGGCCGTTGATTCCTGGAATGATTTTCTTCACCGCGTCGAGCGATTTCCGCGGAACGTTCGCCATCAGATATCTCTTGCTGCGCGCTCTGACGACCGAGTCCAGCGCCATAATGAGTGAGTCGAGTGCCTCCTTCTTGGATTGCTGGAATACCGCGTCGCACCTCGTGACGAGTTGGGCGCGGGAGGTCAGAAGCGTCCCGATCTCGCGCAGGCCGTTCACCTTGAGAGTCGAACCGGTCGATGTGATGTCGACGATGATCTCGGCGATCCCCATCAGCGGCGCGATCTCCGCCGCGCCCGAGATCGGCACGACCTCGACGGACTGGCCGCGCGTGCGAAAGAAATCCGCGGTGATGTTTGGGAACGACGTGGCGACTCGGGTGGCCGGCGCAATGTCGTCGAAGGATTTGATGGCGCTCTCCTCACGCGCGGCGGCGACTAGCCTGCACTCGCCGAAGCCGAGGTCGAGCCGTCGCTCGACGGGACGCGCCGACTCGCAGACAAGATCCCAGCCGGTGATTCCAACGTCGGCGACATCGTCGGCGACGAATTCGGGTATGTCCTGCGCGCGCACGAACAGCGCCTCAAATTCGCCGCCGAGTGATGCGGAGAGCGCGCGGTCGCGCCTCGCGAGCACCGGAAGCCCCGCGTCTCCGAAGAGCTCGCGGGTATCGTCGGCAAGCCGTCCCTTGTTTGGCAGTGCGATCTTGAGCATGAGATCTATGGGTAGAAAACAAAAAGCCCGTCCAGGAATGGAACGGGCAGCGGGTGAAGCTTTTGTGAGTGGAGTCTGACTACTCGACTATAGTCTGACCTGCACGCGCAAGAGCGCCCCGCGGCCCGTGTGGCCGTGGTGGCTATGCGCATGGCGGAAGGAATTATTGGTCAGGCAAGTGCGGATCATGGAATCAATGCTAAGCGCTTCGCTGTGTGAGCGCAACCAACTTCGATCTTTACTTTTCAATCCTCCCCATCTAGCTTGGCCTCGTGACCCATTTCTGGTTTAGCGCGACCTATTATTACGGCTTCTTCGGATATAACCGTCGGAGGCCCGGGTCGCGCGTGCAGTAAAGTTCCAGCCAGAACGTCGCAAGCAGACCACCGGCCTCCGCAATCGCGGGGGCTTTTTCTTTCCCGAGCCCCACGAACCGCGAGACCGAATTTCCAACTTTCACGTCGGGGCAGTCATGGCAACATCCGAAGCAATGCACGCCAAAACCCTTCGATCTCAGGGGAACGGTGGATTTACCGCCAGAGATTTATCGCGACCGTATCGGCTCGCCGCCCACGCCTCGAGCTCACGAATCGCGACGCGGCCCGTTCGCGTGACGGATAGCGTGACAATCGGTGGTCCGGCTATCACGGTGATCGCGGGCCCTTGCTCCGTTGAGAGCGCCGAAATGATCGTGAGCGTCGCCAACCGCGTGAGAACTTTTGGTGCCGTGATGCTGCGCGGTGGCGCGTTCAAGCCTCGCACATCGCCCTACTCGTTTAATGGCCTTGGCCCGGCGGCGTTGGGATTTCTGGATGCGGCGCGCGCCCAGAGCACGCTGCCGATTGTGACCGAGGTGATGGACACGCGGCAGGTTGAGCTCGTCGCTCAGACCGCCGACATGCTTCAGGTCGGCGCCCGCAACATGCAGAATTTTTCGCTGCTGGAGGAGGTTGGTAAGTCCGGTCTACCGGTGCTGCTCAAGCGCGGTCTGTCGGCTACGATCACCGAGCTGCTGCTGGCGGCCGAGCACGTGATGGCGGCGGGCAACAGCGACGTCGTTTTGTGCGAGCGCGGGATTCGCACTTTCGAGACCTCGACGCGCAGCACGCTCGATATCTCGGCGATCCCGGTATTGAAAGAGGAGACTCATTTACCGGTGATCGTCGATCCGAGTCATGCGGGCGGCCGAGCGCAGCTCGTCATTCCGCTCGCGCTTGCCAGCATTGCCGCCGGAGCGGACGGGATCATGGTCGAGGTGCATCCTAACCCGGAGACTGCGCTTTCCGACGGCGATCAATCACTTACGCTCGAAATGTTCGGCGAGCTGATGGCGGCCGCGGAGCCAGTGGCCAGAGCGATCGGACGAACTACCCAGAAAGGATTGCGGGGTGCCGACTTCAATGACTTTCAAGCGGGGCAATCATGCTGAAATCGAAAGCGTCGAACACCAACGCCACCAAACCGCGCAAACCCATGCGGGCAGCGACGCGAAGCCTGACGATGCGCGTTGCATTTCAGGGCGATCGCGGTGCTTACGCGGAGAGCGCGATATCGGAGATCTGGCGACATCCCGTCGAGAGAATTCCCGTTCCGACCTTCACCGGCGCTGTCCGCGCCGTCGCCGACGGTGACGCCGATGCGTGCGTGATCCCCATCGAGAACTCGATCGTTGGACGAGTCGAAGCGGGATGGCAAGCTCTCGCCGCGTACCGGGGGTTGCGCACAGTCGGAGAGGCTCTCGTCCCGGTTCGCCACTGTCTCGTCGCGCCCAACGGCGCGACTCTCGATGGATTGCGCGCAGCGTCGAGTCACCCCGTTGCGCTAGCGCAGTGCAGCCGCTTCTTCGAGACGCATCCGTGGATCAAGCCGACCAAGGCGTTCGACACCGCGGGTGCTGCGCGCGAAATCTCCGAGCGCGGTGACATCTCCCAGGCGGCGATCGCGAGCAGCGCCGCGGCCGACCGCTACGGTCTCGTGATACTCGAGGATGGCGTGCAGGACCGGCCGGACAATCACACCCGGTTCGTCGCCGTCGTCGCGCACGCTTCGCGTCTGTGGCGACGCACCCACGCCATTCGCGGCGCGACATCCGTCGAAGCAGATGATCCGCGCCAGATCGCCGAGGCGACGCGAGAGCTGCTGGAGCAGATCGTCGAGCGAAATCTGCTCGAGGCCGACGAAATCGTGAGCGTGATCTTCACACTAACCAACGATCTGAAGACAATGTTCCCCGCCCTCGCGGCGCGCGAGATGGGATGGGTCGGCGTGCCGTTGCTTTGCGCGAGCGAGATTCCCGTCGAAGGCTCGATGCCCAGATGTCTACGTACGATGCTCCAGGTGGAGCTGCGCGCGCCACGCCCGCTCGACACCCACGTATACTTGCGCGGGGCCGTTGCCCTGAGACCGGATGTTGCCTGACATATCTCGGCCTCCGGATTCCTTTTATCGGATGCCCATCATCGATTCGGCGCTGCCGTCACAAAGGAACCTTCGGCCACCCGAACGGCTTCTAGTTGCGCTTCGCCTTCGCCTGGATCAACGGCCCGTCTTGACGGCTGGCGCCGAGACCATCGGCAACGCCGCCAAAACTGATCCCGAGGAGTCCCCAATCACTCTCACGGGCCTGCTGAACAACACGACGATGTTGATGATGACTACAGGCACCAATATTCCCAA
>JBOHTB010000041.1:0-7599 GCA_050733435.1 Gemmatimonadaceae bacterium | reverse complement strand
AAGGAGACCCGCGAGTGAGCAGAGCGAACGAGCGCAGTTAGGGGCTCCGCCAGAGCGACCGTTGTCGCCGAAGTCCCGACCTACTCCGACGCACCGGCACGGATACCGCTGGCGGCTAAAGCCAGCGCGCCAAAGGAGGAACGAGAGGAGGCAGAGTTGCTTGACCCACCCTCCTGCGTCGTCTAAGTTTAGAATTCTGTACACAAGCCGGCGACGCGTGTCGCCACGAAGGGGGGAAGTAGAATTTGTCGGAAGTGATCATCCATGACGACGAGAACTTTGAGCGCGCGCTCAAGCGCTTCAAAAAGAAGTGCGAAAAGGCGGGCATCCTCTCCGATCTCCGCAAGCATCGTCATTACGAAAAGCCGAGCGAGCGCAGAAAGCGCAAGCTGAACACGGCGATGCGAAAAAACCGCCGCACCCGCCACGCCTAGGGAATGTCTGAGCTCCTCGCCCGACTCCAGGGCGATCTAATCTCGGCAAGAAAATCCCAGGACAAGGCTGGTACGCTTCTCCTCAGCACAGTCCTCTCGGAGATCAAGAACAGAAAGATCGAGCTGAGACGCGATCCGACGGACGACGACGTGATCGATGTCATCCGCAAATCGATCAAGAGGCGACGCGAATCCGCGGAGATGTACACGAAGGGAAACAGGAAAGACCTCGCCGACAATGAAACGTCGGAGGCAAAATCGCTCGAGAAATACCTTCCCGCGCAGATCAGCGATGAAGAGCTACGCAAAGCAGTGCGAGCGGCAATCGCCGGCGGCGCGACGCAGATCGGCGCCGTGATGGGAAAAGTGCTTCCTCAGTTTAAAGGTCGGGCCGACGGCGGAATGATCAACGCCATCGCCCGAGAGGAGCTGAGCAAGCAGGGGTGAAAGAGTTGTCCACGAGAAACACGAAACCCGGGCGTGCGAATGTCTTCGCAAGCTCGGGTTTTGCCATTGGGGTGTATCAGCAGGAATGAATTCCCACGCGCTAAACGTAATCGAGTTTCCGCGGACGCTCGCTCTCGTCGCGGAGCGGGCGACGTCCGCACTGGGCGCCGAGCGCGTTAGAGAGCTTCGGCCGGTGACGGATCGCGGTGAAATCGAGACGCAGCACGAGCGCGTCGCGGCGGTGAGATCGCTTGTCTCGTCCGAAGACCCATGGAATCTCGAAGGAGTTCCGGACGCGCGTGCGACGCTCACGCGTCTGCGCGTTGCTGGCGCATCGCTCGCCGCACCTGATCTGTCGGTAATGGGCGCGCTGCTAAGGAGCTCGCGACTCACGCGCGAATCGCTGCGCGGCGAAAAAGCATCGGCGCTCGCATCCGCCGTGCTTAAGGAGCAGATCGATTCTCTGCTCTCGAACAAGGCGGTCGAAGAGGCGATTGCGAGAGTCATCAACGAGGAAGGCGGAGTCAGCGACAACGCGTCGTCGGAGCTGAGGCGCATTCGTCGCGAGCTTAAAGGTTCGAGCGGCGAGCTCGTCAAGCTGCTCGAGAGAGCGATGGCAAAGCTCGACGCGCATCAGCGAGTCGCTGATATGTCGGTAACGGTTCGGAACGGGCGCTTCGTCATACCGGTACGTCGCGAAGCGCTTGGCGCCGTCGGCGGTATCGTCCACGATGCGTCCCAAACCGGAGGCACGCTCTTCGTCGAGCCACCGGCCGCGGTCGAGGCAGGCAACAGAATTCGTGAGCTCCAGAGCGAGGAGATCGAGGAGGTCGAAAGGATTCTCGCCGAGCTGACGGAAAAGGTTCGTCCGCATCGTGACGCACTCGCGGAGAGTCTCGAGGCGTTGATCGTTCTGGACTCGCTGGTCGCTCGGGCCCGCTACGCGATCGAATTCCGCTGCACGCCAGCGGATCTGTCGGACTCGATCGACGGCTTTACCATCGCCGACGGGCGTCATCCTCTTCTCGTCGCTCAGGGAATCGACGTGGTTCCGTTCAATCTCGAGATGTCCGCCACCGAGCG
Source organism: Gemmatimonadaceae bacterium (assembly GCA_050733435.1). GTDB lineage: Bacteria > Gemmatimonadota > Gemmatimonadetes > Gemmatimonadales > Gemmatimonadaceae > UBA4720. The sequence continues at coordinate 5,635 of JBOHTB010000041.1, read as the reverse complement.
GACATTGCTCATCTCGGGGCCGAACACCGGTGGCAAGACCGTCCTTCTAAAAGCGCTCGGACTTTTTTCCGCGCTCGTACAGTCGGGAATTCCTGCCCCTGTCGCGGCAGGCTCGCGAATCGCCATCTTCGATGACATCTATGCGGACGTCGGAGACGAGCAGTCGATAATGGCCAGCCTCTCGACCTTCAGCGCTCACCTGAGAAATCTCGTCGAGGTTCTCAACTCCGCGAGCGCGCATTCCCTTGTGCTCATCGACGAGCTCGGCTCTGGGACGGATCCGACTGAGGGCGCGGCGTTGGGTGGCGCAATCCTCGAGGCGCTTACCGCCCGCGGCACGCTAACTGTCGCAACCACTCATCTCGGCGCGCTAAAGGAGCTCGCGACCGAAGTCGATGGTGTCGTCAACGCTTCCCTGCAGTTCGATGCCGTCGCGCTCGCGCCGACCTATAGACTCACCAAGGGCATTCCTGGGCGATCGTACGGAATCAGTATTGCTCGCCGGTTGAACCTGCCGGAGGAAATTCTCGATCGCGCTGAGAAACGCATCCCCACCGACGAACGCAGAGTCACTGCGCTTCTCGCCGAGCTCGAAGCGCGCGAGAAAACGCTGGCCGCGGCCGAGCGGGAAACTGGCGAGATCGCTGAAGACGCGAAAAGCCGCGCTCGGAGAGTCGGTGAGCGGGAGAGGAAAGTCTCGGAGAGGGAACGCGAACTCGAGCGCGCGTCACGCCAGGAGGCAAGGCGATATCTTCTCGAGGCGCGCGCGGATGTCGAGCGCGCGATTCGGGACCTCAGGACCGCGTCGGACGCAGGCGAGCAGGCAGCGCGTGATGCCAGAAAGCGCGTCGAGCAGCTCGCGAGCGAGCAGGGACGCGAGCTCGATCGTCTCGATCTAGCTCCTGAATCCGCGGGTCCGAGTGACGATGCTGAGATCAGCGTCGGCGATTTCGTCGAGGTGGAAACGCTCGGCGGGAAAGTCGGACGCGTTCTGGAGGTGCGTGATGGCGAGGCAGTCGTGGCCGTAGGCGTCATGAAGGTGGCGGTTCCGCGTCGCTCACTCAGAATGTCCACTGCCGACGCCGCTGCGCCCCAGGTTGCCGTCGCCGTGCGCGGAGATTTTCCCGAAGTGCACGCTCCGAGCGAGATAGACTTGCGCGGGATGCGGGCGGGAGAGGTCGATGACATCGTCATGCAGGCTGTCGATGCCGCCGTGCGAGCCGATCTCAAGAGCATTCGGATCATTCACGGCAAAGGTACGGGCGCACTGCGCGACCGTGTGGCCGAGATGCTCAGGAAGGAATCCCGCGTCTCGAATTTTCGTCTCGGGGCGTGGAATGAAGGAGGCGCTGGCGTAACGGTGGTAGAGCTCAAGTGATTCCCGACGACATGGTGGAGCAGGTTCGCGACGCCGCCGACATAGTGCAGGTCATCGGCGAGTACGTGAACCTGAAGCGGGCGGGTACCGACTTCAGAGGGCCATGCCCGTTTCATCAGGGAACGCACCGCAATTTTTCCGTCTCGCCGAAGAAGCGCATGTACTACTGCTTCGTTTGCCACGAAGGCGGCGACGTGTTCCGATTTTTGCAGAAACGCCTGGGGGTGGAGTGGCCGGCCGCTGTCAAAATGGTGGGCGAGAAATCGGGGATCGAAGTCCGCGAGGTGGACACTCGTCGCGAAGGTCCCGATCCGAGAGAGCCCCACTGGGAAGTCAACGCGACCGCGGCGGCCTACTTTCAGAAAGTCCTTTGGGATGATCCGATCGGGCAACAGGCGCGCGAATATCTTGCGCAGCGAGAAATCGCGCGCGAGATCGCGGAGCAATTCGGAATTGGCTTCGCGCCTCGCGAGATCGGCCTCGTGAGAAATTACATGGGGACGCTCGGCTTCGACGAGAAGCGTCTCCTCGAGTGTGGTTTGCTCGTTGCGGGTGAAGACGGAAGCGAGCCTCGCCCGCGGTTTCGTGGTCGATTGATGTTTCCGATCCTCGATTCGATGGGCCGCAATATTGGTTTTGGCGGACGCGTAATTGGCGAGGGCGAGCCAAAGTATCTCAACTCGCCGGAATCGCCCGTGTTCACCAAAGGGAAGACGCTCTACGGATTGAGCTGGGCCAAGAACGACATCAGGCGCGAGGACCAGGTGCTTGTCGTCGAAGGTTACTTCGACGTTGTGCGACTCATGGCCGCCGGAGTCACAACGGTTGTCGCACCGCTCGGCACCGCGCTCACCGATGCCCAGGCGGCGATGCTCAGGAAGCTGACGAAGAATGTGTTCCTGCTTTACGACAGCGACAAGCCGGGCCTCAAAGCGACATTTCGCTCCGGCGACGAGCTATTGAAGCAGGGAGTATCGGTCCGCGTGGTGACGCTGCCTGAAGGGGAAGACCCGGATACGTTCGTAAAGCATCACGGCGCCGCTGGCCTGACAGGGCGCTTGCGCGACGCCATCGACGTCTTCGACAGAAAGATCCAGCTATTGGAGCGTGCGGGAATGTTCGCCGAGCTGCAGAAGAAACGGCGCGCGCTCGACAGACTTCTGCCGAGCATTCGCGCCACATCGGATGAGATCATGCGTGATCTGTACCTGTCGCGCGCCAGCGAAGTGAGCGGCGTAGCGAGAGAAGTACTCGAGCGGGAGCTGAGTGGGCGGATTCCGCCTTCGCGAAGCGATATGACGAGGCCGCCGGGTACGTTGGCGCCGCGGATTTCGCCGGCGGCGAGAGTCCGTCGTGGTGAGCGTCGCGCGCAACATGGACAGCGCGGTGCATCGGCGGAGCGAGAGCTGGTGAGGGCCATGCTGACCGTTAGATCGCGCGTCGAACAGATCGCGGAGAAAATCGGCGAGGAGAGTTTTCGCGATCCGGTGTATCGCGCGATCTACAAAGCTCTCATCGCCGCCGGGCCCGACGCGACGATCGAAGACCTTGCCGGTGTCCTCGACGAAGAATCCATCGGTGTCGTCGAGGACATCCTCGCCGAGGGGGCCGTCGAGCTCGATCCGGAGCGCACGATCAGCGACAGTCTCGCCACCTTGCGTGCTCGCGATCTCGATCTTAGAGCGGCCGAGCTGGACAGGATCATTCCGCTGGCGGATGGACCACAGAAGGACAAGCTGATCGCGGAAAAGACGGCAATAAGAAACGAGCTGAAGGCAACGGGGAAGAACTACTTTAAGAAGTACAGACGATCGGGGGCACGATGACTACACGGAGATCAAATGCAACAGGAAGTTGAAGCGCTGCTGGCGCTGCAACAGGACGATCTGAAGATCAGGGAAATCGAGAACGAGATTCGAGAGCTGGACCCTCAGCTCGCCGAGCTCGACAAAAGGAAAGACCAGGCCGCCGCGGCGCTCACACGCGCGCAGACGATGGTACAGGCGGAGGAAAAGAAACAACGGGAGCTTCAGAGCAGGTTATCTCAGCACAAGCAGATGCAGGAGAAAAATCTCCACCAGCTCGAGGATGTAAAAAGAATGCGAGAAGCCACCGCAGCAACCGCGCAGGTGGAATCCACCCGGAGACTGATGGCGGAAGATGAAAGTGAGCTCGCAATCATCGGACGTCGAATATCGGACATGCACGCGAGCGTTACTGCCTCGGAGCGCATGCTCGCGTCGGTGGAGCAGGAGCAGGCGGAAACGCGGCCCGAGATAGAGTCCAAGCGCGCAATTCTGCAGACGCAGCTCGACGCGGCGAAAAAAGACAGGGACGGCCGTGCAGGCGCCGTGTCGCGTCCGATGCTCGGGAAATACGACCGCATAAGAGGAAAACGTCCGCAGGCTCTTTACGCTCTGCGGGGCGGCTCCTGCGGCAATTGCGACACCTCCGTTCCGCTCCAGCGCCGCAACTTGATGGCCGGTACTGGCCAGATTGAAGTCTGCGAAGCCTGTGGCGTTCTGCTTTACGCCGAGGGCGCGTGAACCTTGTAGCGCCGTCGCGGTGGATTCTGCCCAAGCCGCCGGACGAAGAAGCGGTCAGGCAGCTCGCTCAGGCACTTTCGCTGCCCGAGATTGTCTGCCGGCTGCTTCTGATTCGCGGATATGTGAGCGCCGAAGACGCCAAGCTTTTCCTGCGTCCCAAGCTCGATCGGCTTCATGATCCGCTCCAGTTCCTATCGATGGACAAGGCTGTGGATCGTCTGGCGCGCGCTGTTCGCGACCAGGAGCTCGTTTTCATCCACGGTGACTACGACGTGGACGGCATCTGCTCGACGACTCTTCTCACCCGCACGATCCGCGGCCTCGGTGGGAAGGCGATTCCGTTTATCCCGCGTCGCATCGAGGACGGCTACGATCTGAGCGACGCGGGCGTCGATGCCGCGATCGCGGCGCAAGCTCACGTCGTCGTGACCTGCGATTGCGGGACGAGCGCGGTTTCGCCAGTTGCTCGACTGTGCAAAGCGGGGATCGACGTGATCGTCACCGACCATCACCTGCCGGGCGGAGCCGAGCTTCCGGATTGTCTCTCGATTCTTAATCCCAAACGCGAAGGCTGTGGTTACCCGGACAAGGATCTCGCCGCGGTCGGGGTCGCGTTCAAGCTGGCGCTCGCGCTCGCGCGCAAACTCGAGAAGAACGAGAACTTCATCTGGGGAATGCTCGACCTCGTTGCCCTTGCCACGGTGGCCGACGTTGCTCCGCTGCGCGGAGAGAATCGCGTCTTCGTTCGTTATGGGCTGAAGATGCTCGCGGAAACGCACAACATCGGCATGCATGCATTGATAAGAGCGGCGGGCTTGTCCGGAAAGCCGCTGACGGCCGGGCGCATCGGATTCATTCTCGCACCGCGACTGAATGCCGCCGGACGGCTGGGTCACGCGCTGCGCGGAGTCGAGCTGCTCCTCAGCGAGGACGAGCATCAGGCGAATGTGATCGCGCGCGAGCTCGAGGAGCTCAATAACCGTCGTCAGGAGCTGGACCACGCCACGCTCGAGGAAGCGCGGGAAAAAGTTCTTCAGATGGACCTCGACCAGACTTTCGGGATCGTCCTCGCGGACGAAACCTGGCATCCCGGCGTGATTGGAATCGTTGCATCGCGTCTCGTCGAGGAGTTCGGGCGCCCGGCGGTGCTCATCGCTTTGTCGGGGGAGCAGGGCAAGGGATCGGGGAGATCGATCTCGAAGTTCGATCTTCATGGCGCGCTCGGAGAAGCGCGCGATCTGCTGCTGCGGTTCGGTGGACACCGCGCCGCGGCTGGTGTGACGATCGCCCGTGAGCGAGTCGATGACTTCGCGACGAGATTCAACGATGTGGCGCGTTCGCTGTTGACGCCCGAGGATCTCGTGCCGGAAATCCGAGTGGATCTCGAAGTCAGTATCGACGGAATGGACGAGCGGCTCGAGTCGCTTTTCCGGCATTTCGAGCCGTTTGGAATCGGCAATCCGTCGCCAGTCCTGCTTTCGCGGAACGTGACACTGTCTAAGCCGCCCAGGCTGATCGGGAAGGATGGTCTCAAGCTCGTTCTCGATACCGGCACGGGCTCGCTCGAAGCCGTCGGCTGGGGACTCGCGTCGCGCGCCGGGGAATTCGAGGCTGGTGCAAAGGTTGACGTCGCGTTTCGACTCGAGCGCGACGAGTACCGAGGCGAGAGCTACCTCCAGGCGCGCATCGCGGATGTTCGGAGCGCATCGGG